>JAQGHX010000084.1 GCA_028288745.1 Roseomonas sp. | reverse complement strand
CTCCTGCCGCATGGCCTCCAGCGTGTCCGGGTGGGCCGTCAGCAGGATGATGTCGTCGCCGCGCTCATTCAGCGCCGCGACGACCAGGTCAGCAATCTCGGCTCCGGCAGCGCGGGCCATCAGCGTGGGCAGCACGGCCTCCAGTGCCGCCAGCACGGCCGCCCGCGTGTCGGCATCCATCGTGCGGCGGTCCTCGGCACGGGCGGTCAGCAAGGCCTCCAGCGCCCGGGCGGCCAGGTTGGCGCCCTGGCTGGAACGGCGCGCCGCCTCGGCATCCAGGTGCCGCGCGGCCTCGGCCCCGGCCATCGCGGCGCCATCGGCGCGGCCCTGGACCAAGCCTTCCTCCAGCCCGTTCTTGCGGCCGGCATCGAAGGCGGCGTTGCGCATCCGGTCCTCTGCCTGCCGGCGCGCGGCGGCGGAGCCGTCCTCCCCCGCCATCAGCGCGCCGATCGAGGGGGGCAGGTAGGGGCGCGACGTGCCGTTCATGCCGAAATTCCTTCCTGGATCCAGTGCCGTACCACCGCCAGGGCCTCATCCGGCCGCTGGTCGATCAGTTCGTTCAGCGCATTCAGCGAGGAGATGCGGATCTGGATGTCCTGGCCCACCGTGGCGATGGCTTCCTCCATCGGGTCCAGCGCCATGGCGGCCTCTGCGGCGGCGACGGCCTCGGCGACGGCCAGGTCGTCGGCCAGGCGGCGGAGGCGGGTGCTGCGGCGGCGCATCAGGAACAGGATGGTGCCCAGGCTCGCCACCAGCAGCAGCCCCGCCAGCACAAGCTGGGTCGTGCTCACCCTCATGGCCCCGTCCGCCTCGCCCGAGGCCAGGCTGCCCAGGCCTTCGTCCGGGATGAAGCGCAGCGTATCGACCGTCACGCGGTCGCCGCGCCGTTCGTCAAAACCCACAGCGGAGCGCACCAGCGCGGCCAAGCGGTCGAGTTCTTCCTTGGGCCGGGGCTGGGCATTGCCATCCGTGCCGGTCATGCCATCGACCACCACCGCGACGCTGACGCGGCGCACCGCGCCGGGCTCGCGCGTTGTTTCCTCCACGGTCGAGGAAATCTCGTAATTGATGGTCTCGTTATTGCGTTGGGACGTGGTGGCGCTGCGGGTGGCATTGTTGCCGGTCTGCTGGTTGGGCAGGTTCTGCCCCACCGTCACCGGCTGCTGGCCCCGCCCGTCCTCGCTGCTCTCGGTCTCGGTCTGGCTCTGGCGGCCGCGTTCCACCTGGCTCATCGGGTCGAAGGTTTCCTGCCGCGCCACGGTGCGGGCGCCCTCGATATCGACGGCGGCGATGGCGCGCACCTTGCCGCGGCCGACCAGCGGTTCCAGCAGATCGAGCACCGCCTTCTGCAGCGCCTGTTCCTGCGCCACGCGCATCTCGCTGATCCGCCCCGCCGCCGCGCCGGCACCGCCATCGGCGGCCAGCACGATGCCGGACGGATCGACGACCGAGACATCCTCCTGCCGCAGCCGCGGCACCGCGCCGGCGACCAGCAGGCGGATGGCGGCGGCCTGGGAGGAGCCCAGCCGCTGCCCGCCCTGCGTCGTGACGGTGACGGAGGCGGTGGGCGGCGGCGCATCGCGCGAGAAGCTCTCACGCTCGGGCAGGACGATATGGACCCGCGCGGTGCGCACGCCCTGCATGGTGATGATGGTGCGCGCCAGCTCCCCCTCCAGCGCCCGCACCCGCTGGATGCGCTGCATGAAAGAGGTCATCTGCATCGGGTTGGCCTGGTCGAGCAGTTCGTACCCGGCACCGGCCTGGCGCGGCAGGCCCTCGCTGGCCAGTTGCATCCGCAGCCGCGCGACCTGGTCGGCCGGCACCATGACGGTGCCGTCGCCGCGCGCGTCCACCGACACCTTCATCTCCTCCAGCCGGGCGACGATCCTGCCGGCTTCCGAGGGTTCCAGCCCGGCATACAGTAGACCATTGGTGGCCTGCGGCGCGCGGGCCACCAACACAACGGCCAGGATGGCGGCGGCGGCCACGACCGCCATGGCGCCGAGTTTCGCCGGGCCAAGCCGGGCGAGCGCCGAGCCCAGGCTACCGAGGTCGAAACCAGGTCGGAGGGTGCTGACTTGCTGCATCGATACCTGTCGTCCCGTTCTGGCCGTCCATCTTTCGCATAAACCCGTACCGGGACCCGGCGGATCGCACTGTCTTCGGCGCCGCGTGTTTTTGGCATGGAATGCGAAAGCGCATCGGGTTATATCTGCCCCCGCCCCACTTGTCGCGCGAAAAATCGCATCCGCCGGGAGATCCCCGCCATGTCGGCCACTGACGCTAACGCTATTGCGAAAAAAACCAGATCGAGAGGTGGCCGTATGCTGCTCTTCAGTGCCGCGGCCCTGCTGCTGCTCGGCAGTGGCGGGGCTGCGGCATGGGCCTTCGTGCCCGGCGTCTCCGACACTGTGCGAAAAATCATATCGGGCGGCGAATCCGGCGAGGCCGCCGCCACGCCCGGCAGCGCATCCACGCGCCCCATCTTCGTCGATGTGCCGGAGATGACGGTGACGCTGCCCAATGGCGGCCGCCCCCGGCAGCTTCGCCTGAAGCTGGCCATGGAGGTGACCGGTGACCCCGACCAGCCGCCGCCCGAGCTGATGAGCCCGCGCATCTATGACAGCCTCATCCTCTACCTGCGCACGCTGCGCGATGGCGAGCTGGAAGGCGCGCTGGCCATGGACCGGCTGCGCGGCGACCTGCTGCGCCGGATGGACCTGCTGCTCGGCGAGGGCCGGGTGCGCGACGTGCTGATCACCGGCTTCGTGGTGGCCTGAGCATGAGCGGCACGGAAGAGATCCCCGCCGAGGACCCCTTCGGCAACCCCGCGCCCGCCGGGGGGGCGGCGCCGGCCGACGACCCGATGGCCGACTGGGGCGCCGCCGGCATCGCCATGGGCCAGGGCGACATCGACGACCTGTTCGGCGGGCCCGAGGCCGCCGAGCCGGAGGTCGCCCGCAGCGGCATGGAGGCGCTGGTCGGCGGCGCGGTGCGCTACGAGAAGCTGCCGATGCTGGACATCGTGGTGGACCGCCTGGCCCGCCTGATGACCACCAGCATCCGCAAGTTCACCGCCGACAACGCCGATGCGCTGATCGACCGCATGCGCCCCGTGCGCGTCGGCGCCTTCCTCGACACTATCACCCTGCCAGCGATGATCGGCATCATCCGCATCGAAGAATGGGACGGCTATTGCCTTGCCGCGCTCGACTCGCGGCTGATCGGCTCGATCGTCGACATCCTGCTGGGCGGGCGGCGCAACGCGGTGCAGCCCATCGAGGGCCGCCCCTACACACCGATCGAGCGCGCCTTCGTGGAGAAGTTCGTGGGCCTGCTGACGCAGGACATGAGCCGCGCCTTCGAGGCCGTCTCCCCCGCCACCTTCCGGCTGGAGCGGTTCGAGATCACGCCGGGCTACGCGCTGATCACCAAACCCACCGCCGCGGCACTCACCTTCCGGGCCGAGATCACCATGGAAGGGCGCGGCGGGCATATCGACTTCCTGCTGCCCTATGCCTCGATCGAGCCGGTGCGTGACCTGCTGAGCCAGGAAGTGCTGGGCAAAAAGGTCGGCGGCGACACCATCTGGCGCAGCCACCTGGCCGAGGAACTGCCCCGCGCCAGCGCCGACCTGACGGCGGTGATCGAGAGCCGGACCATGTCCTTCGGCGAGGTCGCCAGTTGGCAGCCCGGCTCGGTGGTGGAACTGGACCGGCGGCAGGATGAGCCGCTCGACGTGTTCTGCCAGGGGCTGATGGTCTGCCGCGCGCTGATGGCTGCGAAAGACGATCGCATCGTGCTGCGCGTCGAGGAGTGCGTGATTGAAAAGGACTGGCCGGGCGACCTGCCCGCCCTGGATGGCTGAGGAGAATCCCATGACATTCGTACAGATCCTCGATGCCGCCGCGCTGGCGGTGCTGGCCGCGCAGGCGGGCTGGATCGCCATGCTCTACCGGCGGATGGGCCGGCTGCGCACCGCGCTCGACACCGCCGGCGACGTGGTCGGGCAGATCGACGCCGCCTCGAAGCGGCTGGATGCCTCGGCGGGCGGCATCGTCCAGAAGGTCAAGGACGGCATTGGCGAGGTGGACAGCAAGATCACCGCCTGCCGCCGCGTGGCGCAGGAGCTGACGGCGGCATCCCGCCAGGCGGAGGAAGTGGCCACGCGGCTGGACCAGGCGCTGCGGCTGAACCGCAAGCTGCAGACCGCACGTGCCGCCGCGCCGCCGCGCGAGCTGGCAGAGCCCCTGGGGCTGGCCGAGCGGCTGGCCGGCCGCGCCCCGCCGGTGCTGCAGGCCGTGCTCGCTCACGCGCCGCCGCCCCTGAATCTACTGGAGCCGGCGCCCGACCTGACCGACCGCATGGCCGCGGTCGCGGTGGAGCGGTTGCTGGCCGCCGAGCTGATCTACCCCCCCGTCGCCCCCGCCCCGGCTCCGGCCCAGCCGGAGCGGCGGGTGTTCCGCCTGACGCTCGATTGAGCCTGAGGAGATTGCACCCATGATCATTCAGGAACCATTCCGGGTGACCCGGGCTTCCTGGCGCGCCCGCCTGTTCGGGCCGCGCCTGGGGCTGCCGCTGGTGGCGCTGGGCCTCGCGGCGCTGGTGCCCGGGCGGCTGGCGGGGCTGTCGGAACTGCTGCCGCCCTGGCCCGCCGCCGCGGCGACGGCCGTGGCCCCCCTCGTGCCGGACCGGCCGGTGCCGCTGCGGGAGGGCGTGGTGGCCCTGCCCCGCATCTCCGCGACCCTGGCCGGGCCCGCGCGTCCCAACCCGCTGGGCGAGGACCGCCCGGGCGAAGGCCGGCTGCTGCTGGAGGTCGGCCGCCGGCAGGCGGAAGTGGACCGGCGGGAGCGGACGCTGGAGTTGCGCGAGGCCCGCGTGCAGGCCGCCGAGGGCATGGCACGCGCGCAGATCACCGAGCTCACCAGGTTGCGGGAGGAGGTGGAGCGGCTGGTGGTGCGGGAAGGTTCGGCGGCCGAGGCCGATATCGACGCGCTGGTGGCGCTTTATGTGAACATGCGGCCACAGCAGGCGGCGAAGGTGCTGGACAAGCTGGAACCGCCGCGCGCCGCCACCATCCTGCTGAAGATCCCGGAGCGGCAGGCCGGCCCCATCATGGCGCAGATGGAGCCGCTTTCCGCCCTGGCCATCACGCAGGAGATCGCGGGGCGGCGCGACGCCTTCCGGCGCTAGAACCGGCCGGCGGCACCGCGACGCGGCGCCGCCGGCCGATACGGCTCAGAACGGCGTGGCGGGCACGGTATTGCCACGGCAGAGCAGGATCTCCGCCAGTTCGGGCGCGATGGCGCGGCAGCCTTCCGCCGCCTGCAATGCATAGCCCCCTTCCGCCAAGGCCATGATGCCGCGCCCCGCGCCGTCGGGCAGGCCCAGCAGCGGAAAGGACAGATCCCCGTCCAGCAGCCCGGCCAGGGGCGGCGGCACCATGCCCGGCAGTAGCCGGCGCGCCAGGGTCAGCATTGCATCCAGGGACGCCGCATGGGCCAGCGGCAGGGGGTCCATCGTCCCGTCGCGGCGGGCGAGCGACAGGTGCCAGGGCAGGTCAGGGCCGCCGTCCCGCTCCATCTCGATCTGCCAGGCGCCGCAGGGCGCGCACCAGGCACGGTGCCCGGCTGGCTGGAAGACCAGCGTGTCCCCCCGCATCCCCGCGGGCGGCATGGGCAGGGTGACGGTCAGCCGCAGGTTGCGCAGACGCGCGGCGATGCGGTGCTCCCGCCGGCGGCGCAGCCAGACGGCCGCGCCCAGCAGGGCCAGCGGCGCGGCGCCAACCAGATCGGGCAGGGTCGTCAGTTCAGGCATGGCACCCAGGACCGTGGCGGCCCCGGTGATGCCGAGCAGGGCGGTGGAGGTGAGCAGACTGAAGCCGTATTGGCGCTGCTGCGGCATGGCAATGCTCCGCGAGGGTGGGTTTTCCAAACGCCAGCTTCGGGGGCAGAAGCAAATTTTCGGCAAATTTTCGCAAACATACCGCCTTTATGCGAAAAATAATTGACGGGGCCCCGCGCCCCTGCGAGGAATGAGCACCCCAGACCCCGCAGAAGGCGTGCGCCATGCTCCAGCCCTCCCCCTCCGATACCCACTGGCCCGCGACCGGCGAGGCAGCGATGGCGAAGGCCGCAGCGCTGGGCCGGCGCGACGGGCTGGCCGGCCGCAGCCGCGATTTCATGCTGGAACAGTTCGACGGCGGCTTGGCGGTGATCGACACCACCCTGCAGGAACCCATGCCGGGTGCGCCACTGTCGTGGCAGCATTCGCGGCTGATGTTGGTGGCCGTGCGGCAATGCTACGCCGCCGGCCGCCACCATGGCGGCGACGTGCGGCTGGAGCAGGAACGCCGGCAGCGCCTCTCGGCCACCGGCTGAAGCGGCCTTACGGCGTGCTGCCCGCATAGGCGCGGCGCGCCGCCCCGGCCCCTTCAGGCACGCCGCCATCCCGCAAGGATTCCAGCAGGGCGGCGGGCAAGGTAGTGCCCTCGCCAGGGCTGGACCCCGCCTCCTGCGCCGCCTGGCCACGGCCCATCCGGTTGAAGACCTCCACCAGGGCCGAGGCCATCATCCGCTCCTGCGCATGGGCGACGCGGGCGGGGGAACCGCTGCCCCACCAGAAGGGCTCGGCACTGGCAATGGCGGCGCCCGGCGCGGCCCCGGTGCCGGCGGGGACGGGGGTGAACTCGACCGCTCCCACCGGCACCGCGAGCCCGAGCTGCGCATAGACCCGGCCCACCTTGCCACGGATATTGTCGAGGAACTGGACGGCGGAAAGCGGCGCGCCATCGGCCCCGCGAAACATGGCGGCGTTCGCCCGCGCCGCCTCGGGCAGCAGGTCGGACGCCGCGCGGGTGGGGTCCCCGGCGACGGCGCGCAGAACCCGTGTGGCGCCGCCGGTGCCGAGAAAATGGCCGAGATACAACTCGCCCACATCCGGCTTGCGGCCCAGGACCGGGGCCAGCGCGTCCGAGACATCCTTCAGATGCTCGGCGCCCAGCCGGGCGGAGATCTCAGGGTCGTCGCGCAGCGCCAGGATGCGGGCGCGCTCGGCGGGCTCGGCCACCGTCAGGCGGCCGGCGGCGCCCTGGGTGATGGTCCCGGCCTCCTTGCCCAGCCCATGCGCCGCGCCGTGCTTCCGCACCGCGTCAAGCCAGGTCTGGTCGATGAACTGGAACAGCCCGCGCGCCGAGGAGGTCGGCGCCTGCGCGGCGGGCTGGAAGCCGCTCTCGATCGCCGCCTTGGCGGCGAGCACGCCGAAGCCGACACCGGTGCTCTCCGCCGCGCTGCGAAGCGCACGGGTGACGTGGCGCGGCACGCTGTAGCGGCCGAGCGTCTCGGGCGCCGCAGCGCCTTCCTGGGCGGGCGGGGCGCGGAGGAGGTTCTCCGGCAGGGCAACCGGTCTGGGCATACGGGGTCTCCAATGCTGTCTATGCGAAAAATGCGTATAGCAGAGCGCGATGCGAAATGATAAGAGAGAAGATATCGGGCCCCCGGGCCGACCGCATCGTCCACAGGCAGGGCCACCCATCGATGATCCAGATCGCCGGAATTATCGGAGTCTTCGTCGCCATCTTCGGCGGCTATCTCATCGCCGGCGGCCATCTGGCCGTGATCCTCCATGCCGCCGGGCCGGAAATGATCATCATCGGCGGCTCGGGCATCATGACGATGCTGATCTCCAGCGATGGCGCCGGCATGGCCAAGGTGGTGAAGTCGCTGGGCCAGGTCTTCAAGGGCTCGCGCTGGAAGCGGACTGATTACAGCGACCTGCTGAGCCTGCTCTACCTGCTGCTGCGCACGCACCAGAAAGAAGGCGCGGCGAAGCTGGAAAAACATATCGAGAAGCCCGACAGCTCGCCGATCTTCTCACGCTATCCCCGCATCGCACGCGATGCGGCGGTCAGCGGGCTGGTCTGCGACACGATGCGCACCATCACGCTGAACAACAAGGACCCGCATCTGGTCGGCGAGATGATGGAAGCCGCCATTGAGAAGCGCGCGGCCGAGGACATCAAACCCGCCAAGGCATTGCAGACGGTGGCCGACGCCTTTCCCGCTCTCGGAATCGTCGCGGCCGTGCTCGGCATCATCAAGGCGCTCGGCGCCATTTCGGAAAGCCCCGAGGTACTGGGCCGCATGATCGGCTCCGCGCTGGTCGGCACCTTCCTCGGCGTCTTCCTGTCCTATGGTCTCGTCGGCCCGATGGCGGCCCGGCTGAAATCCATCTTCGAGGAGGAGCGGCGGATGCTGGATGTCGCCCGCGCGGTGATCACCAGCTACCTGCAGAATCTTTCGCCGCAGATCTGCGTCGAGGTCGGGCGCCAGTCGGTGCCGACCAAGCTGCAGCCCAGCTTCGACCAGATGGAGGAGCAACTGCGCGACGCCGCCCGGGCCAAAACCGACGCCGAAGGCGGCGGGGAGTGAAACCCATGCGCCGCCACCTGTTGCTGGCCAGCACGCTGCTGACCCACCTGGCTTGGCCGGTCCTGGCCCAACCGGCGCCCGACGCCCCGGCCGTGCGCGTGCGAACCGGCCAGCATGCCGACCGTGGCCGCGTCGTGCTGCACCTGGGCAATATTCCCAGCTACAGCCTGCGGAAAGTCCCGGCGGGCTACGAGCTTCGGCTGCGCGGGCAATATCCTTTCGACCTGACCACGGTGCGCCGGCTGACCGGGCTTTCCGGCATCGAGGCGCGCCAGGAAGGCGGCGAGACCCTGCTGCTGCTGCGCACTGAGGGCGAGCAGCAGGCCGAGGCCGCCGCGTTCGGCGGCATGTTGTATGTCGATCTGCGCGCCGCGCCAGGCCAGACAATGCGTGGCCCAGCCATGCTGGAAGCCGCGCAGCGCAAGCTGCTGGACGATGCCGTGCGCCTTGGCCTGATGAAGCCCGAGCAGGCGGCAGCGATGTTGCAGGCGGCCCGCCCCGGCGCACCGGCCACGGCGCCGGCTGCC
>JAQGHX010000061.1 GCA_028288745.1 Roseomonas sp. | reverse complement strand
GACACGCAAAAGCATGGCAGCGATTCGATCGCGGCTGGAACCAGCCAGGATGGTCCTTCGCTCGATGCCTCCACGGCCTTTCGTGGGACCTGCGTGGGCCACCCAAACGCGAAAAGCCCGGCATCTCTGCCGGACTTGCGGTACCGTCCTGATAACTCTCAGGAAAGACGGGCGCGCCCGAAGAGATTCGAACTCCTGCCCCCCAGATTCGTAGGTTGCCGATTGGGGCGCCTCAACGGCCGGCATTGATGAGCTTCGAGGGACATCGGCTGTTTCCAGCGAGGACGTCCTTCCACGATTTCCCCTCATAGTAGCCGATGCCCCCCGGAACTCCCGTGGGACTGGCGTGGGACGAGCGGTTCCGCTCACCCGAAGGATATGATCCAAGATCCCCGTCTCAGGCCGAATGAGGTCGCTTGTCCGCATAAGGCCGTTGGGTCGATGTGGTGGCGGATTCAACTGCGGACGGATGTGGCTCTTCGGGGTCATGAACCTGGGAGAGGCATCGAGGTGACCAACGATGCCAGGATTGGCGTATCCATGTAGTCACGCAGTATCAGCATCGTGAACGCGCAGGGCTCACAGAGGTAAGCGGATCCCCCATGACGAGCAGCCGATGGTCAGGTTGGGCGGAAGGCGTGCAGGTCGTCCGCGACAGCGACATGCGCGTGCCTGGTACCAAATGACTTGGGAACACCCTCCCGCCAATGGGGATGACCGGGCGACAGTCCCGGATGCTCGTGCTCGACCAAAGCCTCCGACGAGGCTGGCCAGAGGCGAGTGGCGACGACCACGGCGATAGCGGACACCCCCCCGAGCAGCGCGAAGGTCACCCCGAAGCCAAGCCGCGGGCCCGCCCAACCCGCGAGCGGGTAAGTGAGCAACCAGCAAGCGTGGGACAGGGCGAACTGTGCCGCGAATAATGCCGGACGGTCGGCGGGAACCGCGGAGCGCCGCAACAGTCGCCCGGTCGGCGTCTGGGTGATGGAATTGGCCAGCCCAAGCAGGAACCACACCGGGAGCAGCAGGGTATAGCTTCCCGCCAGCACGCCTCCCAGCAGCCCGAGGACCAGCAGTCCACCGCCCGCCAGCATCACCGGCCGGTCGGGCCTATGGTCGAGCAGGCGCGGCAGCAGCAGCGCCGCGAGCATGGAACCGGTGCCGTACGTCGCCAGGGCCAGGGCCGTGGCGCGCTGACTCAATCCGAAACCGGCCTGCACCAGCACCACCGTGTTGACGATCACCATCGCGCTCGCCGCCGCGACGGCGAGGTTCAGAGCCAGCAGCCCGCGCAGTCTCGGCGTGGCCAGGTAAAGCCGCATGCCGCGCGTGGTCCGGTCGTAGATGCCGGGCTTCTCCAACGACTTCGGACTGGGCAGCGCAACCGACACCACCAGCGCCGCCGAAGCCAGGAAGCCGACCACCGTCCCGGCGAAGAGGTTGTGGAAGCTGATGACGGTGAGCAGCGCCGCGGCCAGCATCGGGCTGACGAGGCTTTCCATGTCGTAGGCTAGGCGGGACAGCGATAGGGCGCGGGTATACTCGGCCTCATCGGGCAGCACGTCCGGAATGGTAGCCTGAAAAGTCGGCGTGAAAGCCGCTGATGCTGATTGCAGCACGAAGATCAGCACATAGACATGCCACACCGCATCCACGAAAGGCAGCAGCAGCGCGACGGCGGCGCGCACGAGGTCCAGCGCCACCAGCATGGTACGCCGCGGTAGCCGGTCGGCGAAGGCACCAGCCACCGGCGCCACGAGGACATAGGCCGCCATCTTGATGGCCAGGGCGGTACCCAGCACCAAGCCCGCATCGGCCCCCGCCAGTTCGTAGGCCAGCAGGCCGAGGGCGACGGTGGCAAGCCCGGTGCCCACCAGAGCGATGACCTGCGCCAGGAACAGGTGCCGATAAGTGCGGCTGGCGAGCACGCTCAACATCGGGCAATTGCCTTTCAGGCCGTGAGCTGCATCACGGCGCTGGCGCCGACATAAAGGCCGACCAGGATGATGAGGGCTCCGGAAGCGTAGGGCGCCTTGCGCACCAGATTGTCGAAACCAGCCCAGCGTCGCGACACCTGCCGCATGCCGACGGCCGCGACGGCGCCGATCGTGACCATGGTGATCGCCAGCCCGATGCTGAAGCACAGCACCAGCACGACGGCGAGGGAGACCTCCTGCAATTGCAGGCAGATCAGCAGTACGGTGATCGCCGCCGGACAGGGGATCAGGCCGCCGGTAAGCCCGAACAGCACGATCTGCCACGTGGTCACCTTGCGGTCGGTGAACCGGTTCTGGATGTCACGGGCATGCGCCCGCTCGTGCGCGTCCTGATAGCCGTCCCCGCCAACGGACAGCCCGGCCAGTTCCTCGTGAGCGTGCTCCGCGTGGCCGTGCCCACCATGGTCATGCTCGGTGAAGCGCAGGTCGTAGTCGTGAGAATGGCTTCCATGCGACAGGCTCAGGCGGGCTTCGAATTCGTGTGGCTCAGGGATCTCGGTGACGCTTTCCAGGTAGCCCTCGCGCTCGACGAAAGCGAAGCTCTGCCGGCTGCCATCCGGGCGAAGGGTTTCCACCGCCACGTCGCGCGCCGCCCAGCCGTGGCCGCTCTCGGCGCGCAGGCGCCAGCGCGGCGGTACGCCGTCCTCGAACACCTCCAGCGCCAGCACGCCGTGCCCGGTATCGATATGCCGGACCTCCTCGCCGTGATGGTGCTCGTGGGGATGCGCATGGGGATGCGACTGGCTACCGTGGTCATGCCCGCCCGCGACGCGCTTCATGTCGCGCTGGTCACGCCACGTCCGCGCCAACATCCACAACGCCATACCAATGATGGCCACCGCGGATGCCAGCTGGAACCAGGGCTCCGAGGCTTCGGCATCGAGGCCCTGCCACAGATACAGCCCGCCCAGGCCGATCGACCAGACCACCACGGTATGGGACGCTGTCGCGGCCAGCCCCAACAGCACCGCTTGCCCCACCGTGCCACGCACCGCCACGATGAAGGCGGCCATCATGGTCTTAGAGTGCCCCGGCTCCAGCCCATGCAGCGCCCCTAGCAGGATCGCCGATGGGATAAATAGCCAGGCATGGGCGGATCCCTGGGCGATCAGGTCGGAGAACGGGATCATCGCATTGCCTTCAGAGATACTTGGTGATCGCCTTGAACGCGTCGATCGGACCGCGATCCGCCCGCGCAACGGGGCCGACAACGTTGTCCAGGCAGTGGTCGAGGTGGTCATGGATCAGCGCGCGCTTGGCGTTGGCGATCGCGGCCTCCACGGCGTGGAGCTGCTGGGCGATGTCCAGGCAGGGCCGGCCGGTCTCGATCATCTCGACGACCGAGCGCAGATGCCCTTCCGCCCGCTTGAGGCGTTTGACGATCTCGGGATGGGAAGCATGGACATGTGTTTCAACCATATTCGCTCCTATCCCCCTGGTGGGGATACCGTCAAGCTGCTACCTCTGCGTCGCGGTCGGGGGACCGCATCATTTTGGT
>JAQGHX010000057.1 GCA_028288745.1 Roseomonas sp. | reverse complement strand
GCACCGCCGGGCGCGCCGCCATGGCCGCCGCCGGCGCCGGGCGCTGGCCGGACGCGCAGGCGCTGGCCGTGAATGCCGACCCGCTTGCCGCCAAGCTGCTGCAATGGATGCGCATGCAGGTGCGCGGCATGTCCTCGGCCGAGGAGATCGCCACCTTCCTGGCCGCGAACCCGGACTGGCCGGCGCGTGGCACCCTGCTGGCGCGCGCCGAGGAATTGCTGCCGCTACTGCCGACCGACGACCTGGTGCTGCGGCTCTATACGCACGAGACGCCGCGCAGCCTGACGGCGGCACAGGCCCTGGCCGATGCACGGCAGCGCCAGGGCGCCGACCCTCTGCCCATCCTGCGGGCCGCCTGGCAGGACGGCACCGCCGATGCGCCGGACGAAGCCGTCTTCCTGGCTCGCAACGCCGCCTTCCTGACCGCCGAGGATCATCGCGCCCGGTTCGGGCGGCTGGCCTGGGCCCGCCAATTCACCGCCGCCGCGCGCGTGGTGCCGATGCTGCCCGCCGATGCCCGTGCCAGCGCCGAGCAGCGGCTGGACCTGGCCACCGAGCGCCCGGGCGCCGAGCTGGGGCTGCCGGCCCGCCCGGCCGACCTCGGCATGGCCGCCGAGTGGGCCCGCTACCTGCGCCGCAAGGACCGCGACAGCGAGGCCGCCGCCGTCTGGCAGGCCGCCGAACCGTTGCAGCATGACCTGAACCCTGCCGCCGGCCGCGCCATCTGGGCGGAGCGTCAGGTGCTCGCCCGCAAGCTGCTGCGCCTGGACAACGCGGCCGCCGCCTGGCGCGTCGCCGCCCAGCATGGGCAGGAAGAGCATGGCGAGCCGTTGCACGACGCCGAGTTCCTGGCCGGCTTCATCGCCCTGCGGAAGTTGAACGACCCTGGCCTGGCGGCGAAGCATTTCGCTCTGCTGGGCCAGGGCAGCAACAGCATCATCACGCTGTCCCGCGCCGCATACTGGCGCGGGCGGGCGGCGGCGGCGCAGGGCCATGCCTCCGAGGCGCGCGAGCACTATGCCGGGGCCGCCGCCCTGCCCACCGGCTTCTATGGCCAGATCGCCGCCCTGGCGCTGGGCGAGGGCTCGCCGCAACTGGCGGCGCGCCTCACCGGCGTGGTGCCGGCCACCCCCAGCGCCGCCATGGCCAGTGCCTTCCTGGACAAGGAACTGGTCCGCGCCGTGGTGACGCTGGCTGACCTGGGCGATACCGCCCGCGCCCGCACCTTCCTGCTGCGGCTGGAGGAAACCGCGCCCGACGCGGCGACGCGGGTGCTGACGGCACGGTTGGCCAATACGATCGGCCGGCCGGACCACGCGGTCTGGATCGCCCGGCGCTCCGGTGCCGACGGGGTGATGCTGCTGCCGGAAGGATGGCCCACCCCCTACCCCGCCACTGCCACGGGCGAGGCGGAACCCGCCTTCATCTATGCCATCAGCCGGCAGGAGAGTAATTTCGACCCCTCCGCCGTCTCGTCGGCCAATGCGCGCGGGCTGATGCAACTGCTACCGGGCACGGCGGCGCAGGTCGCGCGGCAACTGGGCATCCCGACGCAACTGGGCTGGCTCACCACCCAGCCGGCGCACAACATGCAACTGGGCGGGCAGTACCTGGCGGACCAGATCACCCGCTTCGGCAACCTGGCCCTGGCGGCGGCGGCCTATAACGCCGGGCCGCGCCGGGTGGAGGAATGGCTGTCCACCTATAGCGACCCGCGCGTGACGCCGGTGGAGGGCGGGGCCGACATGATCGACTGGATCGAGCAGATCCCGTTCACCGAAACCCGCAACTATGTGCAGCGGGTGGTGGAGAATGCCGTGGTCTATCGCGCGCTGGACCCCGCCACCGCCGGGCTGGACCACCCGCTGAAGCCCTGGCTGCCGGTGGGCACGCCCTTGTCCGACCCCTCCCGCCCCGCCACCGCCTCCCGATGAACGGCCCGGCCGAGCTTCCCGCGCCCCTGCCCCGCGGCATCCGCGCCGCCGCCCCCAGCATCCCGCGCTTCATGGCCAGCATGGGGGGCGTGGGTTTTCTGCGCCCGGCCCCCGGCACCTGGGGCTCGGCGCTGGTGCTGCCGGTCGTGCTGGCGGGGCCGGAAGCCTGCCTGCTACTGGCCGCGCTGCTTTCGGCGCTGGGCTGGTGGGCACTGGCGCGGCTGCCCGAGGCCAAGGCCGACCCAAGCTGGGTGGTGGTGGATGAAGGCGCCGGGCAATCCATCGCCCTGGCAGCTTTGCCGGCAGCGGGCGGGCTGGCGGGCGTGGCGCTGGCCTTCCTGCTGTTCCGCCTCTTTGATATCCTGAAGCCCGGCCCGGTGGGCTGGGCCGACCGGCGCCACGGCGCGAACGGCGTCATGCTGGACGACATCATCGCGGGCCTGCTGGCCGCCGCCCTGCTGCTCGCCGCCCGCTGGCTGGGAGTGACCCTGTAGATGCTGCCTCCCGAAACTCTCGCCCAGGCCGCCGCGCTGCTGGATACCTTGCAGGCCCGTGGGCTGACCCTGGCCACGGCCGAGTCCTGCACCGGCGGGCTGGTGGCGGCGGCGGTAACCGCCATCGCCGGTTCCTCCGCCACGCTGCTGGCGGGTTACGTGACCTATTCGAACGAGGCGAAGACCAGGAGCGTCGGCGTCGACCCCGCCCTGATCGGGCGGCTGGGCGCCGTCAGCGCCGAGGTGGCGGCCGCCATGGCCGAGGGCGCCACGCGCGAATCGGGCGCTGGCATGGGCATTTCCACCACCGGGATCGCCGGCCCCGGCGGCGGCACGGCCACCAAGCCGGTCGGGCTGGTCTATGTCGGGGTGGCGCTGGCGGGGCAGCCGGCGCGGGTGGAAGGCCATGTCTTCCCTGGCGACCGCGCGGCCGTGCGCGCCGCGACGGTGGCCACCGCCTTTCGCATGGCAGCCGAGGCGGCAAGCTCGTTTACTTCCCCTGGCATATCGGCCTGAACGCGGCTAGAAGCGGCCCGCCATGATGACAATCCTGCTGGTCCTGCACCTCTTCGTCACCCTCGCGCTGATCGGCGTCGTGCTGCTGCAGCGCAGTGAAGGCGGCGGGCTGGGCATCGGCTCCTCCCAGGGCATGGGGTCCTTCATGTCCGGGCGCGGCACCGCCAACCTGCTGACACGCTCCACCGGCGTGCTGGCGACCCTGTTCATGGTGCTGGCCCTGGCACTGGCGCTGCTGGGCCGCGGCCAGTCGCAGCGCAATTCCATCCTGGACGTGCCGCCCGCCTCCGCGCCGGCACCGGCCGAGCCCGCCCTGCCGGCGGCCCCCGCGGTGCCGACCAACTGACCCGCCGCCCCATCCTGGCGGTCTGAAATAAGGGCGCGGGAGGCTCACCTCCGGCGCCCTTTTTGTGTGAGCGCATCGCGCCGGGCTTCGGGAGCCCTGCGCGATGCAGATGATCAGCGATGCCGTCCTGACGGGTTCCCGATACCCGCGCGGCTTGGTAGAAAGGTCGCCCATGACGCGGTTCGTTTTCATCACCGGCGGCGTGGTTTCCTCTCTGGGCAAGGGCATCGCGGCTGCAAGCCTCGGCGCCCTGCTCCAGGCCAGAGGCTACAAGGTCCGCATTCGTAAGCTCGACCCCTATCTCAACGTCGATCCGGGCACGATGTCCCCGTATCAGCACGGCGAGGTCTTCGTGACCGATGACGGCGCAGAAGCCGATCTCGACCTCGGGCACTACGAGCGTTTCACCGGCGTGCACGCGACCAGAGGTGATTCCTTCACCTCCGGCCGCATCTATGCCGACGTGATCGCCAAGGAGCGCCGGGGCGACTACCTGGGCGGCACCGTCCAGGTCATCCCGCACATCACGGATGCCATCAAGGAAGCCGCCACGGCCGATGTGGACGGGCTGGACTTCGTGCTGATCGAAGTGGGCGGCACGGTGGGCGACATCGAGAGCCTGCCCTTCCTGGAAGCCCTGCGGCAGTTGCATAACGAACTGGGCACGCAGCGCAGCCTGTTCATGCACCTGACCCTGGTGCCCTACATCTCCTCGGCCGGCGAGCTGAAGACCAAGCCGACGCAGCATTCCGTCAAGGAGCTGCTGAGCCTGGGAATCCAGCCGCAGATCCTGCTCTGCCGTTGCGACCGGCCGATCCCGGAGAATGAGCGCCGCAAGATTGCGCTGTTCTGCAATGTGCGGCCGGAAAGCGTGATCCCGGCGCTGGACACGTCCCCCATCTACAACGTGCCGCTGATGTACCATGCCGAAGGGCTGGACCGCGAAGTGCTGCGCCATTTCGGCCTGTCCTCCTATGGCGAGCCCGACCTGTCGCGCTGGGAGCGCATCGTCCACCGCCTGACCAACCCGGAAGGCGAGGTCAATATCGCCGTGGTGGGCAAGTACATCTCGCTGCTCGATGCCTATAAGTCGCTATCGGAAGCCCTGACCCATGGCGGCATCGACCATGGCGTGAAGGTCAACCTGCGGTGGGTGGACAGCCAGGTCTTCGAGGCGCCCAACGCGCTGGCGCAACTGGAAGGGGTGCATGGCATCCTGGTGCCCGGCGGCTTCGGCGAGCGCGGCGCGGAAGGCAAGATCGAGGCCGTGCGCTTCGCCCGCGAGAAGAAGGTGCCGTTCCTGGGCATCTGCTTCGGCATGCAGATGGCGGTGATCGAGGCGGCGCGGAACCTGGTGGGACTCGAAAAGGCGTCCTCCACCGAGTTCGGCCCCTGCGACGAGCCGGTGGTCGGCCTGCTGACCGAATGGCTGCGTGGCAATGACCGCGAGAAGCGCAGCAAGGAAGGCGACCTGGGCGGCACCATGCGGCTCGGCTCCTACCCCGCTGCTCTGGCCGAGGGCTCCCTGGTGCGGGAGGTCTATGGCGAGGCCGAGATCACCGAGCGCCACCGCCACCGCTACGAGGTGAATGTCGGCTATCGCGA
>JAQGHX010000025.1 GCA_028288745.1 Roseomonas sp. | reverse complement strand
GAGAAGTGGGGACTGGCTTAGACGGAGGCAGGCCCGACCTGGTTTCGCACCATGAACCGCGCCTGATCGAGACCAAGAATGGCTGGACCGTTTGCCATCCTCGCAGCGCTATGGTGCGCTGGCAGGGTATGCAAAACGTGCTGAGACTGGCCGGCTGTCCGCTCGACGGCAAGAACTGCGGCCAAGCCCATCACTGTTTCGAGGTGGTCGATCATTAGGCGGCGTGGACAAAGCTGATCCACAGGCGGATGGCGGCGAGTTGGACAAAGCCGAGGAAGCTGCTGGCGGTGTGATCGTAGCGGGTGGCGACGCGGCGGCAGTTCTTTAGGCGGTTGATACAGCGCTCAATGCGGTTGCGCAGAGCGTAGAGGGGCCGCTGGACACTATGCTGAATGCGCCTGTTGCGCTTGGTCGGGACCTCCGGCTGTCCGCCGCGGTCGCGCACATCCCGGCGGATCGCATCACTGTCGTAGCCGCGGTCGGCGAGCAGAATGGCGGGATCGCTGTCCCGCTCCTCCATCAGCTCGCCACAGGCCGTGCTGTCATGCGCCTCGTCCGGTGTCAGCGTCAGGCCGATCGGCAAACCATGGACGTTGGTGCGGAGGTGGATCTTGGCCGAGAAGCCACCGCGTGAGCGTCCAAGGCCCTGGCGGCGAGCCCCCCTTTTGCGCCAGCAGCGCAGTGGTGTGCCCGCACGACAGTGCTGTCGATCATCTGCAAGGCATCAGCATCGCCGCCACCATCAGCGAGGGCCTGCAGCAGGCACATCCCAGAGATCGGAAGTGGTCCAGCGTCGATACTGCCGGTGAACAGAGTTCCAGTTGCCCAATTCCGGCGGCAAGTCGCGCCAGGGAATGCCTGTGCGCGCGACCCAGAAGATAGCGTCCAACACCCGGCGGTGACCGCCAGGTGGACGGCCGCGGAAGGGGCCAGTCTTGACCACGAAGGGCTCGAAGAACGCCCACTCCTCGTCCGTTAGAAAACCTCGCAGCACCAGCGCCTCCCTCCAGGAGGCAGCCTTGAATCACCCCAGGCTCAGGATGTGAAGCACCTTTGTCCACGCCGCCTAATGCTTGTACTGTTGAGCGCTGCCCTGGACCAGTCTATGGCGCCCGCCGCCTGAAGACGATCCAGCAGAACTCGGTGCAGGCTGCTCCAAGTTTCGTAACCTCCGTCGGCAACCCATGCCAAACTCGCAGCCCATCTCCATTGGCAACCGCTCCCAAAGCGTGCACGTGCTCACTGGCAGGCTACGAGGCAATGGCAATGATCAATAAGGGGCAGGTTTGGACAGTCCGCGGACGCGGCATGCGGGTCCAAGCCACCTTCCTCGCCGAGCTGTTCCAGCCCACAGTTTGGTCTGTCGCCCATCAGGCTATTCGCGGCCGCCAACAATCTTTGCAACGGAACCGGCTCGCGCCTGCATCGCTTCCTCGGCCACAACGGCTGGCTTTTCGACTGGCAGTAGATGCTTGGCGCTTGCCACCACCCGCAGCCGGGCGCCCGGGATGCCGGCCTGCAGTAGCCGGGCCATGGCAGGCGGTGTCGCCGGATCATCCTCACCGACGAGTACGGTCGTAGGAGCGACGATGCCGCCAAGTCGGTCACGCAGGTCAAATGCGCCCATCATGGAGCAGGACGCCGCATAAGCCGGCGGGTTGTTGCGCTCGAACACGGCGCGCATTTCCGCCAACACTTTGGGATGGGAAGCGACAAAACCCTCGGTGAACCAGCGTGCTGCCTGGAAAGGCGCCAGGGCGGTGAAGCCCTCATTGAGGGCCTTGGTTGCCCGCCCAGCCCAGGCTTCGGGCGCCCCCTCGCCATACCATGCGGTAGTGGCCATCAGAAGCAGCGCCCGCGTCCGCGCCGGGTGGCGCAGGGCGAAGGCCTGGGCCACGCACCCGCCCATCGAGCAGCCGATGACGAGCGCATCCGCCCAGCCAGCATCCGCCATCGCCGCCGCCAGATCATCGGCCATATCCTCGGCACGATAAGGGCCGGGCGGCTTGCCCGAGGCTCCATGGCCGCGCAGATCCACCGCCAGCGTGGCGGCGCGGCCGCCCAGCGCATCACAAACCCGGTCCCAGACCGATCCATCCAGCGCCAGCGGATGCAGCATGGCCATGCGCGGCCCTGCTGCGTCGCGCAGGCGATAGGCGATCGGGGTGCCGTCGGCTGAGGTCGTATGCCGCATCATTCTGCGCTGATCCCTGTCCGCTTCACCAGCACGCCCCAGCGCTGGCGCTCAGCAACTATCAGGTCGCGGAAGGCATCGGGAGTCCGTGCCGCCGGCACTGCTCCCTGCCCCGCCAGTTGCTCGACCATCGCGGGATCGGCCAGGATGGCGTTGATGTCGTGGTTGAGCTTCATCACCACCGCCGGCGGCGTGGCGGCGGGGGCGACAACGCCGTGCCACTGCACACATTCGAAGCCAGGATAGCCGCTTTCCGCCATGGTCGGCACCTGCGGCAGCACGCCCACACGCTCCAGCGAAGTCACCGCCAAGGCGCGGAGCTGCCCACTCTGAATTGCCCCCAGCACACCGGGGGTGCCAGTGCAGCTGGCCTGCACCCTGCCGCCGAGCAGGTCTGTCGCCATGGGCGCGGTGCCGCGATAGGGCACATGTGTCAGCTCGATCTGCGCCGCATCGGCGACGGCGGCCATCGAGATATGCGTGGCGCTGCCATTGCCGGAAGAGCCGTAATTGATGACGCCAGGCTGTGCCTTTGCCAAGGCAACGAACTCGGCCAGAGTCTTCGCCGGCACCGAAGGATGCACCACGAGCACCGACGGCAGCAGCGCCACCAGCGCCACTGGCGCCAGGTCGCGCAGGGTGTCGTAGTTCAGCTTCGGATAAAGCCAGGGATTCACTGCCATCGTGCCGATATGGCCCCATAGCAGAGTATGGCCATCGGGCGCCGCGCGTACCACCATCTCCGACCCGATCGACCCGCCGGCGCCGCCGCGATTATCGATCACGACAGGCTGGCCCAGCACAGCGCCGAGCCGCTGCGACAGCACCCGCGCGAGGATGTCATTCGCCCCGCCGGGCGGAAAGGGCACCACCAGCGACACGGTGTGGGAGGGATAACCGATCTGAGACAGAGTGGGGACGGCCCGGGCTAGCACCGGCGTGGCGGCAGCACCGGCCAGCAGCATGCGTCTGCGTATCATGGCTCGTTTCCTCGTGATTATTGTTGTGCCAGGTCGAAGCGGGTGGGCTCGTCCAGGCTGTCAGTGAACCAGGCCTCGATTGCGCAAGCGCGCTCGCCTAGCGGAGTGGGGCGGTCCGCGGCATCCAGCAGCAGCGACAGATCGTGGCCAGGCAGCAGCAACATTCCGGGGCGGGAGCGCCAGATCTCATTGACCCGCGCCACCGATCGGGCGGAGGACGCAGGGTCCAGGGTGATGTCCTGCCTGCCAGTCGCCAGCTCGGCGCGGTTCTTGGCCGCATCAGCAGCGAAGAACACCGGCGGTGCACCCTCCAGCAGGAAGCACAGATGGTGCGGCGTATGGCCGGGTGTATCAAAGCAGGTGATGCCCGGCAGGACCTCTTCGCCCTCGGCCACCAGATGCAGCCGGGGATGCGCGGACAGGGCACGCACTGTGTGTTCCGGCACCAAGGGATGGCCGTCGCCCAGTGACAACGCCCAGGCCATCTCGTCCCGGCCCGTATGGATAGCCGCCTGCGGGAAAAGCGGGAAATTCATGCAATGGTCGTAATGCAAATGGGTCAGCAGCAGGTCAGTGACCTGGTCAGGTTGCACCCCTGCGGCGGCTAGCCGGGCCAGTAGGATACGGCGGGCGCCAAAGCCGCCGGTATCGAGCACCGCGATCCGGCCTTCCGGGCCGCGGGCCAGGGCCACCGTGCTCCAGCCCAGCCCGCCATGGGTGTTCGATTTGCCGGGATAGCCTTGCAAGAGAGTCTCAACGATCCAGTTGGTCATGCGTGTCTTGGCTTCCATTTCGCATTCCTCGCATATCAGCCGGGTTTTAGTCTCATGCGTGCTGCGGTAGCATCATGCATGAAACGCATCGATCCACATCCGGACGATCTGCGGGCGGTGCTCGCGGTGGTCGAAACCGGCGCCTTCGGCCGCGCCGCACTGACGCTCGGCCTGTCGCAGCCGGCGCTGTCCCGCCGCGTGATGCGCGCCGAGGCGGCGCTGGGCGGTGCGCTGTTGGAGCGCGGCGGCCATGGCGCGGTGCCGACCAGCCTGGGCCGCGATTCCTTGCCGGCGCTCCAACGTGCTCTGCGCGCCTTCGACGATGCGGTGGACGCGGCGCGGGAGCCACGTGGCGGAAGGCGGCCGCAACTGAGCATCGCCTGCATCCAGACGGCCGCCTTCGCGCTGATGCCAGGCCCCCTTGCGCGCCTCTCCCGCGCCATCCCCGAGATCCGGGTGCGGCTGCTCGATCTCAGCGCGCGGGAGGGTTTGCGCGCGTTGCTACGCGGCGAGTGCGACCTGGCAGTTAATATCCTGCCAACGCATGAGCCGGATCTGCAGGAGGAGCCGCTGCTGGACGACCCCTTCCGGCTCGTGGTCCCAACGGGACACCGCTTCGCCGAACAAGGGCAAGCGCGCTGGGCAGAATTGCGCGGCGAGCGGCTGATCGTCGCCGCCCGCGGCGCGGTCAATCACGGCCTGGTCCGCGGTGCGATTGAGGAAGCGCATCGCGGCGAACCCGGCCAACCGCGCTGGTGGCTGGAGGTGTCGCACCTCTCCACGGCCATCGAATTCGCCGGCGCCGGGCTGGGTATTGCGGCGGTGCCGGAACTAGCACTGACCGGCGCTTGGCCAAACGTCACCGCGGTGCCACTGCGCGAACCGGAAGTGGTGCGCCACGTCGGCCTGGCTTGGCGTCGCACTTCACCGCTGCCGCCGGCGGCGCGGCGGCTGGCCGAATTGCTGCGCGACGAGGCCCGGCGGCGGCACGACTCCCTGCGCACAGGGCAGTGTCACGTTGTTTGAGGAGGAGGCGCGTTTAACCGCAGTCCTGCGCCATCGGCCATTCGCAGCACCGGTAGTTGCTGGATGCCGATGTGAGCGAGGCCTGCCACGCCACCGGTTCAAGGGGTGTGGCCGAGCGCCGAGATCGTCATCCTGGAACTGTCCCGCTCCCCTGGCCGGGCGTTCCGAGGCGGTGGGACGGCGCCGGTTGAGCCCCTCGGCCTTGAGAAGGCGAGATGCTGTCCCGGCTCAGATGCGGCAGGAAATGCATGACGACGACGGTCAGATCATCGAGCGCGAAGCTGGTGCTCTGGCGCAGCGCGCAGACCACCGCGCGCTCCTCGGCGGCAGCCTGCCCAGGCAGGGTATGTGGCCGGGCGGAACGGTCCAGACAATCGGCGGCCCCTCGCTGGCGCCATTTGCGGATGGTCTCGGCGCTGACCCCGTGGCGCTGGGCCAGCAGGCCGGATGGCTCCGGGGAGCGGGCGATCTCAGCCCGGACGGCTGGTGTGGTACGGGCATTCGGGTGGATCCGGTGCATGGCTCACCTCCGTCCCGGGACAGCGCGCGGCAGGCGCTCGAACCGACGCCGGTAGTCTACGAGGGCCAGCCCCACCCGATCCCGACAATGTCCCGCAACCAGACACCAATTGCAGCCCTTCATCGCCAGTATAGCCTGGGACGATGCACCGCTCTGGTCTGTGCTGGCACACGAGGCTGGCCGGCTGGCCGGGGTCCCAAAGCCTGGCTGGCGATCGGCGACACGGCCTTGCCCAATAAAGGCGGACACCTCCAAAACATCTCGCATTCTCGCTGGCGGCCTGATTCACTTTCCCCGTCACGGCACGGAACGGACGGAAGGAGGATCGGCCTGGGT
>JAQGHX010000159.1 GCA_028288745.1 Roseomonas sp. | reverse complement strand
ATGCACGCCGCAACGCCTGACCGAGCGGCAGGAAGATCCCAGACCAGATGAATGATGCCATCCGCCTGACCCGGCTGCCGAACGGCCTGACTGTCGTTTCGGAGAAGATGCCGCGGGTCGAGACCGTCTCCATCGGCGCCTATGTGAACGCCGGCACGCGGCACGAGGCCGAGGTGGAGAACGGCGTATCCCACTTCCTCGAGCACATGGCCTTCAAGGGCACGGACCGGCGCGACGCTGCCGCCATCGCCCGCGAGATCGAGAATGTCGGCGGCCACCTGAACGCCTACACGGCGCGCGAACAGACCGCCTACTACGCCAAGGTGCTGAAGGAGGACACGGCCCTGGCGGCCGACATCCTCGGCGACATCCTGACCCACAGCACCTTCGCGCCCGACGAGCTGGAGCGGGAGCGGGGCGTGATCCTGCAGGAGATCGGCCAGGCGAACGACACGCCGGACGATATCGTCTTTGATCATTTCCAGGCCACCGCCTTCCCCGACCAGGCGATGGGCCGGCCCACGCTTGGCTCGGAAGAGATCATCGCCAAGATGCCGCGCGAGGTGCTGACCGGCTACATGCGCCACCATTACGGCCCCAGCCGCATGGTCGTGGCCGCCGCCGGCGCGCTGGAGCATGACGACCTCGTCGAGCAGGTGAAGCGCCACTTCGCCGACCTGCCGATGGTGGACCCGGCCCTGGGCGAGCCCGCCCGCTACCAGGGCGGCGAGTTCCGCGAGGAACGCGACCTGGACCAGGTGCATGTCGTGCTGGGCTTCGAGGGGCCGGCGGTGACCACCAAGTGGCACTATCCCACCATGCTGCTCTCCACCCTGCTGGGCGGTGGCATGTCTTCGCGGCTGTTCCAGGAGATTCGCGAGAAGCGCGGGCTGGTCTATTCGATCTATTCCTTCGCTCAGCCCTTCCGCGATGGCGGCGTCTTCTCGATCTATGCCGGCACCGGCGAGGAGCAGGCGGCCGAGCTGGTGCCGGTGGCGCTGGAGGAACTGAAGCGCGTGCAGCACGACGTCACGGCGGATGAGCTGAACCGCGCCAAGGCGCAGTTGCGCGCCTCCGTGTTGATGTCGCTGGAATCGACTGGCAGCCGTTGCGAGCAGCTCGCCCGGCAGCTTCAGGTGCATGGGCGGATCATCACGCCCGAGGAGACGAAGGCTCATATCGCCGCCGTCACTATCGATCAGGTGCAGCAGGCGGCGGCGATGATCTTCCGTTCACGCCCGACGCTGGCGGCCCTTGGCCCCGCCGGTAAGGTGCCTGGCCTGCCGAGCATCGCGGAAAAGCTCGCCGCATGAACCGGCTGGAGATGCTCGATGCCCTCGTCTCCGCCGCCCGCGCGGCGGGGGCGGATGCGGCGGATGCGGTGCTGGCCGCCGGCACCTCGCTCTCCGTCAGCCGCCGGCTGGGGGCGATCGAGCATCTCGAACGGGCTGAGAGCTTCGACCTCGGCCTGCGTGTCTTCGTCGGCCAGCGGCAGGCGATCGTGTCTTCGAGCGACCCGGACCGCGCCGGCTTCGCGGCCCTGGCCGAACGCGCCGTGGCCATGGCCCGCGTGGTGCCGGAGGACCGCTTCGCCGGCCTGCCCGGGGCCGTGCCGCTGCCGCCGCACGACCTGGACCTGGACGATCCTGCCGAACCCAGCGCCGAGGACCTGCTGGCCCGCGCCGCCGCGGCCGAGGAAGCAGCACTCGCCACCCCCGGCGTCAGCAACAGCAACGGGGCGGAGGCCGGGTTCGACCGCAGCCGCATCGCCATCCTGGCGTCCAACGGTTTCGCGGGGGAATACAGCCGCAGCAGCCATTCGATTTCCGTCTCGGCCCTGGCGGGGCAGGGGACCGGGATGGAGCGGGATTACGACCACAGCGTCGCTGTCCATCTGGCGGACCTGGAAGACGCTGCGGCGCTCGGCCGCCGGGCGGGGGAACGCGCGGTGCGCCGGCTGAACCCCAGCCGCCCGTCCTCGCGCCGGCTGAGCGTGGTCTATGACCCGCGCGTGGCGGGTTCGCTGCTGGGGCATCTGTCGGCGGCGCTGAATGGCGCGGCCATCGCGCGCGGCACCTCCTTCCTGCGCGACAGCATGGGGAAGCAGGTGCTGGCCGCCGGCCTGACCCTGCGCGACGACCCGTTGCGGCGCCGCGGCCTGCGGTCCCGCCCCTTCGATGGCGAGGGGATGCCGGGCGAGGCCCGCGCCCTGGTCGAGGACGGCATCCTGCGAAGCTGGGTGCTGGACTGGCGGTCGGCGCGGCAACTCGGGCTGGTCTCCACCGGCCATGCCAGCCGGGGCATTTCCGGCCCGCCCTCGCCGGGCACGACCAACCTGTGGCTGGAAGCCGGCGCCGTCTCCCCCGCCGCCCTGATGGGCGACCTGGCGGAAGGGCTCTACGTGACGGAAATGATGGGCAGCAGCGTCAATGGCATCACCGGCGACTACAGCCGTGGCGCCTCGGGCTTCATGATCCGCGGCGGGGAACTGGCGGAGCCGGTGGCCGGCATCACCATCGCCGGCAACCTGAAAGACATGTACCTCCACATGGCGGCGGCCGACGACCTGCGCTTCCGCCGTGGCACCGACGCGCCGACGCTGCGGGTGGATGGCATGACCCTGGCCGGGGCGTAGCGGCGCTCCTTTTTCGCGGCCCCGGGCGCGGCGGGGCAGGGTAACGCCCTGTCTGACAAGGAAAGATGGGCCTGGAGCAATTCTTTCCCCCAACCCTGCCTTGGTCTAACGTTTCCCTTGTCCAAGACCGGCCAGGAAGGCCGCGCCAGGGGAACCGCCCGATGAATGCCTCGTCAGACCCGCATGCCCTTCAGCCCGTGCCCGATGCGGCGCGCCGGTTGGCGATGCTGAAGGCGCTGGAGCGGAAGCTGCTCTGGCTTTCGGCCTGGACCATCCATCACGCCAACCACATCCGCCCGAATCGGGACGGGCTGAAGGTGGGCGGGCACCAGGCATCCTCGGCCTCGGTCGTTTCCATCATGACGGCGCTGTATTTCGATATCCTGAAGCCGCAGGACCGGGTGGCGGTGAAGCCCCATGCCGGGCCGGTCTTCCATGCCGTGAACTACCTGCTGGGGCGGCAGGACCGCGAGAAGCTCGCCACCCTTCGCCAGTTCGGCGGCATCCAGCCTTACCCCAGCCGGGTGAAGGACGGAGCGGAGGTGGATTTCTCCACCGGCTCCGTCGGCCTCGGCGTGGCGCTGACCAGCTTTGCCTCGCTGGTGCAGGATTATATGCACCTGCACGGGCTGGGGCGGGCCGGCCTGCCGCGCGGGCGGCATGTGGCCATCGTCGGCGATGCCGAGCTGGACGAGGGCAATATCTACGAGGCCCTGCTGGAAGGCTGGAAGCACGATGTCCGCGATGTCTGGTGGGTGATCGACTACAACCGCCAGAGCCTGGACAGCGTGGTGCCCGACCGGCTGTTCGGACGGATCGAGGGGCTGTTCCGCGACATGGGGTGGAATGTCGTCACCCTGAAATACGGCCGGCTGCTGGAAGCCGCCTTCGCCCGCCAGGATGGCGAGCACCTGCGCCGCTGGATCGACGATTGCCCGAACAGCCTCTACTCGGCGCTGACCTTCCAGGGCGGTGCCGCCTGGCGCGCGGCGCTGCTGGCGGAGCTGGGGCGGATTCCCGGCGTGCGCGCCATCATCGATCCGCTGGACGATGACGAGCTTGGCGCCCTGATGACCAACCTGGGCGGCCATGACATCGAGACGCTGACGGAGGCCTTCCGGGCGCAGGAAGCGGCGGGGGACCAGCCCACCTGCTTCATCGCCTATACCGTGAAGGGCATGGGCCTGCCCTTCGCCGGGCATAAGGACAACCATGCCGGGCTGATGACGCGCGAGCAGATGGAAGGGTTCCGCGAAGGCATGGGCATCCGCCCTGGCCATGAATGGGACCGGTTCGAGGGCCTGGACCTGCCGCCGGCGGAGCTGGAGCGCTTCCTGGCCAGCCTGCCCTTCGCCCGGACCCTGACGCCCGAAGGCCGGCGCCTCGCCGCGCCCGTCGTGCCGGTGCCGGCCATCCTGCCGGTGCCGCGCGTGCCGGAAGGGCGCACCCTTTCCACCCAGTCCGCCTTCGGGGAATTGCTGGCCGAGATCGGGCGGGCCGGGAAGGGGGAGGCGGAGGGCTTCGCCGCCCGCATCGTCACCACCAGCCCGGACGTGACGGTCTCGACCAGCCTCGGGCCCTGGGTGAACCGGCGTGGGGTGTTTGACCGGCACCTGAAGAATGACGTGTTCCGCGATGCCAAGCTGGCCAGCGCCCAGCGCTGGGGCATGTCGCCCAAGGGCCAGCACATCGAACTGGGCATCGCCGAGCAGAACCTGTTCCTGCTGCTGGGCGCGCTGGGCCTCGCGGACCGGCTGCATGGCGGGCGGCTGCTGCCGGTCGGCACCGTGTACGACCCCTTCGTCAACCGGGGCCTCGATGCGCTGATCTATGCCTGTTACCAGGATGCGCGCTTTCTGCTGGTCTCCACGCCGTCGGGCCTGACCCTGGCGCCTGAGGGCGGCCAGCACCAGAGCATCAACACCCCGCTGATCGGCATGGCCCAGGACCGGCTGGCGAGCTTCGAGCCCGCCTATGCCGACGAACTGGCCATCCTGCTGCGCTGGGCCTTCGCGCACATGCAGAAGCCCGATGGCTCGGCGGTGTGGCTGCGCCTGTCCACGCGGGGCGTCGCGCAGCCGGACCGGGTGCTGGACCCGGATACGGTGATCGCTGGGGGCTACTGGGCCGTACCGCCGGCGCCGGGCGCGCGCATCGCCATCGCCTATCAGGGGCCGGTGGTGCCGGAGGCGCTGGCCGCCTTCGAGGAACTCCGCACGGAAGAACCCGGCGCCGGCCTGCTGGCCATCACCAGCCCGGACCGGCTGCATGCCGGCTGGCTGGCCTCGCGGCGGCAGGCGCGGCAGGGGCCGGGCGCGGTGCCCTCGCATATCGAGGCGCTGCTGGCGCCGCTGGCGCGCGATGCCGCTATCGTCAGCGTGCTGGACGGCCACCCGGCGGCCCATGCCTGGATGGGGGCCGTACGCGGGCAGCGGGTGGTGCCGCTGGGCGTGGACCGCTTCGGCCAGTCCGGCGACATCCCTGACCTCTACCGTGAATATGGGCTGGATACCGATGCCATCCTGGATGCCTGCGCGCAGGCGATGCTGGGCGGCTGACGGCAACCGCCAGGGCGGGTGGTCTTCCCCGGTGGGCCGAGGCCCTGCTGAAGGAAGAGCCCCGCCATGACCGGTATCCTGCCGCCAGCGCAGCGGCCGGATGCCGCGCGCGGCCCGGGGAAGGCTGGAGCGTGACTGCTTCAGGTGAAATCACCGCAAAGCGTGAATCACGCGAAGAAACAATCTGCCAGAGTGGGTGTCGTGAGCTCCTGCGAACGGAACGTGCTCTGGCCTCAGCCCTTCCGGAAGAAGGCGTTCAGGCGTTCCATCGCCTGTTCCGCCAGTCCGGGGGAGATGGCGAAGCAGAGCCGTAGCTTGCCGTCGTCATTCTCGCCGAAGGCGGTGCCGGGGGCGAGGCCGACCTTGCCCTCCCGCAGCAGGCGGATGGCCAGGGCGCGGCTGTCGGTCTCGCCGTCCTTGGAGAACATCAGGTAGAAGCTACCTTCCGGCGGCTGCAGCCGGATGCCGGGGATGGCGCCCAGCCCGTCGCAGAAAATCCGCCGGCTCTCCCGGCAGCGCGCCACCATGGTCCGAATAAAATCGTCGCCCTGGTCCAGTGCCGCGATGCAGGCGTGCTGGATGAAGGTCGGGATGCTGGTGGTGTTGTACTGGCCGAGGCTGGCGAAGACGCCGTCCATGCCCTCGGGGAAGACGATCCAGCCGGCGCGCCAGCCCGTCATCGCCCAGTTTTTGGAAAAGGTGTTGCTGACCAGCAGCTTGTCGCCCGGCCCGCAGATCTCCAGGAAGGAGGGCGCGATGGCGTTGCCATAGGTGAAGTGGTTGTACACCTCGTCCGACAGCAGCCACAGGTCGCGCGCGCGCAGCAGGTCCCGCAGCGCCACCATCTCCCCCTTCGGCATCACCCAGCCGGTGGGGTTGGAGGGCGAGTTGATGGCGACGGCGCGGGTGCGGGGGGTGATGGCGGCCTGGATATCTTCCAGCGCCAGGCTGAAGCCGCCATTCTCGCCGCGGCGCAGCGGCACCGTGACCGGCACGCCGCCCATCACGCGGATGGTGGCGGCGAGGTTGGGCCAGTGGGGGCCGGGGATGATCACCTCGTCGCCCGGGCTCAGGATGGCCTGCATGGCCTGCATGATGGCGTTCATGCCGCCGGCGGTGATGGCGAAGCGGTGCTCCGGCACCTCCACCCCCCAGTGGCGGCGGTGGTAGTCGGTCAGCGCCTGGCGCAGCCGCGGCAGCCCCTGGGAATAGGTGTAGCGGGTCTGGCCGGCGCGCATGGCGGCCTCGGCGGCCTCGGTCACGAAGGGGGGCGTGGGCAGGTCGCCCTCGCCGATCCAGAGCTTGATAACCTCGGGGTCCTCCCGCGCCATGTCGGCGATCTCGGCGATCTGGTTGACCGAGAGGTCTTTGATGCGCGCCGGCAGCGAATCGCGGGGGGCGGCAAGGACAGGCTGGATGGCGGCGCTCATGGCGGACCTCGGGCAGGGACGGCCACGATGTGTGCCGGGGCGCGGGCGGCCCCGCAAGGGGGCGAAGAATCGCTCCGCTCTTTCAAAGCGGGCGGGCCTGCGCTACACGCGCCGGCTCTAGGATTTTGCCGGCGTCAAGCGCGGGCGTGGTGGAACTGGCAGACACGCTGGATTTAGGTTCCAGTGGCGCAAGCCGTGGGGGTTCAAATCCCTCCGCCCGCACCAATCCGCTGACCGGCATGTTGAGACTGAATTCAGGAGCAGGTGTGGCGACGATGCAGGTGACCGAGCAGGCAGCCGAGGGGCTGAAGCGGACCTTTTCCGTGGTGGTTCCGGCGGCGGATATCGCCGTGGCGCGCGACAAGCGCCTGGCGAACCTGGCGAAGGAAGCCCGCATCCCGGGCTTCCGTCCCGGCAAGGTGCCGGCGTCGGTGGTGAAGCAGCGCTATGGCTCCGCCATCATGGGCGAGGTACTGGACGAGCAGGTGCAGGCCGTGACCCGCACCGTGATCGAGGAGCGCGGGCTGCGCCCCGCCGTGCAGCCGAAGATCGAGCTGGTGAACTTCGCCGACAATGCGGACCTTGAGTTCACGATCGAGCTGGAGCAGCTGCCCGAGATCCCGCTGCCCGATTTCTCGGCCATCGCGCTGGAGAAGCCGGTGACCAAGGTGGGTGACGAGGAAATCACCAAGGCGCTGGAGGGCATCGCGTCCCGCAGCCGCACCATGGAAGACGTGACCGAGAGCCGCGCCGCCCAGCAGGGCGATGTGGTGGTCACCGATTTCGAGGGCCGCCTGGTCGACGAAAGCGCCGAAGGTGGCCTGGCCGAGCCCTTCCAGGGCGGCACCGGCACCGACATGAATGTCGAGATCGGCGGCGCTGGCTTCATCCCCGGCTTCGCCGAGGGCCTGCTGGGCATCAATGTCGGCGAGACTCGCGACGTGCGCGTGACCTTCCCGGCCGAGTACGGCGCGGCGGAGCTGGCCGGCAAGGGTGCCGTGTTCAAGCTGACCGCCAAGGGCCTGAAGAAGCCCGTCGACCCGGCGGTGGACGACGAGTTCGCGAAGAAGCTGGGCCTGGCCGACGTGGCCGAGCTCAAGACGCGCATCACGGAGTCGCTGCAGCAGGAATACGACCAGATCTCCCGCCTCAACGTGAAGCGGAAGCTGCTGGACGCGCTCTCCACCCAGGCGACGTTCGAGGTTCCGGCCAGCATGGTCGAGGCCGAGTTCACACAGATCTGGCAGCGCATCGAGGCCGACCAGAAGGCCGGCAAGCAGGATGACGAGGACAAGGGCAAGGACGAGGACACGCTGAAGTCCGAGTACCGCGCCATTGCCGAGCGCCGCATCCGCCTCGGCCTGCTGCTGAGCGAGATCGGCCGGACCAACAACATCCAGGTCACCAACGAGGAACTGACCACCGCCATGCGTGGCGAGGCGCAGCGCTACCCCGGCCAGGAGAAGCAGGTTCTGGAGTTCTTCCAGAAGAATCCCCAGGCCATCGAGAACCTGCGGGCGCCGATTTTCGAGGAGAAGGTCGTCGATTTCATGCTGGAACTGGCCCAGGTGACCGAGAAGGAAGTGCCGGCGGGCGAACTGTCCGCCGAGCCGGCCGAAGCGGCCGCCTGACACGGGCTGCCCTGGCCGCCCGTTCAGGGTGGCCGGGGTGGTATGGCACGGCGTGCGGGCCGGGGCGGGATGACCGCCCCGGCCCGCCGTCATATCTGGTGCCGGCCCCTCTTTCCGTGCCGGGCTGGCTGTCCCATGTTAACCGGCAACGGCTAGAGTGACGGTGGACAGGCCGGCGCGGCCGCCAGGGGCAGGGGCACCTGGCAAGCACGGCGCTAGCAGCCGCCGGGAGAGGATATACGATGCGTGACCGCGATCCGGTCGAAGTCTACAACAACACGCTGGTCCCGATGGTCATCGAGCAGACCGCGCGGGGCGAGCGTTCCTTCGATATTTATTCGCGCCTGCTGAAGGAGCGGATCATCTTCCTGACGGGGCCGGTCTTTGACCAGGTCTCGGCCCTGGTCTGCGCCCAGCTTCTGTTCCTGGAGAGCGAAAATCCGAACAAGGATATTTCGTTCTATATCAACAGCCCCGGTGGCGTGGTGTCCGCCGGCCTCGCGATGTACGATACGATGCAGTATATCCGCGCGCCCGTCAGCACCGTGTGCCTGGGCATGGCGGCCTCCATGGGCAGCCTGCTGCTGACCGCCGGCGAGCATGGCAAGCGCTTCGCGCTGCCGAATGCGCGGGTCATGGTGCACCAGCCCTCGGGCGGGGCGCAGGGCCAGGCGACGGATATCGAGATCCAGGCCCGTGAGATCCTGTCGCTGCGCAAGCGGTTGAACCTGATCTACGTGAAGCACACCGGCCAGCCGGTGGAGGCGATCGAGGCGAAGCTGGAGCGCGACAGCTACATGTCCGCCGAGGAAGCGCGCGATTTCGGCCTGATCGATCAGGTGGTGGAGCAGCGCCCTGGCGTCGCCGCTGCCCCCGACGCGGCGAAGGTCTGATGCCTGTGGGGGCGGCGGCTCGTCCCCCTGGTAAGGTTCCATACGGTCGCCGGCCCGGCGCGGGCCGGCCGGCGCCGTTCCACTTCCCCCTGGATGACAGTGGGGCTACAGTCCCGTCAGATCCGCCGGTTGCCTGCCGGGGGGTCCAGGAGCGCTCATGAGCAAGTCCGGCGACTCGAAAAATACCCTGTACTGTTCGTTCTGCGGCAAGTCGCAGCACGAGGTGCGCAAGCTCATCGCCGGCCCGACGGTCTTCATCTGCGACGAGTGCGTCGAACTCTGCATGGATATCATCCGTGAGGAGCACAAGACGCACCTGGTGAAGTCCCGCGACGGGGTGCCGACGCCACGCGAGATTTCCAAGGTGCTGGATGATTATGTCATCGGGCAGGAGCACGCCAAGAAGGTGCTCGCTGTCGCGGTTCATAATCATTACAAGCGCCTGGCGCATGGGGCGAAGGCGGGCGAGGTCGAAATCGCCAAGTCCAACATCATGCTGGTGGGCCCCACGGGCTCCGGTAAGACGTTGTTGGCGCAGACCCTGGCGCGCATCATCGATGTGCCCTTCACCATGGCCGATGCCACCACGCTGACCGAGGCCGGCTATGTGGGCGAGGATGTCGAGAACATCATCCTCAAGCTGCTGCAGGCCGCCGACTACAACGTGGAGCGGGCGCAGCGCGGCATCGTCTATATCGACGAGGTCGACAAGATCAGCCGCAAGTCCGACAACCCCTCCATCACGCGCGATGTGAGCGGCGAGGGCGTGCAGCAGGCGCTGCTGAAGATCATGGAGGGCACCGTGGCCTCCGTGCCGCCGCAGGGCGGGCGCAAGCATCCCCAGCAGGAATTTTTACAGGTCGACACCTCGAACATCCTGTTCATCGTGGGCGGGGCCTTTGCCGGCCTGGAGAAGATCATCGCCGCCAAAGGCAAGGGTTCGGGAATCGGCTATGGCGCCGAGGTCCGCGGTCCGGACGAGCGTCGCGCCGGTGCCATCCTGCGCGAGGTGGAGCCCGAGGATCTGCTGAAATTCGGGCTTATCCCTGAATTTATCGGCCGGCTGCCCGTGATTGCCACGCTTGAGGATCTCGATGAGAAGGCACTCATAGAAATCCTGACCAAGCCGAAGAACGCCCTGCTGAAGCAGTACCAGCGGCTGTTCGAGATGGAGGCCACCAAGCTCTCCTTCACGGATGACGCGCTGAAATCGGTGGCGCAGCGCGCTATCCTGCGCAAGACGGGCGCGCGCGGCCTGCGCTCGATCATGGAGAGCATCCTGCTCGGCACGATGTACGATCTGCCGGGGCTGGATGAGGTGAACGAAGTGGTGGTGAACAAGGAGGTGGCCGAAGGACGGGCCGCCCCATTGTACATCTATAGTGAACGGGCGGCGGAGCAGTCTTCCGCCTGAAGCCGGGGTCCGGCGTCCGGCGCGGGGCAGGCCAGTGGTGGCTTGTTCCGCGCGGCGGCCGGCCCCATTTCCCGGAAGAACCCGTGGGACGGGGCCGTGCCGATACCGGGCGGACCCGTGCCGACTGTCCTGAGTGAGGTCCCCCAATGGCGGATAAGAGTCCGGAACTGCTGACCGGCGAGCTGCTCCCTGTACTGCCGCTGCGCGATATCGTTGTTTTCCCGCATATGATCGTGCCGCTCTTCGTTGGGCGCGAGAAAAGTGTGCGAGCGCTTGAAGCCGTGATGCGGGACGACAAGCAGATTCTGCTGGTTGCCCAGAAGAACGCCGCCCAGGACGATCCCGGGTCGAGCGACCTGTACGAGGTCGGCACCGTCTCCACGGTGCTGCAACTGCTGAAGCTGCCGGACGGCACGGTCAAGGTGCTGGTCGAGGGCGGGCGCCGCGCCCGTGTGACCGGCTTCAAGGAAACCGACCAGTATTTCGAGGCCTATGCCGCCGCGATCGAAGAGACCGCCGTGGATGCGCCCGAGCTGGAGGCGCTGTCGCGCACGGTCGTCAGCCAGTTCGAGCAGTATATCAAGCTGAACAAGAAGATCGCGCCCGAGGTGCTGGTCTCGATCAACCAGATCGAGGACGCCGCCAAGCTGGCCGATACGGTGGCGAGCCACCTGAACCTGAAGATCAGCGAGAAGCAGGAGCTGTTGGACACGCCCAGTGTCGCGGCCCGGCTTGAGCGTGTCTTCGCCCATATGGAGAGCGAGATCGGCGTTCTTCAGGTGGAAAAGCGCATCCGGAACCGCGTGAAGCGGCAGATGGAGAAGACCCAGCGCGAGTACTACCTGAACGAGCAGATGAAGGCGATCCAGAAGGAACTGGGCGAGGGCGAGGACGGCAAGGACGAATCCGCCGAGCTGGAGGCCAAGATCAAGGCTACCAAGCTCTCGCCCGAAGCGCGCGACAAGGCATTGGCGGAGCTGAAGAAGCTGCGCTCGATGTCGCCGATGAGCGCCGAGGCGACGGTGGTGCGCAACTACCTCGACTGGATCCTGTCGATCCCCTGGAAGAAGAAGTCCAAGGTCAAGAACGACCTGGAAAAGGCCGAGGAAGTGCTCGACGCCGACCATTACGGCCTCGACAAGATCAAGGAACGGATCCTGGAATATCTGGCCGTGCAGTCGCGCAGCCCGAAGATCCGCGGTCCGATCCTGTGCCTCGTCGGCCCCCCCGGCGTCGGCAAGACCTCGCTGGGCAAGAGCATCGCCAGGGCGACCAACCGCAACTTCGTGCGCATGAGCCTCGGCGGCGTGCGGGACGAGGCGGAAGTGCGCGGCCACCGGCGGACCTATATCGGCTCGATGCCGGGCAAGGTCATCCAGGGCATGAAGAAGGCCAAGACCAGCAACCCGCTGTTCCTGCTGGACGAGATCGACAAGCTGGGCGCCGACTGGCGCGGCGACCCGTCCTCCGCCCTGCTGGAGGTGCTGGACCCGGAGCAGAACGCGACCTTCGCCGACCATTACCTGGAGGTCGATTACGACCTGTCCGACGTGATGTTCGTGACGACCGCCAACAGCCTGCGCATGCCGCAGCCGCTGCTGGACCGCATGGAGATCATTCGAATCCCCGGCTACACCGAGGATGAGAAGGTGCAGATCGCCAAGCGGCACCTGTTCTCCAAGGTCCAGCAGGCCAATGGCCTGAAGGACGGCGAGTGGACTGTAACGGACGAGGCCCTGCTGGACCTGGTGCGCTACTACACCCGTGAGGCGGGCGTGCGGAACCTGGAGCGCGAGATCGGCGGCCTGGCCCGCAAGGCGGTCAAGGAAATCGTCTCCAAGAAGGCCAAGAAGGTCGCCGTTACCCGCAAGAACCTGGAGAAGTATGCCGGGGTCCGGAAGTTCAGCTTCGGCGAGACCGAGGCCACGGACATGGTGGGTGTCGTCACCGGCCTGGCCTGGACCGAGGTGGGCGGCGAGATCCTGACCATTGAATCGGTGACCGTGCCGGGCAAGGGCAAGGTGCAGACCACCGGCAAGCTGGGCGACGTGATGCAGGAAAGCGTCTCGGCCGCGCTCAGCTACGTGCGCAGCCGCTCGATCAGCTTCGGCATCAAGCCGACCATGTTCGAGCGCCGGGACATCCATGTGCACGTGCCGGAAGGTGCGACGCCCAAGGATGGCCCCTCGGCGGGTATCGCGATGGCGACCAGCATCGTCTCCGTCCTCACCGGCATTCCGGTGCGGCGGGACGTGGCGATGACGGGCGAGATCACGCTGCGCGGCCGGGTGCTGCCGATCGGCGGGTTGAAGGAGAAGCTGCTGGCGGCGCTGCGTGCCGGCATCACCACCGCCTTCATCCCGAAGGACAATGAAAAGGATCTGGCCGAGATCCCGGACAACGTGAAGAAGGCGATCAAGATCATCCCCGTCGCACATGTGGACGAGGTGATCAGCCAGGCTCTGGTGCGGAAGCCGGAGGCCATTACCTGGGCCGAGCCGGAGGAGCCGCCGACGGCCGGAAGCCAGCCTGCCGTCATCCCGGCGGTGCTGCCACACTGAGGAAAAGCGGCCCCGGGGCGGCATTTGCCGGCCTGGGGTGTGGCTTGTGGGCCAAGCCTGGGAAAACCTTCATCCTTTGGCGGTGCAGCATCCAGCCTGCCGTTGACGTGGCAAAATCCCACTGCCTAGTGTCGCCCCAATCAGGGCCAGTCGCAGGTTATGGCCCTCTGTGACGATCGGGAGGGGGTTGACCAGTTATCTATCAGGTTCTGGTGGCGGTGTTCGCAGAAGCGGGTGAACTATAATTGG
>JAQGHX010000234.1 GCA_028288745.1 Roseomonas sp. | reverse complement strand
GCACCGCTTCACGGGGGCGGCGGCCTATCTGCAGTGGCGGCCGCCGGGCACCGAGCGCATCCGCGGCACCTTCCATGCCCTGGAAACCGCGCCGGGCCTGTTCACAAGCCCCGGGCGTGGGTCCTATGGCGGCTTCGATGTCGATGACGGCCTGACCTGCGCCGAGATCGGCCGCTTCGTCGCACTGGCGGAAGACCACCTGCGCGAACGCGGCGCCCGGCGGCTGGACGTGGTGCTGCCGCCCTTCTGCTACGCGCCGGAGCGCGCGGCGCTGGTCTTCAGCACGCTGGCCGGCCTGGGCTATGTGGTCGAGCGGCATGAACTGAACCAGTCGGTCGCGCTGCAGCACGCGGAACTGGCGTCCAAGGGCACCTATGCCAATCGCAAGCGGCTGAACAAGGCGGTGCGGGAGGGCGTGGCCGCCGGGCTGCTGAAGCCGGCCGAATACCGCGCCGCCTATGACGTGCTGGCCGAGAGCCGGCGGAAGAAGAACTACACCCTCAGCATGAGCTGGGCCGACGTGGCGGAGATGGTGGCGGCCTTCCCCGCCGATCTCCGCCTGTTCGGCGCATGGCATGGCGGGGCGATGGTGGCCGCCGCCATCTGCGTCGTGGTGAACCCGCGCCTGCTCTACGTCTATGCCTGGGGCGAGGTGCCGGGAATCGAGCGGCTCAGCCCCGTCACCGCCATTGCCGACGCCATCTACCGCCATGCCCGCGCGCAGGGCTTCCGCCGGCTGGATCTCGGCACGTCCTCGGTGCAGGGCGTGGTCAATCCGGGTCTCTTCGCCTTCAAGAAAAGCCTGGGCGCGGCGCCTTCGATCAAGCTGTTCCTCAGCAAGACCCTGACCTGGAGGTCGTAATGTCCGCAGCCCTGTCCAGAGACTATTCCGACACCTACGGCCCCGATCTGGATTTCGACCGCTGGTATACGCTGCTCGCGGCACGTCGGATCGCGCCCCGCCTCGGGGCCGGCAGCCGCATTCTGGAAGCGGGCTCGGCCACCGGCTTGCTGACGGCCGAGCTTTGCGGGCAGGGGCGCGCCTTCGTCTGTATCGAAAGATCCGCCAAATACGCCGCGCTGGCGCGGGCGCGGAAGATGCCGGGTGTCGTGGTGCTGGAGACGCTGCTGCAGGAGTTCAGCCCCGATGCGGGCTTCGACCATGTGCTGGCCACCAACCTGCTGCATGAATTCGCCGACCCCGCCGCGATCATGGGCCGGCTGGCAGGTTTCCTGCTGCCCGGCGGGCTGCTGCATGTGACGCTGCCCAACCCGCGCTCGCTGCACCGGCTGGTGGCGCTGCATGCCGGGCTGCTGGACGACCTGCGCGAGATGCGCCTGCCGCCGCCCAACCCCAACCACTTCCGCCTGCCCTATGCCGAGGAAGTGGAGGCCATGGCGCGCGCCTGCGGGCTGGAACCGGCGGCGCGTGGCGGCATCCTGGTCAAGCCGTTGCCCAATGCCGGGATGGAGAAACTCTCCCGTGCGGTGCTGGAAGGTTTCGATGCCCTGGCCGAAACCATGCCGGACCATGGCGCCATGACCTATTTCGCCTTCCGCCGGAATGGCTGAGGCGCTGCACGTCGTCGGCGGTTCCATCGCCAGCCTGATGGCGGCGTTGGCGGCGGGGCGGCACCGCCCGGTGGAACTGTATGCCGACCCGGCGCGGGCGGGCGGCGGCTTCGGCGGCCTGCCAGTGGGGGGGCTGCGGCTGAACCTCGGCATGCGGCTGCTGGAACTGGATTACGAGGACGGGCCGGCGCAGCGCCTGCCCCTCGGCCGCTACGACCCCGCGATGCATGATCATCGTCCTTTCGCCGACACGATCCGCGCCCTGGTGGCCGGATTGGCGGGCGATGCGCTGGTGCGGGTGACGCCGGAGATGGGCTTCGGCCGCCAGCGTGCGCCCTGTGCCCTGACCACCGCCGACATCGCCACCCTGCCCCCGCTGCTGGCTCCGGAGACCCGCGCCCGCATCGCGGCCGAGGCCGCCGCCCTGCTGGCCGACCCCGCCCCGCCCCCCTGGCGCTTCCTGCCCCACCGCCCGGCGGCGCTTGACGGGGTGGGGCTGGAGGCGGCCTCGCGCGACAATCACGGTGCCACGCTGCACGCCCTGCTGCTGGCGCCCGTGGCGGGGCGGCTGGACCCTGGCTGGGCGAATTGCCCGGCCGGCCACCGCCGCAAGCTCTGGGCCGCGCTGTTCCACCCCCTGACAGTGCTGGAAGCCTTTCGCGACGGGCGCACCGGATTTCGCCCGCACCGGCCCTTCTGGACCCTGCGCGACGAAGGGATGGCAGGATTGGTGGGACGCATCATGGCCGCGCTGAAAGCCATGCCGCTGGTGCGGCTGCACCCGGTCGGCCGGTTGGAACGCCTGTCGCGGCGGGGGGCGGAACTGGTGCTCGATTTCGGCGGGCCGGGCGCGCGGCCCGCCCGGCGGGCGCGGCTGCCGGCCGCCGCGACCGTCATCGGCCTGGGAGCGGAGGAAGCCTTCGCCGCCGCCGGCATCGCCTATGCTCCCGCCCGGCTGAGTGCCGGCTTCGCCTGGATGCGGGTGGCCGAGCGCGACCTGCTGCATGGCCCCGCCGCCCTGCTGCTCTGCGGCGCCGGG
>JAQGHX010000218.1 GCA_028288745.1 Roseomonas sp. | reverse complement strand
CAGCTGGCGGGCGGGCAACCGGCCCTTTGTGGATTGTGTCGGGTATGGCCGGCCCGAGCCGCATGTGAGCCGCGGCCACATGGCCGGCTTCTCAGTGCCAGCCCATCGCCATCATCCGCTCGCGCCGGTTTCCACCCTGGCGCTACCGGCTTCAGCCGGCGGAATAGAAGCGGTTCCGGTTCCTGCCGGGGATGGCGCCCTGGAATGCATGCCGCCGTGCGGCCGCCATATCAGCGCGGGAAGGCCCCATAGGCATTGGCCATCGCGTCCCGGGCGGCGATCAGGGCCGCGAGGGATTGCGCGCCCTGGCAGATAGCAGCCGTATCGCTCGCGTCCATGGCCTCGACCTGGGCCCGGGCGGATTGCACGCCCGCGAAAAGGTCATCGCACATCTCGGCCAGGCGTTCCCGGACATCCTCGGGCGCCGAGGCCGCGGATTGCCGGAGCCGCGCCACGATCCGGTCAACCTCCTGCGCCAGGTATTCGGGGGAGCGTCCGCGCAGCGCCAGCTCGGATATCCGGGTCAGCGCCGCTTTCTGGAAATCAACCTGAATGGGCTTCTTGCTCATGGCGGATCCTGGAGGTGGTAAGCACGGGCTGGGCGATGGCGACGCTGCTGGCTATGTGCCGCCGCGAAACCGGCTGCGCCTCAGCGGAGGCGGAGCGGTGCCGGCGGCCGGTTGCCCAACCACGCTGCTGGCAAGGCTACCAACCGGCTGGGGTCCCGAAATGGGCGGCGCGGCACGGGCGGGCTCCGCGGCCACGCTTCACGCCGGATGCGGCGGCAATCGTGTATCGAGGAGGCTTTGCCGGTCATGGGTGAAGGCGGGCGGGGAGAAACATGACAACGTCACGTTATCATATCGAACAAAAGAAGAACAATAAATTTCGGGAAAATCTCGCCTTGTGATCGCATCCGGCGGCGGACGAGATGAGCCAGTGCCGGTGGTGGCGCGACAGGCCCTCCCCAGGCTTCGCGGGGCACGCGGGCGCGCTGCAGCCAGATTGGGGCGCCCGCGTCACGCCACCCTATAGAGCGGAGCCTCCCGGGCCGGGCCGGGCCGGGCCGGGCCGGCCGGGCACGGCGCGGCCAGCCACATCTCCGCGGTCCGGGGAGGGTCTGGCGGGATGCCCCGTTACATCCAGACCGGTGGCTCCCCTGGCGGGTCCCCGGCCGGCGGCTTATCCGGCTGGCCTGGCATGGGCTGGCCCGGCCCTGGCGGATCCTCGATCGGGATACCGGGTAGATCGGGGCCCGGCGGGGGTGGCGGCACGGGAGGCATCGGCGGCGGCGGAATGTCCGGCGAGGTCGGAACCTGGGCCTCGGGATACGACATGACTGGCTCCTCGGTGCTATGACTTCCAATGCCGGAGCTCCACCGGGGTTGCGGCGCCCGCCCGCCCCGCAACCGCTTCGGCGTTGCAGCATTGATTCCCCGACGCGGCGGAACAGCACCGAACAAACTGGAGATTCCTTGGATCGTATCGCCACCATCGCGCGTGCAGGCGTGAATTCCGCCCACTGGGTGCCAGCCTGGGCCGTCAGCCTCCTCGTCCTGGGCATATCCATCGCCGTCGCGCTGGCGGCACATAAGGTTCTGTTCAGGATCGCGACCCGCCTGGTCAGCGACCGCGACCTGTTCTGGCGGTCCCTGGTCCAGCGTACCGAGGGGCCGATCCGGCTTGCCCTCATCATCGTCTGCCTGGCCTTCGGGGCCACCGTCGCGCCGCTGACCACGCCCGAGGCCATGCTGATCCGGCACCTGCTGCTGGTCTGCTTCATCTGCCTGGCGGGCTGGGTCGCGCGGACGGTGTTGCATATCTGGACCACCATCTACCTCCGCCGCTTCAAGCTGGATTCCGAGGACAACCTTCTCGCCCGCAAGCACACCACGCAGTCGCGTATCCTGCAGCGCGTGGCCGCGATGCTGATCGTGGTGATCACCATCGCCGCGGCCCTGATGACCTTCGAGAGCGTGCGGCAATACGGCGTCAGCCTGCTGGCCTCGGCCGGAGCGGCGGGCATCGTGCTCGGCCTGGCGTTGCAGCCGCTGCTGAAGAATCTCGTCGCGGGCATCCAGATCGCGGTTACCCAGCCCATCCGGCTGGAGGACGCGGTGATCGTCGAGGGCGAGTGGGGCAATGTGGAGGAGATCAACGCCACCTATGTCGTCGTCCGGCTCTGGGACTGGCGGCGGATGGTGCTTCCGCTCAGCTATTTCATCGAGCATCCCTTCCAGAACTGGACACGCGAGAATGCCAGCCTGATCGGCACCGCCTACCTGCATGTGGACTACACCGCCCCGGTTGAGGTCATGCGCCGCAGGTTGCAGGAGATCGCCGAGGCCTCGCCGCTCTGGGACCGGCGGGTGGTGAACATGCAGGTCACGGATCTCGGGACGGACACAATGGAGATCCGCATGCTGGTCAGCGCCAGCAATGCCGGCCGCACCTTCGATATCCGGTGCGAGGTTCGTGAGAAGATGATCGCCTTCCTGCAGGCCGAATATCCCCATGCCCTGCCACGCGCTCGCGCCGAGGTCAGCGAGCGCGACGAACGCCCCACGCCGCGCCGCGCCGGCATGGCCGAGGCCGTGGTGCGCCAGGTGTCCTGATCGCCGGCCAGCCGCGCCGCGAGGCGTGATGGCCGCCCGTTCCATCCTTCCAGGCGGTCTATGCTAGAAGCCGCTGCGTCTGCCCAAAGGAAGTTCCGTGCCCGGTACCGCCCGCTCCGCCTCGCTGATCCCGACCTTGTTCCTGCTCCTGCTGGCCCTGGGGGGCGGCGTGCTGTTCCGCCCCGGGGGCGCCATCGCACAGGCGCCCGTGACGGCCCCGGCTGCCGCACCGGCGCCAGTCGCGGCGCCAGCCGCGGCGCCACGGCTGCAGGATGAGGTCGCGGCGCTCGAGGGGATCCTGGCCACCCTGCGGAACGACACCAGCCGCGCCGCCTTCATGGCGTAACTGGAACGACTCCGCACCAGTCTGGGGGCCGCGCGTGGCAGCGCGGCCCCGGCCACGGCCGCCACCCCGGCACCGGCCACCGGCACCCCCGCAACCCCCGGCACCGCTGCCCCCGCCGGTGGCCCGGCCACGGCCCCCGCTGTGCCGGCCGAGGAATTGCCGCCGGAGGGCGGCCTGCTCGGGGCCGTGGCCGTTGGCCTGACGGATGTAGGCCAGACGGTGCGGGAGCAACTGACCAGCGGCTCCATCGGCTCGCGCGTGACGGCGGCCGCCTCGCAGGCGGAGACGCGGCTGGTCAATGCCTTCAGCAGCGGCGATGCGCCCGGGTTCCTGCTCTGGGCCGGTACTGGCTGGGGTCTCGCCCTAATGCTGCTCTACGGGTTGCGCAAGCTGCGCTGGCTCCGGCCATTGCCGCCCGGCCACCGCTTCCATCCCGAGCGGCGGGCGAATCTCTGGCGCTCCGCCGGGCTGGATACCGCCCGCCGGCTGGCGCCCTGGGTGCCGGCGGTGGCGCTGGTGCTGGCCTGGCCGGCCATGGTGCCGCGCTCGGGCGACGGCGCGCGCATCTTCCTGGCCATGGCCTTGCCCTTCCTGATCGGCAGCCTGGTGATCCGCCTCGGCGGGCCGCTGTTGTTCCTGCTTGGGCCGGTGCGCGGCTGGCGCATCGTGGCTTATGCCGAGCGGCGCATCCTGCCCTGGCTGGGCGCCCTGGCCACGCTCTCCTTCGCCAGCACCATGCTGCGCGCCCCGGAACTGCGCTGGACCCTGGGCTGGGACGTGGCGGCGGTGCTCACCTTCCTGGTGGATCTGGCGCTGGGCATCGTGGCCATCGTCTTCATCCTGAACCGCCGCCGCGGCGTGCAGCGCCTGCTGAGCGGCACGCGGGGCGAGGAAGCGCGCGAAGGCAAGCTCTACAAGGTCATCGGTGCCCGGATCGCCGCGAACTGGCATCTGCTGGGCCTGCTGCTGGCGGTGGGGCACCTGTTCTCGCGCCTGTTCGGTGTCGGCGGCGGGTCCTTCATCGGGCGGGCGATGGTCACGCTGGCGGCCGTCGCCATCATCATGGCGGTGACCTTCGCTGTGTCCGGCGGGCTCGCGAAGCTTGCGACCTCGATGCAGTATGGCAAAGGCGGACTGGCCCGGCGGCTGACCTGGCGCTACCTGGGCGTGACGCGGCAACTGCTGCGCATCGCCGCCTTTATCGTCATCATGGTGGTGGGGCTGCGCATCTGGAATGTCGATGCGATCACCTGGTTCAGCACCGGCATCGGCTTCGCCATCGCGCGGCCCATCCTGTCCATCGCCACCGTGCTGCTGCTGGGGTGGCTCATCTGGGTCACGCTGGATACGGCGGTGGATTTCGCGCTGCAGCCGCGTGACAATACCGGCCGGGCACGCGACCACAGCACCCGCGCCCGCACGCTGCTGCCGCTCCTGCGCAACTTCGCCTTCGTCATGCTGGTGGTGCTGACCATCATCGCGGTGCTCAGCAATCTCGGGCTGAACGTCACGCCGCTGCTGGCCGGTGCCGGTGTCTTCGGCCTCGCCATCTCCTTCGGCTCGCAGCAATTGGTGCAGGACGTCATCACCGGCCTGTTCATGCTGTTCGAGGATACCATCGCCGTGGGCGACACCATCGATACCGGGGACCGCAACGGCACGGTGGAGAGCGTGACCATCCGCACCGTGCGCATCCGCGATGGCGACGGCGCGCTGCATACCATCCCCTTCAGCCAGATCAAGGCGATGAAGAACCGCTCGCGCGGCCTCGGCGTCTACACGGTCAAGGTGGTGGTGGGCTACGACGCCAACCTGGACCGGGTGATGGAGGTGATGAAGGAGGTCGGCCAGAGCCTGCGCGAGGACCCTCTTTTCGCGCCGGACATGCTGACGGGGCTGGAGATCTGGGGCGTGGACCAGTTCACGCTGGAAGGCATCACCATCATGGGCGGGCTCAAGACACGAGCGCTCAAGCAATGGGGCGTGGGCCGCGCCTTCAACCTGCGGCTGAAGCACCGCTTCGACGAGGAAGGCATCCTGCTGACTCCGCCGCGCCCTTCGCTGATGGTGCCCTCGCCGCAGGCGTTCAAGGAACTGGAAGCCGATATCGGCGCCTAAGGCCGGGGCCAGGGCCGGGCGGGCGCCTCGCCCGCCCGGCGGAGCTCAGCCCAGCCAGGCCACCGCGCCGGCTCCGGCCGTCCGGCCGGTGGCGAAGCAGGCCTGGAGCAGGTAGCCGCCCGTCGGCGCCTCCCAGTCCAGCATCTCCCCGGCCACGAACAGGCCGGGATGGGCCCGCAGCATGAAATGCTCATCCAGCGCCGCGAAGCCGATGCCGCCGGCCGAGGAAATTGCCCGCTCCAGCCCCTGCGGCGCATCCAGCCGCAGCGGCAGGGCCTTGATCAGCTCCGGCAAGGGCGCGGTGGCGCCGCCATGCAGCGCTTCCTGCACCAGCCCGATCGCCACCGGCGGCAGGGCGGCCGCCTTGCGCAGGAAGGTCGAGAGCGACTGGCCCCGCCGTGGTTCGTCGAGCCTGCTGGCCAGGGTGGCGGCATCCAGGTCCGGCCGCAGGTCCAGCAGCAGGGTGGCGGAACCCTCCGCCGCGATGGCGTCGCGCAGCGCGGCGGAGAGCGCATAGACCGCGCCGCCCTCGATGCCCTGCGCGGTGACGATGGCCTCGCCCCGCACCGTGCGGCCGGCGAAGGACAGCGCGATGCGCTTCAGCGGCGTGCCCTCGAATTTCTGGCGAAAGACCTCCGACCAGCTGATGAGGAAGCCCATGTTGGAGGGGCGGAAGGGCGCCACCGGCACCCCGGGCAACAGCCCCGCCCAGCCGCCATCCGCGCCGAGCCGGGGCCAGGAGGCGCCGCCCAGCGCCAGTATCGTCGCGGCCGGGCGGATGGCCTGCTCGCCATCCGGCGTGCCCATGCGCAGGGCGCCATCCGCGGTGAGGCCCAGCCATTCATGGCGTGGCAGCAGCCGCACGCCCTGGCCGCCCAGCCGCGCCAGCCAGGCGCGCAGCAGCGGCGACGCCTTCAGCGCGCGCGGGAAGACGCGGCCGGAACTGCCGGTGAAGACCTCCTGCCCCAGTGCTTCCGCCCAGGCGATCAGGTCAGCGGGCGGGAAGGCCCGGATAGCAGGGGCGAGATGCGGCGCGGCGGCGGCATACTGGGCCAGGAAGCGTTCCAGCGGCTCGGAATGCGTCAGGTTCAGTCCGCCGCGTCCCGCCATCAGCAGCTTGCGGGCAGGGGAGGGCATGCGGTCGAAGACGCGCACGGGGTGGCCGGCGGCGGCGATGGTCTCGGCGGCCATCAGCCCGGCGGGACCGGCGCCGAGCACGGCGACGAAGGGGGGTTCTGTGTTCACGCCGCCCTTATGACGCGGAATGCCGGTGGCGTGGAATGCCAGCCCGGAATTTCAGGGCAGGGATGTCAGGTGGCGGGATTTCGCGCCTTGGCGGCGGCGCATGCGCATACCCACGGCGCATCCGCTCCAGCGAGAAGCGCACATCCTCGGCGGTGACGGGCGTGCCGTCATGGAAGCGGGCATCGGACCGGATGCGGAATTCCCAGATATCGGGCTCCGGGTCGGTGACGCTGGCCAGCCCCGGCACCGGGCGCAGGTTGGCATCCGCCGCCAGCAGGGGGTCGAAGATATGCTGCGCCACCACCTGGTTGGCGCCGACCAACGCGAAATGCGGGTCGATGGAGGAGGTCTCCGTCTGCATCCCCACCCGCACTTCAGCCGGCGGGGACGCCTTGCGCCAGCGCGGGTGGCGGGGCCAGGCCAGTGGTGGCGAGCAGGCCGGCGAGCAGCAGGGTGGTCCGGTGCATGACGGGCCTCGATCAGGAGCGCCGCCACGCTAGACCTGATTGGCGCCAATGCGAAAGTCGGGGCCGTGGCTGATTCGGGCGGGCTATTCCAGCCGCACCGGCGGGCGGCTGGCGCGGCGCAGCAGGTCGGCGCACCAGTAGAGCAGCGACCGCCACAACCCATGCAGCCCCAATTGGTGGCGGCGGTAGAGCGAGGCGTAGCTGATCTGCGCGAACCGCCCCTGCACGAACCAGCCATCGCCCAGCAGCCCGCGTTTTCCCAGGCTGCCATAAGCGTTGTACTGCCCGAGCGAGACCAGCGCGCCCAGGTGCCGGTAGGCGAAGGGCGCTGCCACTCCGCCTTCCAGCACCCCCGGCAGAGCGCGCGCCAGATAAACGGCCTGCTGCTGCGCCACCTGCGCCGTGGCGCCAAGCGGCCTTTCGGTGCCGGGCAGGGTGAGGGAGGCACAGTCGCCCAGCGCATAGACCGCATCGTCCCGCGTGGTCTGCAGGGTGGGGCGGATGACGAGCTGGCCGTTGCGGGTGCTCTCCAGCCCGTCCAGATCCCGCAGAAAGGCGGGCGCGCGGATGCCGGCGGCCCAGACCTTGAGCGTGGCGGAAATGCGCCGCCCGTCCTTCAGCATCAGCGCATCGGGTTCCACCGCCGAGACCTGGGCATTGGTCAGCACCGTGACGCCCTGCCGTTGAAGTTCCGCCTGGGCGGAGGCCGCCACGCGCTCCGGCAACGCGCCCAGGATGCGGGGGGCGCTTTCCACCAGCGTCAGCCGCAGGCGGCGGCGCAGGTCCGGCAGGCCGTAGCCGCTGGCGAGGCCCAGCGCCGTGTTCAGCTCGGCCGAAAGCTCGACCCCCGTGGCGCCGCCGCCGACGATGGCGATGTCCAGCGTCCTGTCCTCGGGCCCCGCGATGCAGCGGATGGTTTCGGCGCGCAGGGCCTCGTGGAATGCCTCGGCCTGGTCGCGGCTGTCGATGAAGCTGGTATGCTCCAGCACGCCGGGGATGCCGAAATCATTGGCGCTGCTGCCTACCGCCAGGATCAGGATGTCGTAGGGCAGGTCGCGCGCTGGCAGGATCCCGCGCCCCTGGGCATCGTTCATCGCGGCCAGGGTGATGCGCTTCTCCGCGCGGTCCAGCCCCTGCATCTCGCCGGGCCAGTAGCGGAAGCCGTTACGGCTGGCATGGGCGACGAAACCCAGTTGCTCCACCCCGGTATCCAGGGTGCCGGCGGCGGCCTCGTGCAGCAGCGGCTTCCAGATATGGCTGGAATCGCGGTCCACCAGCGTCACCTCGGCGCGTGCGTCCCGGTGCCCGCGCGGGCGGCCCAGGCGGCGGCCCAGGCGCGTCGCCAGATGAAGGCCGCCGGCCCCGCCTCCGACGATGACGATATGCTTCGGCATCACGACCCTCCCGCCCGTTAACAGGCCCGCCCGTTAACAGAAAAGGGGGCGCCCCGTTGCCGTGGCGCCCCCTCCTGAACAGGTTATTCCATGCGCCGCGGCTCATGCGTGGTGTCGTGGGGCTTCGGCCTGCCTTCCGGCTGGCCATGCTGGCCGCGGCCGAAGCGGCGGTGTGTCGCCTCACGCATCCTCTGGAACACGACGTAGAGCATCGGGATCATGAAGATGCCGATGGTGGAAGCCGCGATCATGCCGGCGAAGACGGGGGTGGAGACCGCCCGCCGCGCCAGCATGGCCGCGCCGCTCGCCCAGACCAGCGGCACAAGGCCGAGGATGAAGGCGATCGACGTCATCATCACCGCGCGGAACCGCAGGCGTGCGCCGAGTTCGGCGGCTTCGAGGATGGTGTGCCCGGCCTCGCGCTGCTCCTTGGCGAACTCGATGATCAGAATGCCGTTCTTGGCCGCCAGCGCGATCAGCACGATCAGGCCGATCTGCGCGTAGAGGTCCATCGCCAGGCCGGAGAGCGAGATGCCCCAGACCGCCGCCAGCACGCCAACCATCACCGAGAGCAGCACGGGGATGGGAATGATCCAGCTTTCGTACAGCGCCACCAGGAACAGGAAGGCGAACAGCACGGCCAGCCCCAGGATGTAGACGGTCTGGCCCTGTGCCTGCCGCTCCTGATAGGCGGTGCCGGTCCATTCGAACGTGTAGCCGGCGGGGAGGGTCTTGCGGGAGATCTCCTCCATCGCCTGCATGGCGACGCCGGAGGACACGCCCGGCGCCGGCCCGCCCTGGATGGTGATGGAGCGGTAGTTGTTGTAGCGCGTGATGGTCTGTGGGCCGACGACCGTGCGGACCTCCGCGATGGCGCGCAGCGGCACCATCTGGCCGCGGCTGTTGCGGACCTGGATCTTCCAGAGCGCGTTCTCGTCCCGCCGGTCGGCGGCCTCGCCCTGCACCAGCACCTGCCAGGTACGGCCGTACAGGTTGAAGTTGTTGACGAAGCTGCTGCCCAACGTGGTCTGCAGCGCCGAGAACACGTCCGCCATGCCGAGGCCGAGCACCTGGGCCTTGTCGCGGTCGATATCCAGGTAGAGCGAGGGCGCGCGGGCGGAGAAGGTGGAGAACACCTGCGCCAGCCGCGGGTCCTGGTTGGCCGCGCCCACCAGCGCCTGCATGACCTGACCAATCGCCGCCGGGTTCGCGCCTTCCAGCGATTCGAGCTGGTATTCGAAGCCACCACCGGTGGAGAGGCCGATGATGGGCGGCAGGTTGATCGGGATGATCTGCGCGTTGCGGATCTGCTGGCTCTCCTGGAAGATCCGGCCGATCAGCACCTGCACGTTATCCTGGGGCCCTGTGCGCTCAGAGAACTCCTTCAGCTGCACGAACATCGTGGCGGCGGAGGAGGAGGCACCGCCATCCAGCAGCGAGAAGCCGACGATGGCGATGGCGTCGCGCACCTGCGGCAGCTGCTTCAGGCGGGCTTCCATATCAGCCACCACCCGGCTGGTGCGCGGCTGGGCCGCGCCATCCGGCAACTGGAAGGCGATCATGAAGGCGCCCTGGTCCTCGGACGGCAGGAAACCGCTGGGGATTTTGCTGGCGATGGTAAAGGCGCCGAAGCCGAACACCGCCACCAGGAGGATGCCGACGATGGAGAGCCGTAGCAGCCTCCGTACCACGCTGGCATAGCCGTCGCGGACATTGTCGATGCGCCGGCTAACCCAGCCCATGATGCCGCGCTTCTCGCCGGTATGACGAAGGAACACGGCGCAGAGGGCGGGGGAGAGTGTCAGCGCATTGATGGCCGAGATCACCATGGCGACCGAGATTGTCACCGCGAACTGACGGAACAGCACGCCGGAGAGGCCCGGAATGAAGCCGATCGGCACAAACACCGAGAGCAGCACAAGGGTGATGGCGATGATCGGCGCGGTGATCTGCGACATCGCCTTCTTGGTGGCATCCGCCGGCGAGAGCTCCGGTTCCTCCTCCATCACGCGTTCGACGTTTTCGACCACCACGATGGCGTCATCGACGACGATGCCGATGGCGAGCACCATGGCCAGCAGCGAGACGGTATTGGCCGAGTAGCCCATGACCAGCAGCACCGCGAAGGTGGTGATCAGGCTGACCGGCACGGCGATGATGGGAATAACCGTGGCGCGGGCGTTGCCCAGGAACAGGAACACCACGATCGCCACCAGCACGAAGGCCTCGATGAGGGTCTTGATGACCTCATGGATGGTGTCGCTGACGAAGATGGTGGTGTCGAACACCGGGCGGACCGTCATGCCCGGCGGCATGCGGGTGCGCACGCGCTCCAGCGTCGCGCCCACGGCGGCCGCCGCGTTCACGGCGTTGGCGCCCGGCGCCAGGTAGATACCGATGCCGACGCCTTCCTGGCCATTCAGCCGAGTGCTGACGTCCCGGTTCTGCGCGCCCATCTCGATCCGCGCTACGTCACGCACCCGCAGGACGGAGCCGTCGGGGTTGGCACGCAGCAAGATGCTGCCGAACTCCTCGGGCGTCGAGAGGCGGCCCTGGGTCTGGACGTTCATCTGCACTTGCTGGTCGTCCGGCATCGGCTGCGCGCCGATGCGGCCGGCCGGCGCCTGCACGTTCTGCGCCCGGATGGCCGTGACCACGTCCGAGGGCGAAAGGTTCAGGCTGACCAGGCGCTGCGAGTCGAACCAGATGCGCATGGCATAGTTCTGGCGCGAGAACAGCGTGGCGGAACCGACGCCGGCCGTGCGGGAGATTTCGTCCAGCAAATTCAGCGTGGCGTAGTTCGTCAGGAACAGCGGGTCATACTGCCCGGCCTGCTCCGCATAGAGAAACAGCACCTGCAGGATGGACGAGGACTGCTTGCGGACCTGGATGCCCTGCTGCTGCACTTCGGACGGCATCAGCGACATCGCCGCCTGCACGCGATTGTTGACGTTGACGGTGTTGATGTCGGCGTTGCTGCCCAGGGTGAAGCTGACGTTCAGCGTGTAGCTGCCGTCGCTGCCGCTGTTGGAACGCATGTAGATGGAGTTCTCGACGCCCACCACCTGCGCTTCAAGCGGCTGGGCGACGGCCTGCTCCACCACCTGGGCCGAGGCGCCGGGGTAGGTGGCGCTCACCTGCACCTGCGGCGGCACGATGTCCGGGAACTGGGAGACCGGGATGCGGGTGAGCGAGAGCGCGCCGGCGATGGTCATGACGATCGCGATGACGA
>JAQGHX010000200.1 GCA_028288745.1 Roseomonas sp. | reverse complement strand
TGTCGGCGGCTTGGCCCAATGTTCCTGCATGGGCCCAAGCCGCCTCCGCGCTGGCACACACATCCCGGCCACGCCCTCAGCCATCAGAATTCTCAAACGGGCTCTCAGACCCTCTCGCCACATTTATGCTCCGCATACTTTGGATCGTTGGCTTGTTCTGTTTGGGAAGTTCTCAAGGTTCATGTCCCACGGGCATTCTCTTGAGGAACGTTGTCGGCAGTCTGCTTTTACTCATTGCAAAGCTTCAAAGGGCGCCAAGAGAAAATTGGCAGGGAAGAGTCTCATCCTTCTGTCATGCCCCACTTTCCAGGATTAAGCCGAAGCAGCACCAGCCACTGCCTGTTAAGGACCAGCCAATATTCACGTTACAAATAATTTACATATAGGTGATGAGCGCCAGAGTTCTCGGGCAGGCTAGGTTTGCCTGTTTGAAGCGCTGTCGCCCGGTATCTCTGAATTCCGTGGCGCTGAATTATGGTTTCGCTCTAGTCATGGTCACAGGCTATTGGCAGCCCGGATTAGGGGGAACTTTGAAGGCTATCATCCGAACTGTAACCGCAGCCTTGGTTGTCCTGGCTGTCGGAGCCTGCTCTCGGCACTATTCCACCGGCATCAACGAAGCCAATGGCAAGCAACGTATCTATACTGTCAGTGATGCAGAGGCTGATGCTATCGCCCATGGTGCTATCGTTTCCAGCTTTCCTGGGCGCAGAGTAGAAGTCATCAGTGGCCCTGTACGGGGCTACTCCACCTACACACGGATGATGCTGGATACCTTTACGCAGCAGGTCCTGATCAAACCGGTATCAGGCGAGACGGCAGAGGGGCGGTCCATTGACGGTTATATCTTTGAGGTGTCCGGGAGCGGTACCTCAGTGATCGTCGGAGGCATCCAGAACAGCAACTTCGCCGACACCCTACAGAGAACTTTGGATGGCACAGGAAGAGCCGTGGACGTGGTCAGCACTTCACTCCGGCTTGCGGCCAGTTGGCCCCCTCAGCAGCCTTCTAAAGGCAGTGGGGACACTGCCCAGCAACTTCGTGTCTTAAAGGACCTGTCGGATCAGGGACTCATTTCTGCCGACGAATACGACCAGAAACGCCGCGATCTCCTGAGCCGCATTTAGGGAAGCGGTGCCTTCACAGAACGCAATCAGGGGTGGGTAATGCAGGTGGGTAAATAATAAACTTGACGCCCACTATGTCATTGAAAATTAATGATTTTCGTGGGGTGTTGGGAGTTGGTGTCCCCGGCGGGATTCGAACCCACGGCCCCCAGAATAGGAATCTGGTGCTCTATCCGGCTGAGCTACGGAGACGCCAGTTCCGAGGTTTAACGCTCCCTTGCCCGCTGGTCCACACGCCTTCGCGGCGGCGTGTCATCCGCAGCGGCGGAAGCGCTCCACCGCCGCCACCAGCGCGGTCCGCACGCCGGGTTCCAGGGCGGAATGGCCGGCGTCGGGCACCACCGTCAGCCGCGCGCGCGGCCAGGCCGCTATCAGGTCGAAGGCAGCCTCGGCGGGGCAGACCATGTCGTAGCGGCCCTGCACGATCTCGGCCTGAATATGGGCGATGCCCGGCATCCCGGCCAGCAGCCCGTCCGGCCGCAGGAACAGGTCATGCGCGAAGTAATGCGCCTCGATCCGCGCCAGCCCCAGGGCCGTGCGGTCCTGCGCGAAGCTCGCCACCGTGTCCAGGCTCGGCAGAAGGGTGCTGCACATGCCTTCGAACTGGCTCCAGGCACGGGCGGCGGGCAGGTGGATGAAAGGGTCCGGGTCACACAGCCGGCGCAGATACGCCCCCAGCAGGTCGGCCCGCTCGGCCGGCGGCACATGCTCGGCGAAGCGCCCCCATGCATCGGGGAACACGCGGCGCAGGCCATAGAGGAACCATTCCACCTCCTGCTTGCGGCCCAGGAAGACCCCGCGCAGCGCGCAGCCCGTCACCCGGCCAGGATGCGCCTGCGCATAAGCCAGCGCGAGGGTGGAGCCCCAGGACCCGCCGAACAGCAGCCACTGCTCCAGCCCCAGGAAGCGCCGCAGCGTTTCGATATCCTCAACCAGGTGCGGGGTGGTGTTGTCGCGCAGTTCGCCCAAAGGGCGGGACCGGCCGGCCCCGCGCTGGTCGAAGATGACGATACGCCAGTGGGTGGGGTCGAAGAAGCGGCGGTGCACCGCTCCGGCGCCCGCCCCCGGCCCGCCATGCAGGAACAGCACCGGCTGGCCGCGCGGGTTGCCCACCTGCTCCCAGTACATCACATGCCCACCCGACAGCGGCAGGAAGCCGGTCTCGAACGGGGCGATATCGGGGAAGAGGTCTCCGCGGGGCATGGCGGAGTGTGACCCGGCCCAGCCCGCGCACGCAACAGCGCCCCCCGGCCGCGACGGCAGATTATTGCGCCCCTGAGCCACGTCTTCCTCTTCGCGAAGGGCCGCTTCGTCCTTAGTTTAGGCCGATGGCGAGTTCCTCATCCTCCACTGGCTCCAAGACGGGCCAGACAGCCGGCCCGGTCCGTTGCGCGGTCTGCGGTGGCGAAAGCCGCCAGCCGCCCTTCCGCCCCGGGGCGCCCGAGCAGGCCCCCGACCTTGACCTGCGCCCGGGCGAGCCATTGCGCGGCACGATGGGACGATGGCTGCAGCAATGCCCCCATTGCGCTTATGCCGCGCCGGATATCGCCCGTGCCCACCCCGCCGCGGCCGAGGCGGTGGCCGCCGCCCCGTTCCGGGCCCTGGTGGCCGAGACCTCCTACCCCGCGCTGGCCCGGCGTTTCCTGGCCTGGGCGCATGTGCTGGAGGAAACCGGCGCGCTGCATGCCAGCGCCGAGGCCACGCTGCATGCCGCCTGGGTGGTGGACGACATGAACCGGCCGGATCTCGCCGCCGAATGGCGGCGGGATGCCGTGGCGCTCTGGCGCAGCGGCCCGCCGCTGGATGCCGAGCAGACGGTGCGGGTGATCGACGCGCTGCGCCGCGCCGAGGCCTGGCCCGATGCCGCCGCCACGGCCGCGCAGCTCGCCCGTTCCCACCCGCCGGAGGTCGTGGCACAGGTGGTGGCGGTGGAGCAGCGGCTGATCGCGGCGCATGACAGCGGGCGCCATACCATCGCCTCGGCCCTGCCCCCCAGCTTTCCACGCCCGCATGTGGCGCAGCAGCGGTTGGGGCGCGGGGCGGCGGGGCCCGGAATCTGGGCCTGGATCATGAAGAAGCTGTTCCGCCGAAACTGAGCAATCCTGGCGGAATGTCGGAGGCATGAACGGCCGGCCAGGCTTCAGGCTTCAGGCTTCAGGCTTCAGGCTTCAGGCTTCAGCGTAGCAGGGCTTGGCATCTCCAGGGACGCTACCGCGAAAGCCCAGTCCCTCGCGCGGCAGCGCCTGTTCAACCATCCGCATGGATGGTGCCCTCACGCCAGGGGCGTCGCCCAGCCTGGCCTCGTCGCCGCCGGCTCCCGCACCGTCAGCAAGATCGCGGCGCCCAGGGCCAGGAAGACCAACACGGTCGCCATGCCCAGGCGCTGGTTGCCGGTGGCTGCCGTTACCGCCGCCAGGGCCGCCGGGCCCAGGAAGCCGGTGATGCGCCCCGACAGCGCGAACAGCCCGAAATGCGCCGAGACCTCGGCCGGTGGCGCCAGCGCCGCCATGAAGCTGCGGGAGGCCGATTGCGCCGGCCCCATGAAAATGCCCAGCACCACGGCCAGCGCCCAGAACTCCGCCTTGCTCTCCACCAGCACCAGTCCCAGCCCGATGGCGATGATGGCCACCAGCGACACCAGGATGGTCCGCCGCGCGCCCAGCTTGTCCTCGACCAGCCCGAAGCCGGCCGCGCCCAGCCCAGCGGTCACATTCAGCGCGATGCCGAAGAGCAGGATTTCCTCGAAGGGCATGCCGAAGACACCGGCGGCGTAGATGGCGCCGAAGGCGAAGAGGGTGTTCAGCCCGTCGGTATAGAACAGCCGCGCGACCAGGAAGCGCGCCATGGCCGGGCGGTGCGGCAGGCCGCGCAGCAGGCCGGTGATCTCGGCGAGGCCCTTCCGGGCGGCCTCGCGCCACCGGGGGCGGGGCGGCGGCGGGTCCGGCAGGGCCAGCAGCACGGGCCAGCCGAAGGCCAGGGTCCAGACCGCCACCAGCAGCGCCGTGGCCCGGATATGCTCCGCATTGCCCCGGTCCAGCCCGAAGGGGGACGGGTCCGGCTGGACCAGCAGCAGCAGGCAGGTGCCCAGGCATGCCAGCCCTCCCGCATAGCCCAGCCCCCAGGCGAGGCCGGAAACCCGCCCCAGCCGTTCCGGCGGCGCCACCTGCGGCAGCATGGAATTATAGAAGACCGTGCCCAGCTCGAACCCCACCGTCGCCAGCCCGACGCAGGCCAGCGCCCAGAGCGCGTCGGCCGGACGCGGCTCGGCGAACCAGATGAGCGCGGTGAAGAATGCGGTGAAGACGGTGCAGGCCAGCAGCATCAGCCGCCGCCGCCCACCGGCATCCGCCACCGCCCCCAGCACCGGAGAGAGCAGCGCGATGGCCACCCCTGCCGCCGTCTGCATCCAGCCCCACATGGCCTGCCCGCTGGCCGGGTCCGGCGCCACGCCCTGGGCGAAATAGGCGGCGATGACAAAGGTGGAGACGACGGTGGGAAAGGCACTGTTGGCCCAGTCGTAGAACGCCCAGGCCCAGGCCTTTCGCGACATCGGTTCGGATCTCTCTTGCCGTTGGCATGGTCAATGTGCCCGCAAGGCCGCCCGAGCGGAACCCGGAGGAAAGCCTGGCAGGACAGCGATCTTCGGGCGGCCGCACGCGGGATACACCATAGGGCCGCCCCGCTCGGCAGCGGCTGCGTGCCCGGGGCCGCCGGAACACGCGCGGGATGGCACCATGGCCACAGCCGGCAGTGGCTGCGTGCAGGGGCCGCGCGCCCGTTGCCAGGGCCGGTCTAGTTCGCTTCAGGCAACCCGCCGGCGCCGGCCGTCAGCGCCGGGCGGAGAAAGCCGCGACCCTGGCAGGACGCGAAGCTCCCGGCTTCGCCCCCTGCCCCGCCATCCGGCTTACTCCAGCACCCGCGCCAGGGCGCGCACCGCGACCGTCACCGCCGCCAGGTCCGGCCGGCTGGCGGCTTCCTGGGCCACGCGGGCGGCGGCTTCCGCCTGCGGCAGGGCATCGCCGCGCAACCGGGCGGCGGCCAGCCGCGCCTGCAGGGTGGCGATATCGTCCAGCAGGGCCGCCTTGGCGCGGGTGCCGAAGGGGCCATGGGCCTCGGCCTGGGTGGTGGCGGCGCGCAGGGCGGGCAGGTGGAAGGCCTCGCCGGTCCGGTGCCAGGCGGCACCGGCCTCGACCGGCGGCATCCCGGCGGTCGAGGCCAGCCGCACGATGGCGGGCGCCGCCTCCAGGGCCGGGGCGGCGGCCACCAGGCGCGCCACTCCCTCAGGCAAACCAGCCTCGCGCAGCGCGGCGGCGGCGGGGCTGGCCGCGGCGGCGGTGGTCTCGGCCGTCATCAGGGCCGAGACGCCGGCACGCAGGATGGAGAGCGTGTCCTCCAGCGTTCCGCTGCCCGGCAGTGCCAGGACCTCCCGCGCCACGGCGGCATGCAGGTGGCGGATGGTCAGGGCGGCATCCAGCCGGGCGGCGGCGGCGGCCGGGGCGGCATCGGTGGCACGGGCGGCGGTTTCCAGCCCCAGCAGCCGGTCGGCCAGGATGGCGGCGCGCGCGGCCTCCGCCGGCTCGGCCCCCGCCGCGAGGCGGGCGAGCGCCGCCGGGCCCACCCGGTTGGCCACCGCATTGGCCAGGATGGTCGCCAGCAGTTCGCGCCGCAGGCGGTGCCGGGCGATGGCCTCGCCGAAGTCGCGCTGCAGCGGCTTCGGGAAGTAATCCTGCAGCAGCGGGGCCAGCGCGGCATCGTCCGGCAGGCTGCTCTCCTCGATCGCCTCGGTCAGCCAAAGCTTCGTGAAGGGCAGCAGGGCGGCGAGTTCGGGGCGGGTCAGCGCCTCCCCGGCCGTCACGCGCGCGGCCATCGCCTCGGCCGAGGGCAGGCCGGCCACGGCGCGGTCCAGCAGCCCGGCGGCTTCCAGCCGGATCATCAGGGCGGCATGGGCGGGCAGAGCGCCGGCACCGGCCGCCGCCTCAAGGCTTATGGCGAGGGATTGCTCGGCATTGTCGCGCAGCACCAGGGCCGCCACTTCGTCCGTCATCTCCCGCAGCAGGGCGTCGCGCTGCTGGGTGGTGATGCCTCCCGCCGCGCGCACATCCGCCAGCAGGATCTTGATGTTCACCTCGTGGTCGGAGGTCGAGACGCCGGCCGAATTGTCCAGCGCATCGGTGTTCAGCCGCACGCCCTCGCCCTCGGCGCCAAGGCGCGCGGCCTCGATGCGCCCGGCCTGGGTGACGGCCAGGTTGGCGCCCTCGCCCAGCACGCGCGCCCGTACCTCGCGCCCGTCGATGCGCAGCGCGTCATTGGCGCGGTCGCCGGCTTCCGTCTGGCTTTCGGCCGAGCCTTTGATGTAGGTGCCGATGCCGCCGAAATAGAGCAGGTCCACCTTGGCGCGCAGGATGGCGCGCATGACGGTGGCCGGGTCGGGCTTTTGCGCCTCGATGCCCAGCAGGGCGCGGGCGCGGTCCGACAGCGGGATGAAGCGGGCGTTGCGGGGGTAGACGCCGCCCCCCTCGCTGACCAGCCGCACGTCGTAATCGGCCCAGGAGGAACGCGGCAGCGCGAAGATCCGGGCGCGCTCCTCATAGCTGCTGGCCGGGTCGGGGTCGGGATCGACGAAGATGTGGCGGTGGTCGAAGGCCGCGATCAGCCGGGTCTGGCGCGAGATCAGCAACCCGTTGCCGAACACGTCTCCCGACATGTCGCCGACGCCCGCCACGGTGAAGGGCTCCGCCTGGATATCGTGGCCCAGCTCGGCGAAGTGCCGGGCGATCATGACCCAGGCGCCCTTGGCGGTGATGCCCATGGCCTTGTGGTCGTAGCCCTGGCTGCCGCCGCTGGCGAAGGCATCGTCCAGCCAGAAGCCGTATTCCTGCGCCAGCCCGTTGGCGATGTCGCTGAAGGTGGCGGTGCCCTTGTCGGCTGCGGCGACGATATAGGGGTCGTCGCCGTCGCGCCGCACCACGTCGGGCGGCGGCAGCACGGTGGCGCCGTCCAGGTTGTCGGTAATGTCCAGCATGCCGCGGATCAGGGTGGTGTAGGCGGCGATGCCGGTTGCCATGAAGGATTCACGGTCAGTGGCCGGCGGTACGGCGCCCTTGAGAACAAAGCCGCCCTTGGCGCCGGTGGGCACGATGACGACGTTCTTCAGCCGCTGAGCCTTCATCAGGCCCAGGATCTCGGTGCGGAAATCCTCGCGCCGGTCGGACCAGCGAATGCCGCCGCGCGCCACGGCGCCGGCCCGCAGATGGCAGCCCTCCATATGCGGGGCATGGACGAAGATCTCCCGCCAGGGGCGGGGCGCCGGCATCTCGCCCGCCAGCGCGCTGTCGATCTTCAGTGAGAGATAGGGCTTTTCCTGGTGGAAATTGGTGCGCAGCACCGCATCCAGCACCTGCCGCAGGCGGGAGAGGATGCGGTCGGCATCCGGGTCCTCCACCTGCTCCATCAGCGCGGACCACTGCGCCTCGATGGCTTCCTCCCGCGCGCCGTCACGCGGGCGGGCGGGGTCGAAGCGGGCCTGGAACAGGTCCACCAGCAGGCGGGGCGCGCGGGGCTCGGCGGCCAGCGCGGCCTCGACGCTGCCCTGCGCGAAGGTGAAGCCCACCTGCTTCATCCAGCGGAACAGCGCCCGCAGCAGCCACGCCTCGCGCCAAGCCAGCCCGGCGCGGGCGACGAGCCGGTTGAAACCATCGGCCTCCACCCGCCCTTCCAGCAAGGCGGAAAGCGCTTCCAGCACGGCCGGGAAGCGCGCTTCCGCCAGGTCGGCCCCGGCCTCCAGAACAAACACATGCAGCACCACGCGGCTGCCATCGGGCAGAGTCAGGTGGTGTGGCGTCTCCTCGATGGCGCGCAGGTCCAGGCTCTCGAACAGCGGCAGCACGTCGGCCAGCGGCAGCGGCACGCCGGGATTGGCCAGGCGCAGCGCCAGCGCGCGCTCCCCCGCCCCCGGCGCGCGCCCGATGCGGGCCTGCGGGCGGCCGGTGGCGAGCGCCGCCTCCGCCATCTGCACATCCGCCACCGCCGTCGTGGCCGTGGTATGCGCCGCGTAGAAATTCGAGAAGGCCTCGGACCAGCGGGACAGGGTATCGGCCGCCCGGGCCTCGCCCAGTTCAGCGGTCAGCGCCTCGCCCAGCCGGTCGGTGAAGGAGCGCGCGGCCTGGGTGACGGCGGCTTCCAGCACGGAATCCTCCACCGCCGGCACGGCGCCGGGCCGGGTGCCCAGGATATAATGCACCCGCGCCAGTGGCCCGTCCCCCAGCGAGATATGGAAGGCGGACAGCCGCCCGCCGAAGGCGCGCGCCAGCATGCCGCCCACCGTTTCCCGCAGCCGCGTGTCGAAGGTGTCGCGCGGCAGCCAGACGATGGCGGAGATGAACCGTTCGAACGGGTCGCGCCGCAGCACCAGCGCGGGGCGCGGGCGGATCGACAGGTCCAGCGCCCGCCGGGTGCCGTGCAGAATGGCGGCTTCCTCGGCCTGGAACAGTTCGTCGCGCGGCCAGGTGTCCAGGATGTTGCGCAGCGCGCGGCCGTCATGGCTTTCCGGCGCCACGCCGGCGGCGGCCAGGATGCGTTCCACCTTGGCCGAGAGCCAGGGGATGCTGCGCGGGTTGCGGTTATAGGCGCTGGCGGCGAAGAGCCCCAGGAACAGCCGCACCGCCACCACCCTGCCATCGGTGCCGAAGACGCGCGTCGCCACCACGTCGGCATGTTGCGGGCGGTGCACGCGGGCGCGCAGGTTGGCCTTGGCGATGGTCAGCGCCACGCCTTCCTCCAGTTGCGCCCGCACGGCGGCGGGAATGGCCGGCAGGTCGCGCAGTGTGTCGAAGACCGGCAGCGTCTCGTCGCGCAGCAGGCCCAGCCCGTCCTCGATCCGCGCCTCCGGCTCCAGCCGCAGCAGGCGGTGGCCGAGGCAGACGAAATTATCCTCCGCCATCCAGCGCAGGAATTCCTGGCCGGCGGCGGCCTCCGGCGCATGGGCGATCTCCACCCCCGCCTGCTCCAGCCGCTTCAGCATGGCCGGGAAGTCCGTCACGGCCGTGCGCACGTCGTCCATAGCCTGGTACAGCGCGTGCTCCACCGCCTCCCACCCCTCGGGGGGGGCGTGGTGGTCGCCGGTCAGGCGCGTGGCGCCGGGGGCGATCTCCACATGCATCATGCTCTCGGCGGTGGTCGCGCCGGCCCCGTCCAGCTCCTGCAGCCGGCCGGCGGCATCGCGCCGCACCCGCACCACCGGGTGCAACAGCCGCCGCACCGTGCGGCCGACCAGCGTCAGCGAGGCCAGCACGCTCTCCACCAGGAAAGGCATGTCGTCGGTGACGATCTGGGCCACCGCCACGGCACCGCGGCCCGGGCCAGGCGGCAGCAGCCGGACCTTGGCCTGCCCCGGCGCGCGGTCGGCCGCATGGGCGTAGAGGCTGGCGGCGGCGGCGGCCAGGCGCTCCGGCGCCTCGGCCGCCAGTTCGGGCGTCGGCAGCGCATCGGCCAAGCGGTGCAGCAGGGTGGCTGCGCCTTCGGGCAAGGCGGGCGCCTGCTGGCGCAGCGCATCCACCGCAGAGCGCAGCAATTCGGCCCTGGCGCCACCCTCAACCTTGGTCCCGTCCGGCATCATCATCCCCTGGCGTTCAATCGCGCTGGGGGGAGGATCGGGGGGCGCGGCGTCCGGTTCAACCCATGACGGTGCCTTTACGGCGTCTCACCCTGTAAAATCATTCTCCCGCCACATTCTCAAACCCGGCGCGGCAGGCCTAATCTGCGGCATGACAATGACGCTCGCCGACCTCCTGGCTCCCATCGCCCCGGATCAGTTCTTCGCCGAGTATTACGACAAGCAGCCGCTGCACATCCCCGGCGGCGCGGCGAAGTTCGCGCAGGTCCTGTCCTGGCGGCAGCTCAACCGCCTGCTGGACCAGACGCATATCTGGTCCAGCCAGTCGCTGAAGCTGGTGCGGGAGGGCGTGGCGGTACCGGCCGAGCAGTACTGCACCCGCGCCACCAGCCGCGACGGCACTCCGGTCCTGCAACCCGACTCGGCGATGGTCGCGCAATGGATCGGCCGTGGCGCCTCCGTCGTGATGAACGACGTGGACAGCCTCTCCCCCGGCCTCGTCGCGGTGTCGGACGCGCTGGAAGGCGCCGGGCTCGGCAAGGCCCAGGCGAATGTCTACATCTCCTGGCAGAGCCATAAGGCCTTCCACTCCCATTTCGACACCCACGACGTCTGGGCGGTGCAGGTGGAGGGCGAGAAGTACTGGAACATCTGGGAAGGACGCGCCGAATGGCCGATCCCCCACCCCGTGTTCAAGGGCCTGGGGCAGGAGCACCACGACCGCGCGAAGGGCAAGCTGCGCGCCAAAATCCTGGTCAAGACCGGCGACCTCCTCTACCTGCCGCGCGGCTGGTACCACGACGCCCTGGCCGAGGCCCCGGCCTCCGTCCACATCGCTTATGGCGTGCACGCGCCGTTGGGCATGGACCTGATGAACATGCTGCTGGAGCGCGCCCTCTATGAGCCCGCGTTCCGCCAGCCATTGCCACGCCAGGATGGAACCGCCGCCGCCCGCTTCGCGTTGACCAGCCGTGCCGCCCAGCTTGGGCAGCGCCTTTCCGAACTGACACGGGACCCCAAGGTCATGGATGTATTGGCCAAATTCGTGGCGGATTACCGCTACCGCCGTGCGGGCAACGACCTGCTGGCCGCGCGCGGGCTGGCCGCCACCGCCCCGGCCGCCGATGCCGGCGACAGCGCCACCTTCCGCATCGTCAGCCCCGGCGCCAAGCCGGTGCGGCGCGGCGCCGAGTGGCAACTGAAGGGCCCCGCCGCCACCCTGCCCCTGGCCCCCGCCGAGGCCGAGGCCGCCACCTGGCTGCTGGCCCGCCCGGACGTGGCCGAGGCCGAGCTGCGCGCCGCCCACCCCGCCATCGACGCGCCCGCCCTGCTGGCGCGGCTGGCCGATGCGGGATTGCTGGCTTCCACATGACCTTCCATACCCTCCTCGCCGCCCTGCCGCTGCTCGCCCTCGTGGCGCCCACACTCTGGCCCGCCGCCGCTCAGGCGCAGCCGCGCGACTTCAAGTGCATCGGGGCCGAACGGCTGGAGGATGATGTCTTCGAGGTTCCCTTCCCCGCCCGCAGCGCCCGCCCCGGCCCCGCCGCCCGTACCCCGGTGGCCGCCGCCGCCGCCCTGGCCAAGGCCGATCCGTCGCGCGACATCTGCGTGCTGGGCCACGCGACGCGCGAGGGGGGGCAATCCACCACCACCGAGCTCGCCGCCCGCCGCGCGCGGGAGGTGTCGGAAATGCTGGCGGTCAGCCATGGCATCGAGCGCGACCGGATCCGCGCCGAGGCCCGCAACCCCGGCTTCAGCCGCCGCACCGAGAACCGCGAGGCCCGCAGCGTGACGATCGTCGTGCTGCCCGCCCCGGCCGAGCCGGACCGCGCGCCGGCGGCCCCGGCCGAACGCGCGGCGCCCCCGGCT
>JAQGHX010000195.1 GCA_028288745.1 Roseomonas sp. | reverse complement strand
GCACCGGCAGGGCGGCCATCATGACCGGGGCCGCGGGCGGCGGGGCCGGAACCTCGGCCGCCATCGGGACCGGGCTGTTGCCGTAGGTCGAGCCGTCCGGAATCGGGTCCATCCGCACCACCGTATTGGTGGCGCTGGGCGTGGCGGCGCTGGTGTAGGTGGACCCGTCCGGGATCGGGTCCATCCGCACCACGGTGCCGGACAGGCTGGCCAGTTGCACCGGCGCGGGCGCCGGCACGGCCGCGGCGAAGGCCGAGCCATAGGTCGAGCCGTCCGGGATCGGGTCCATGCGCGTGACCGGGCCGGGTGGCAGGCTGGCGACGCGGATACCCGGGTCCACCGCGTTCCGCTGCTCGCGCAGCGCCAGCATGGTGGAGGTATCGCCACGGCGCGGGCCGGCCGGGATGTTCAGCGGAATTTCCGCCGCCGCGTAGACCTCAGGCGCCGCGCGGCGGTTCGGGTGCGCGCCGACGATGCGCGGGCCGATGCGGGCGACGTAATTGCGGGTCTCGGCGGGCAGGCCACGGTTGGACCAGAGGTAATCCTCCAGCCGGCGCGGGCCGCCATTATAGGCGGCCAGGAAGCCCGGGCTGCCGTAAAGCTCGTACATCTCGCGCACATAGGCCGTGCCGGCCATGACGCTGTTCCACGGGTGGTACGGGTCGTCGCCCAGGCCGTAGCGGCCGCGCAACTCGGCATAGGTGCCGGGCATCACCTGCATCAGCCCCATCGCGCCCACCGGACTGCGGGCGCCGACACGGCCACCGCTCTCCTGGCGCATCACCTCGCGGATCCACCGCTCTGGCACGTCGAAGCGCCTGGAGGCTTCCTTGATGTAAGGACCCCACGGGTCGCTGGACGAGCCGGGCGGGTCGTAGCTGGCGGGCTGCGGGTGCGCGGCGGCTTCCCGCGCGGCGCTCACCGTGACCGGCTGGCTGCTCTGCTGGCTGGTGCCGCAAGCGGCGAGAAAAGTCAGTACCCCCATCGTAGCCACGGCACGAGCGTGGCCATGGCCTGGGCGAAACCGGAACGGAGTCATCCCCTGTTCTCCGTCAGAGTGTCGGTCCGCCGGGATACGGCTCCGATGCGGGAACAGTGTTCTCCCCCGCATGGCAGTCCAACCGCGCCCCCACGCGACTGGACCGGGTAGCCCCGGCGTTCCTGCCAAAATTGGCGAAACGTCAACGACATACGGCCTACATGAGAGTTTCCGCAGGTGCAAGCCTGCATTGCTAACCGTATCAAGCCGGCAGCGCGGCGGATGCCCAGCCGCGCCGGCAGGCGGCATCCGCCCCGCTTCACCCAGCACGCGCGGCCCTGAAAGGCGCGAGCGGAGCCGTTCTGCCGGCGGGCCGAATCGGCGCCTGGGCAGCCTTGGCGCGGCCGAATCGCCATCTCGTGATAGCGGCCGGCGGCCCGTCCGCCGCTTCGCCCGGACATGGCCAGGGGCCGGCATCTGGACATGAAGCGGCGCGACCTCCACTTCTTGCCTTCTGCGCGCCACCTGAGACAACGCGCCCGGATCGTATCGGGCAGGAGTAGAAATCCCATGTCGCCGACCCCTCCCTCCGCCACAAAAGCCCTGCCCCGCGCCGGCCGGCTGGCGGCCTGCCTGTTGCTGCTGGGCGGGCTCGCCGCCTGCGCGCCGACCATGACGGCCACGACCTACAACACCGGCTCCATCGGCCGGGCGGCTTCCCTCTCCTACGGCACCATCGTCGGGCTGCGGCCGGTAACGGTGCAGAACAACCAGGCGGGCCTCGGCACCGCCGCCGGCGCGGTGGCGGGCGGCGTGGCGGGCAGCTTCATCGGCGGCGACTGGCGCTCCAACCTGCTGGCCGGGCTCGGCGGCGCCGTCATCGGCGGGGCCCTCGGCAATGCGGCCGAGCGGGGCACCGGCACCGGCCAGGCCGTCGAGTTCTTCGTGCGCGAGGACCGGGGCGGCGACATCTCGGTGGTGCAGACCAACGAGGAGAACCTGCAATACAACGACCGGGTGGTCATCATCCGGGGCGACACCACCCGGCTGAGCCGCGCCTCCGGCTCCGCCCCGCCGTTTGCCGCCGCGCCGCCGGTCTCCTACGGCGCCACCCCCTACAGCGCCACGCCGGGCGGCCTGCCAATCTATGCGCCACCGGCCGGCGCGACACCGGCGCCGGGCGGCCCCACTTATTACGCGCCGCCCAACACCTATCGCTGACCCTGGCGGCACCGGCCCGACTTTACCGGGGCCGGTGCTGGCGGCGGCGGCGGCTTGCGTAGTATAGAGCCGCCGACATGCAGACCGCCGCACTCCCGACCTACCACACCGATGCCCGGAACCCGCAGCGCAAGGCGCGGGCGATGGCGGACCTCGCGGCCGGCTTCGTGTCCTGGCGGCTGGCCTGGGCGCTGGCGCGGCTGGACATGCGCAACCGCTACCGCGGTTCCGTCATCGGGCCCTTCTGGGTCACGCTCTCCACCGCCATCATGGTGGCAGGGCTCGGGCTGCTCTATTCGCAGCTGCTGAAGCAGGACCTCGCCACCTACCTGCCGCACCTGGCGGTCAGCCTGATCGTCTGGAACACCATCGCGGCCCTGGTGCCGGATTCCACCACCTGCCTGACCAGCGCCGAGGGCGTCATCCGGCAATTGCCGTTGCCGCTGACCACCCATGCGCTGCGCTGCATCTTCCGCAACGCCTTCTCGGCCGCGCACAGCCTGCCGCTGATCGCGGTGGTGTTCCTGGTCACCGGCCACATGCCGGGGCTGGAAGCCTTCATGGTGATACCGGGGCTGCTGATCCTGGGGGTCAACGCCTTCGCCGCCAGCCTGTTCCTCGGCATGATCTGCGCCCGCTTCCGCGATATCGGGCAGATCGTGACCAATGTCATGCAGTTGGCCTTCTTCATGACGCCGGTGATCTGGCGGGCTGAACTGCTGGGGCCGAAGGCGCCGCTGCTGCTGCTGAACCCGTTCTACCCGATGCTGGAGACCATCCGCGCGCCCCTGGTCGAGGGTGGTATGGGCGGGTTGACGGTCTGGATCGTGGCGCTGCTCTACACCGCCCTGCATTGCGGCGTGGCGCTGGCCTTCTTCATCCGCTTCCGCAGCCGCGTGGCGTTCTGGGTCTGATCACATGGCAAGCATCGTCGCGGACAATCTGACCATCGAGTTCCCGCTCTACCACCTGGGCGCGCGTAGCCTGAAAAAGCGCCTGCTCTCCAAGGCCGCGCTGCGGGTGCGGACGGATGATTCGAACCGCGTCGTGGTCTCGGCCCTGCGGAACCTCAACTTCACCATCCAGCGCGGCGAACGCGTGGCGCTGGTCGGCAGCAACGGCGCCGGCAAGACCACCCTGCTGCGCACCATCGCCGGCATCTATGAGCCCGTGGGCGGCGAATTGACGGTGGCCGGCCAGATCGGCTCCCTCATCGACCCCGGCGCGGGCATGGACCCGGACAGCACGGGGCGGGAGAATATCCGCCTGCGCGGCCTCTATCGTGGCATGGACGAGGCCGGCATCGCGGCGCTGGAGGAGGATGCCGCCACCTTCTCCGGCCTCGGCGAGTTCCTGGACGTGCCGACGCGCGGGTATTCCGCCGGCATGCAGGTTCGCCTGTCCTTCGCGATGGCCACCGCCATGGCGCCGCAGATCCTGCTGATGGACGAATGGTTCCTGGCCGGCGATGCCGATTTCATGCAACGGGCGGAACAGCGGCTGGCCGCCCTGGTGAACGGCGCCGACATCATGGTCATCGCCACTCATGATTTCGAGATCGTTCGCCGCTGGTGCACCCGCGCCATCCGCATGAATGCCGGGCGCATCGTGGCGGATGGGCCGGTAGCCGAGGTGCTGGACGTCATGCAAGGCGTGGTCCCCGCGCCCCAGCCGGCGGGCTGACACGCGGCTGCCTGTTCTGCCGGCAGGCAGGCAGCAGGCGGGCGGGCGGCGGACCGCTGCCTGTCCAGGTCATGCGCTCAGGTCCGCAGTCGCGCCGAAAGACCACCTCAGAAAGCCCGCGCCGGCCGGGACCATGGCGCCCTGCACGGCCGCACGGTTCCGCGAAAAAGGGCGGAGCCGTGCCGGCCCCGCCCGTCAGGTCAGACCACGCTGGACCAGTCCGCCGGCACGAAGCGATAGTTCTCCGCGTCCTTGACCACATAACCATTGGCCGGGAACGGAAAATGGTAGCCGATGCAGCGGATGCGGTCGGTCGCCACGCGGTCGAACAACTCGCGCCGGGTCTTCTCGGCGAGGCCCGCGTCCATGTCGAACACCAGGTGCCACCCCGGGTGGACCAGGTTGAGTTCCGGCCGGTTGGTGACGTCGCCCAGCACCAGCGCCTGGGCGCTGCCATCCGAGAGCAGGTAGCTGGTATGGCCAGGCGTATGCCCAGGCGTGGAGAGCGCCACGACACCCGGCACCACCTCGCCCTCGCCGCCGAACTGGCGGATGCGCTCCTTATACGGGTCGAAGCGCTTCTTCACGTTGGCGAAGGCGCCCTTCATGCCTTCCGGCGCGGCGGCGATCGTGGCCTCGTCGGTCCAGTAGGCCCATTCCGCCTTGGGCACCACGATCTCGGCATTGGCGAAGACCGGCTTGTCGTCGGCGGTGGTCAGGCCGTTGATATGGTCGCTGTGGAAATGGGTGAAGATCACCTGCTTCACCTTGGCCGGGTCCAGCCCCGCCGCCGCCATATTGGCCGCCAGCCGCCCGGCCGTGGCGCCCAGTTGGCCCCCGGTGCCGGTATCGAAGGCGATAATGCCGTCCGCCGTCTCCAGGAAAGTGACGGTATAGGGGATGGAGATCTGGTCGGTGGGCAGGAAGGCGGCCTTCAGGGCGGTTTCCACCACCTCGGGCGTGGCGTTGCGCACGAAACCCTCGGTGGGCTTGGGGCGGCTGCCGAAGCCGTCATTCACCACCGTCACCACCCGGCTGCCCAGCTTGAAGCGGTAGAAGCCGGGGACCTGGGCGGTGGCGTCGGCCACGGGGGCCGGAGTGGCGGGCGCCGGGGTGCCCGCCGGTGCCGCCGCCGGAGCTGTGGCCGCCTGGGCGAAGGCCGTGCCCGTGCCGAGCCGCGCCAGAAGCGGTACCACCGCCAGCGCACCCGCCGCCACCATCAAACCGCGTCGGTCGATGTCCATCCGTCTCTCCGTTCCTGAAGTCCTATCCCTCACAGGTTGAGGCGCGGCATGGCCGGGTCAAGCGGGAGGAGCATGCTTCCCCACGAAGATTATCTCGGCAGGCCTGGCGCGCCCAAAGGCGGGATCGCCTTGCCCTGCGGCGGCATCCCGCTCCCTGGCCCGGCGGCGCCGGGCGCAGGCCAGCGGGAAGGCGGGGCGGTGGCTCCCCGCGTGTCCGGGCCCAGGCCTCAGGGCTCAGGCTCAGGGCTCAGGGCTCAGGGCTCAGGGCTCAGGCTCAGGCTCAGGCTCAGGCTCAGGCTCAGGCTCAGGCTCAGGCTCAGGCTCAGATCGGGGCCCCGAGCCCCGGCGCATACCGGTCAGGCGCGCGGGTAGGCCGCTTCCCGCCCAAAGACCACGACAGCCTCGAGCTGCGCCGACCAGAGGAACTGGTCGACCGGCGTGGCGGCCAGCACGCGCCAGCCGGCGGCGTTCAGCAGCTTGGCGTCCCGCGCCAGCGCCACCGGGTTGCAGGAGACATAGATGATGCGCTGCGTCTTGCTGCGGGCCAGCGCCGGCATCTGGTCCGGCGCGCCGGCATAGGGCGGGTCCAGCACCACGGCGGCGAAAGCATCCAGCTCCTTCACCGTCAGGGGCTGGCGGGACAGGTCGCGCCGGGTGGCGATGACGCGGCCGCCATCCTTGCGGGCCCCCGCATCCAGCGACTGCACCGCATCCGGCGCGCTCTCGAAGGCCGTCACGCGGGCGCGGGCGGCGAGCGGGAAGGACAGCGTGCCCAGCCCGGCGTAAAGGTCGGCGATGCGGGCCCTGGGCGCCAGTTTCCGCGGCAGCCCGGCCAGCACGGCGGCGACGATGGCGGCCTCGCCCTGTGGCGTCGCCTGCAGGAAGGCCCCTGGCGCGGGCGGCACCGGCACGCCGCCCAGCGCGATGGAGACGGGGCCGAGCTGCGCCACATTCTCCGACACCATGCCCTTCAGCGGCGCGCAGGCGATGCGCGGCAGGCCGTTCACGCGGGCGAAATCGGCCATCAGGGTGCGATCGACGGTATTGGGGATGCCGTCCAGGCGCAGCAGCAGGTCGGGGCCGGTATCCAGCAGGTTCAGCAGGGCCGAGCCTTCGCGCCGGAAGGCCGTCAGGCTGCGCAGCAGCTTCCGCAGCGGCTCGAACAAGGCGACCAGGGCGGGGTCCAGCACCAGGCAGGTGGTGATGTCCACCACGGCATCGCTGCCCCGCGCATGGAAGCCCAGCACCGGCGCGCCATCCACCCGGCGCAGCGCCAGGTCGGCCCGGCGCCGCGTATGGGGGGGCGTGACAGCGGCGACACCCACCGGCGCCTCCGCATAGCCGGCGCGGGAGAGCGCCTCGGCCAGCCGGGCCCGCTTCCATTCCGCATAGGGGTGCGCCGCCCAGTGCTGCATGGCGCAGCCGCCGCAACGGCCGAAGAAGGGGCAGGGCGGCACGGCACGCTCGGGCGATTCGCTCAGCAGGCCGAGCAGCTCGGCCGCCTGCCCGTCGCCCATCTTGCCGGTGAGGCGCGCCGAGACACGCTCACCCGGCAGCGCGAAGGGGATGAAGACAGGACGGCCGGCGGCATCGGCGGCCAGGCCGTCACCGGCGGCGCCGAGGCGCGTGATCTCGAATTCCATAGGCTCTTGGGGGGACATGGGGCGGCATTGCCCGGCGCGGCGGCGGAAGGCAAGCGAATGATCGGCAGCGGCGCGCCCCGGGCAGCCCGGGAATGCCAGGGGCGCGGGGGAACGCCCGCCCCCGTCATCGTGGTGCCGGGGCGGATGACCCGTCCCGGCGCCCCGCGACGCGGGCCTCAGGCCCCCGGCTTCAGTGGCCGAAGCGCAGCGTGGCCAGCCCCGGTTCCAGCCGCACCAGCCGAAGCCTGGCCAGGCCGGCTTCTCCACCGCCCGGCTGGGCGCTGAGCCAGGTGGCATAGAGCCCCTCCAGCACGGACCCCAGCCAGGCACCGGCCTCGTCGTCGCGCGTGCTGATGCAGGGCGCGGCACTGTGGGCGAAGTGCAGGGCGCGGTCCTGCGGGTCCAGGTGCAGCCGCACATGGCCCCAGGCGGCGGCGGCCAGCGCCTCATTCATGCGGACTTCCAGCACCGCCAGGGTCTCGGCCGGGGCCAGCGGCATGGCGGCGGCCAAGCGTTCGCCCACCGCCCGCAGCAGCGCGTCGCGGCTCTGGCGGTCCAGGTGCACGTCCAGCGTCTCGAGCAGCGCGCGCAGGAAGCCGCGCCACTGCATGCTCACATCGCGGCGCGCCAGATAGGCAAGGGCCGCTGGGTCCGTCTGCATCATGACCGTATCGTTCTCCCGCGCGCCCGTGCCCGTTGATGCCCGCCCGGCCCGCGGCGGCCGGGCGCCGGCACCGCGTGGCAGGCCCGGGCCATACCCGGCCCGGCCCGCCGGCCCCATGCCGTCATGCCCGCATCCTCAGGCGGCGGGCCGCGCGGCGGCGCAGCAGCCAGTAGGCCGGGAAGGCCACCAGCAGCGAGGCCAGCAGCACCAGGGCCAGCAGCGTATCCGGCCGGCCGCCCAGATAATATTGCGGCCACAGCCAGGGCGGGATGAAGCCGACCGTATAGTTCCCACCGATCTTGTAGGAGGTCATCCGCCCGTTCGAGAGGATGGCGAGGTCGCCCTGGATGCGCGACTGCATGTCGTTGTCGCGCAGCGCCGCCACCATGGCCTCGACGCCCTGCGGACCCGTGCCGGTCAGCGCCACCACGGTGCGGTTGGGGGTATAGGGGTTCTCGAACCCGATCAGCAGGCCGCTGTTCTCGCCCGGTGCCGCCAGGGTGGCGCGCAACTGCTCACGCTCCAGCCGTGTGTCGTCGCCGATGAACAGGTTGCGGAACCCGCCCAGCGTGTCCGGCAGCGCCAGCGTCACGCGGTTGCCCTCGATCTGCAGCGGGCTCCGGTCCTTCAGCATGTCGGCCAGCGCGGGCTGTCGCGTGATGGCCCCGATCAGCAACAGGTCACGGTCCGCCACCTCCTGCACCCTGGCCGGCCGCACGATGGCGATCTTGCTGGGCGAATGGCCGACATTGGCCGAGAGCCGGCCCAGCAGGGTCAGGAAGGCCGACATTTCCGACGTGCTCGGCCGCTCCGGCAACACCGCCGCCGTGCCCGCGAAATCCGCCAGCCGGGTATAGGGAAAGCCGCCACCCGCGAAATAGGCGAGGTTCGGCAGTTGCGTGAAGCGGTAGGCCCGCGAGAGGTCGATCGTGCTGTCCGGGTCGACCGAGGCGCGAACGTCACCGGGGATGGAGACGCAGTCGCCCCGGTTCAGCGGTCGCATGTCGAAGCGCAGTTGCAGTTCGTTCTGGCCGAAGACGAGGTAGGGCGGCAGTCCCACCTGCCCCTCGCCCCGGTCCGCCACGGAGGCGGAATTGATCCGCCGCGCCACCCAGTTCCACGGCCAGGCGGGCTCGGCATCCCGCAGCGGGAAGGACTTCAGATACACATTGTTCAGCCCGGCATCGAGGCGCGAGACCGCGACATCCGTGACGGGCCCGGGGGGGGCGCGGTAATGCACGTCCACCGGCAGCGCGCGGTCGCGCCAGGTATAGAGGTCGGGCGCGGTGCGGAACGGCACGGCGATGGTGCCGGGCGCGAAGCCGTAGGATTGCAGCTCGGACGGGTCCACCAGTTCGCCCAGCTTCACCGGGCGGTCGGAGCGGATCCAGTGCGGCGCGTCATAGGGCGCGCGCGCGGGCATGTCGGGCGCCTGCACCAGCGCCAGCTCGCCCGAGAGCGCCTGCCGGCCGACGGCCAGTGCCTGCGCCGCGACGGCGGCTTCGGCCCCGTTGCGGCCGCCCACGATCAGCAGCACCCCATCGGCATCGGACGGGTTGGGCACCACGGCCAGGGTCGGGCCTTCCATCCGCGGCAGGGCGAGGCCCGGCACCGCATCGGGGCCGGCCGCGATGACGATGGCATTGCCGCGCGCCGGCACGCCGGTGCTGACCGGGAAGGTGGCGCCGCGGTAATCCGCCTGCACCGCGAACCAGGAGGAGGAGATGGCGGCGGCGCGGACCACGTCGTTGCCGGCGGCCTCCGGCATCACGACGGGCAGGTTCAGCGGCTCGCGGAGCAGGCGCGGGTCGAAGAAGGGTTCCGGCAGCCGGGCGAGGTCACGCGGGATCGGCAGCCGCTCCAGCGTCAGTTGCACTCTGGAGAGGTCGGAGACGGTGGACCAGAGCAGGCCGGAGAGCGGGTCGTTGCACTCGATGGCGTAGCGGCCGGTAAAGCGGAAGTTCAGCCGGTTGGCATCGGCGAAGAAGACCGGGTTCATCGGGAACTCGATCGGCCCGAAGGCCGGGCGGGCGCGCTCGGGTGTCACGGTGCCGACGAACTGCTCGTTCAGCGTGACGGCGATCTGGCTCAGCTCGGGGATCAGGGCGGGGCTGGTCGCGCCCTGGATCACCAGCTTGGCGCCGGTCACGACCTCATCGGCGCGGATGCCGAAAAGCAGGCCCTGGAGATCCGAGGTGCCGCGCAGTTGCATCGGCGCGGCGAGGCCGATCTGGCGCAGGCTGCGGGTCTCGATGCGGGAACTGCCGGCCGGGCCGCTGGGCATACCGAAAGCATAGGGCGAGGCCGGGGGTGCCGCGGGCGGCACGGCATCGGCCGCGCCCGCCTGCGGCATGGGTGCGGGTGCCAGGGGGGCCAGCGGCGGTAGCGCCGGGGGCGACGCCTGCTCGGAAGGCGCGCGCAGCG
>JAQGHX010000192.1 GCA_028288745.1 Roseomonas sp. | reverse complement strand
CCAGGACATGGTTGGCGGTGATGTCCAGGTTCTCGTCGTCCACCGCCTTCTTCATGGAAGGGTAGTCGTCGAAAACCATGGCGGGGCCTGAATGCTTCAGGAAGCGCTGGTCCATCGCGGCGGGCTTGATGACGCAGCCATCCGGCGCCAGGTTGCCCTTCAGCACCGCGAGCGAGCCCTCGCCATAGATCGGCTTGTCGGTGGTGCGGATGACGTCGTCGTTATAGACCTTGGCACCCTCGATATTCTCGCCCAGCGTGCGGCCGGAGACGGTGAGGCAGCTCAGGTCGAGATGCTCGCGGATATTGCCCATCAGCGCCTTGATGCCGCCGGCGTAGAAGAAATCCTCCATCAGGTAGGCATTGCCGCTCGGGCGGACATTGCCGATGACGGGCACGCGGCGGCTGTAATATTCGAAATCCTCCAGCCCGACATCCTGCCCGGCGCGGCGCGCCATCGCGATCAGGTGGATGATGGCGTTGGTCGAGCAGCCCATCGCCATGGCGACGGCGATGGCATTGCCGAAGGCCGCGCGGCTCTGGATCTTCTGCGGCGTCAGGTCTTCCCACACCATGTCCACGATGCGGCGGCCGCTTTCGGATGCCAGGCGGATATGCCCGGCATCGGCGGCCGGCATCGACGAGCCGCCGGGCATGACCATGCCGACCGCTTCCGCAATGGCCGTCATGGTGCTGGCGGTGCCCATGGTCATGCAGGTGCCGTAGCTGCGCGCGATGCCGCCCTCGACGCCAAGCCAGTCCTGGTCGGTGATCTTGCCGGCGCGCAGCTCATCCCAGTATTTCCAGGAATCCGAGCCGGAACCGAGCACCTTGCCCTGCCAGTTGCCGCGCAACATCGGGCCGGCGGGCAGGAAGATGGCGGGGATGTTCATGCTGGTCGCGCCCAGCAGCAGCGCCGGCGTGGTCTTGTCGCAGCCGCCCATCAGCACCGCGCCATCGATGGGGTGGGAGCGCAGCAACTCCTCCGTCTCCATCGCCAGCATGTTTCGGTAGAGCATGGTGGTGGGCTTGACGAAGCTCTCGCTGACCGAGATGGCCGGCAGTTCCACCGGGAAGCCGCCGGCCATCAGGATGCCGCGCTTCACGTCGTCCACCCGCTGCTTAAAGTGCGAGTGGCAGGGGTTGAGGTCGGACCAGGTGTTGATGATGGCGATGATCGGCCGCCCCTGCCATTCCTCGGGCGAGTAACCCATCTGCATGGCGCGGGAGCGGTGGCCGAAGCTGCGCAGGTCGGCCGGGCCGAACCAGCGGCGGCTGCGCAGCTCCTCGACCGTTTTGATGTGGGGCAGCGGGGAGGCTGTCATGGCGGCGGGGATCCCGTTGGTTCAGACAGGGGTGAGCGGCGCGCGGCCGGCGCAGACGGCCGCGATGTTGTCGAGCGCCAGGTTGCCCATGGCGTCGCGCGTCTCCTGCGTCGCGCTGGCCATGTGCGGGGTCAGGAACACATTGGGCAGCTTGGCGAAGCGGGTGTCGTAGTCAGGCTCCTTGCGAAACACGTCGAGCCCGGCGGCGAAGAGGTGGCCGTTGGTCAGCGCCTCCAGCAACGCGTCCTCATCGACCAGCGCGCCACGCGCGGTGTTCACGAAGACGGCGCCCTTGGGCAGCAGGGCGAAGGTCTCGCGCGTCATCAGCGTGCTGCCGCCGGCCGGCAGGTGCAGCGACAGGAACTGGCTGTGCGGCAACATGGCATTGAGGTCGGGGAAGTATTCCGCGCCCTGTTCCAGATCGGCCGGCAGGCGGGTGCGGTTGTGGTACAGGATGCGCATGCCGAAGCCGCGCGCGCGTTGCGCCATGGCCCGCCCGATGCGCCCCATGCCGACGATGCCGAGCGTCTTGCCGCTGGGCTTCAGGCCCAGGTAGTCGGCCAGCCCCATCCGGATGTTCCAGCCGTTGCGCATCATGGAATCGTATTCGTAGCCGCGGCGGCTGGCCGCCAGCAGCAGCATGAAGGCGAGGTCTGCGGTGCAGTCCGTCAGCACGTCCGGCGTGTTGGTGACGATGATGCCCCGCGCGCGGGCGGCCGCGGCATCCATGTGGTCATAGCCGACGCTGGCATTGGCGATGACCTTCACATGCGCCGGCAGGGCGGCGATGGCGGCCGCGTCCAGCTTGCAGGGCGAGCCGATCAGCAGGGCCTCGGCGCGGTGCTCCGTCGCGGCGGCGATGGTCTCGGCCGCGTTCATGTCGTGGTCGCCGATCACGGCGTCGAACTCGCGGCGGGCGCGTTCCTCGGCGGCCGGGGTCACGAGGCGCGCCAGGACCACGCGGGGCCGGCTGGAGGAGGTCGTGCCGCCGCTCATGCGCGGGGCACCGGTGCGATGGGGGGAAGGCGCGATGCGGCCATGGCCGGACTCCCTCAGGGGTTTTGGCTCTCGCCGGGTGGCGCGGCCTCTTGCATGATCTGTACCGGCTGTTCAGTGATCCGACAAGCAACCGATATTTCGGATTTTACCATGATCGGCTATCGTGCCCCGGCATGTCCGCCGAGCCCAACCTCAACCGCGCGACCGATGCCGACGGGCTGGCGCCGTTCAGCCGCCAGCCATCGGCCGGGGATTTCGCGTTCCTCACCCTGCGCCACGCCATCGTCTCGCTGGCCCTGCCGCCGGGGGCGCCGCTCTCCCGCGCCCAGCTCGCGGCCCGGCTGGGGGTGAGCCAGACCCCGGTGCGGGAAGCGCTGACCCGGTTGCAGGACGAGGACCTGGTGGCCGTGGTGCCCAGCGCCTCCACCCATGTCGCGCGCATCGACTTAGCGAGCGCGCGGCAGGCGCATTTCCTGCGCATGGCCGTGGAGGTGGAAATGGTGCGCCGGCTGGCCTGCGCGCCGCCCGCCGGGCTGGCGCCGCGCCTGGCCGCGCATCTGGAGGAGCAGCGTGGCCTGATCGGCCAGGACGGCTTCGCCCTGGCGGATGACGACTTCCATGCCGCGCTGTACCAGGCAGCCGATATCGCGGGGCTCTGGCCGCTGGTGCGCAGCCGCAGCGGGCACCTGGACCGGCTGCGGCGGCTGAACCTGCCCAGTCCCGGCAAGATGGAAATGGTGGTGGAGGAACACGGCTGCATCGCCGCCGCCATCCTGGCCGGCGACGCGGCCGGGGCGGAGGCGGCGTTGCGGCGGCATTTCTCCGCCACCTTCTCCCGCATCCCGGCGGTCCGGGCGCGGTACCCGGATTACTTCGCGCCGGGCTGAGACGTTACTCCACGAAGCCCAGCGCCAGCCCGAAGGCGTCCGGGGCGGCCACCAGCAGCATGCCGCCTGCCTCCCGCACCGGCACGGCGCTGGCCTGCAGGGTGGCGCGGGTCTGGACCAGCGCGGCGGTGCGCAGCACCAGCGCCGCCATGCGGTCGGCGCCATCGGTGGGCAGCGCCGGCAGGGCGTCGCCGAATCGGGCCCTGGCGGCATCCGGCGTCAGGATCGACAGGCAACCCTGGCCGGCGGTGAGCACCACCCCGCCCTCGGTTTCCGAGAAGACCGCGTCGCCGTAGAGCCGGCGATAGGGGGCAGCGGCCCGGGCGGGGTCGCCGCTGGCCACCACGAACTCGGCGATGCCGGTTACGCCGTTGGGGTGGCTCTGCCATTCCGGCCGCCAGACCAGTTCGGGCGTGAAGTGGTGGCAGAAGAAGACGCGGCCGTTGAAGGCCACTTCCGGCGCCAGATGCGTGACGCGGAAGCGGGCGTCCTGCGGGCCGCCGGGCAGATCGACCGGGCGGCTGAACTCGCGCGATTCCTCGGCCGGTACGCCGCGCGCCACGATGGCATCGCGGAAGCCGGCATCGGCGCCCGGCTTGAACACCAGCCCGCCCAGGCCGGGCGGCATGTTCCACAGGGTGGAACTGGCGGTGACGCGCGCGGGCTCGTAGCCCAGCAGTTCCAGGTAGTCGGTGCCGAAGATCGCGAGATGGTTGCTGGAGCCCAGCGTATGGTGCCCACGCTCGGTCAACTGGAAGCCCAGGCGCCGGTAGGTCTCGGCCGAGGCGTCGAGCTGGTCGTCCACATTGACCACGACATGGTCGAACCGGGGTGGCGGGATGGCGTTCACGCGGGCGTCTCCTGGGGGGTCACCGGGCTCAGGCGGCCATCGGCCAGCCGGAGCACGCGGTCATGGAATGCGGCCACCGCGGGACGGTGGGCGATGGAAAGGATGGCGGTGCCCGGCAACTCGCGCCGCAGGGTTTCGTAGAGCGTGCGCTCGGCTTCCGGGTCCAGGCTGGCGGTGGCTTCGTCCAGGAACAGCCAGCGCGGCTTGATCAGCAGGGCACGGGCGACGGCCAGGCGCTGCTGCTCACCGCCCGACAGGCGGCGCTCCCAGGCGGCTTCCTCGTCCAGCCGCGATGCCAGCGCGCTGAGCCCGGCCTGTTCCAGTACCGCCGCGATCTCCGCATCGCTGTGGTCGGCGGGGTCATGGGGGTAGCAGACGGCCCGCTTCAGCGTGCCAAGCGGCATATAGGGCCGCTGCGGCAGGAACAACGCCTCGCCCTGCGGCCGGGTGATGTTGCCGGTGCCGAAGGGCCAGATGCCGGCCAGCGCACGGAACAGCGTGGACTTGCCGCCGCCCGAGGCACCGGTGATCAGCACGGCCTCGCCCGCTTCCAGGCGCAGCGCGGCATCCCGGGTCAGCACGCGGCCATCGGGCAGGGTGAGGCGCAGGCCATCGGCCGTCAGGGCGGTGCCGCCGCCCTGCGTGACCGTTGGCCCCTGCTCCGCCGACCGGGCCGCCTCCACGGCGCTGTGGAAGCCGGTGAGCCGGTCCACCGTGGCGCGCCAGGCGGCGAGTTCGTCATAGGCGGTGACGGCCCAGGACATCGCGCCCTGCACCTCGCCGAAGGCCCGCGTGGTCTGCACCAGCCCGCCCAGCGCCACGCGCCCGGCGAAATAGGCGGGTGCCGCGACGATGAAGGGGAAGATGGCCGCCACCTGCCCGAAGCCGGCGGTGAAGAAGGTGAGCTGCTTGGTGGCGGTCATGATGCCCCACCAGTTGGCCATGACGGCATTGAAGCGGGTGCGAAGCCCGGTTTCCTCCTGCGCCTCGCCGGCATGGAGGGCAATGCCTTCCATGTTCTCCCGCACCCGCACCAGGGCGAAGCGGAAATCGGCCTCCACCCGCTGCTGGTTGAAGTTCAGCGCGATCAGCTTGCGGCCGATCAGGTGCGCCAGCCAGGTACCGACCAGCGAGTAGATCAGCGCGATCCAGACAAGGTAGCCCGGGATGCTGACGCCCAGCACCGTCATCGCCCCGGACAGGCCCCAGAGCACGACGATGAAGGAGACCAGCGTCACCACCGAATTCATCAGCCCGAGCCCCAGGTTCAGCGTGCTGCTGACATAGAGGCGGGTGTCATCGGCGATGCGCTGGTCGGGGTTGTCGGCCCCGGCCCCGGTCAGGCCCATGCGGTAATAGGCATGGCGGCCCAGCCAGGCATGCATCATGTGCCCCACCAGCCAGCGCCGCCAGCGGATCTGCAGCGCCTGGTTCAGGTAGAGCTGATAGACCGCGACCACGATGAACAGCGCCGCCACGATGGTGAAGCCGGGCATGAAGCTGCCGCTCTCGCCGCGGTGGCCCCAGAGCAGCAACTGGGTGAAGGCGGGGAAGTCCTTGTTCTGCAGCGCGTCGTAGAAGGCCGCCTGCCAGTAAGTCAGCAGCACGTTCATGCCGACCAGCGAGAGGTTCAGCAGGATGATGACGGCGAGCAACCCGCGCGCCTTCCAGCGTTCCTCGCTGTTCCAATAAGGTCGGGCCAGGGCCCAGGCGTCGCGCAGGAAGGGGGAGAGGCCGCGCATGGTGTCGGGTTCCGGGCAGGGACGGGTCAGGCGTTTTCGCGGATACGCAGCCGTATAACGCCGCGTACCTCTTCGGCCGGCACCGGCTTACCCTTGCGCAGGATGTCGATGCGCCCTTCCGCCTGCAGCGCCAGCGCGGCCTTGCGCACGCGCGGCATCAGCGGGCGCCAGAGTTCCTCGGCGCCCGGGCTGCCGGCTGGGGGTGCGAAGGCGCGGGCCACCTCGCTCGGGCAGATGGATTTGGCGGGGCCGATGGCAGCCGCGCGGCGGATGATCTCGTCCGAGAGTTCGGCATTGCTGGGGGCGGTCATGTGGTCTGGCTCAGGCTCATGTGCAGCAGGGTGGGGCGCCAGAGGCGCCGTGCCAAGGCCGTGGAAGGATGTTCACGCGCGCATCGGTGCTTTGTCGAGGCGTTCGCCGCTATTCCGGCCCTGGCGGGGGTGTCGGGCGATGGTCACGCCCGCTTCGGGGCGGCCATGCGGCTGAAGCTGATGAGCGAGGCGAAGGTGGCGATCGCCGCCGCCGCGCCCAGGGCCAGGGACGCGCCGTTCTGGCTCGCGACCATCGGGCTCAGCGCCAGCCCGGCCAGGGCCGCGCCCATGGTCTGCCCCAGCAGCCGCGCGGTGGAGAGCATGCCGCTGGCGCCACCGCTGCGCTCGCGCGGGGCGGCGGAGAGCAGCACGCGGTTATTCGGGCTCTGGAACAGGCCGAAGCCCGCGCCGCACAGTGCCACGCGCCAGGCGATGTCCAGCGAGGCCGGGGCAGGCGGCAGCAACACCAGCAGCGTCAGCCCCGCCGCCATCACCAGCAGCCCAACCCCGCCGAGCAGGCCCGGCGAGATGCGGTCCGACAGCCGGCCCGAGAGCGGCGCCATCCCGATCAGCACCAGCGGCCAGGGCGTGATCAGCAGGCCGGTTTCCACCGCCGTGCGGCCGAGCCCATGCTGGAACAGGAAGGGCATGGCGACGAAAGCCAGCATCTGCGCCGTGAAGGAACAGATGGAGGTGGCGATGGAGAGCGCGAAGAGCGGAACGCGCAGCAGGTCGAGGGGCAGCAGCGGCGCCGGCTTGCCGCTCTGGCGCCGCACCAGCAGGGTGCCTGAGCCCAGGAACCCCAGCATGAAGAGCATAACGATCCACCAGTCCTGGCCCCGGGTGAACTGCTCCACCCCCACGGTCAACATGCCGAAGGTGGCGGCGCTGAGCAGGGCGCTGATGCCGTCGAAGCGGCGATTGCTGCGCAGGGTGCGGGGCAGGAAGCGAGTCAGCAGCAGGGCCGCCACGCCCAGCGGCAGGTTCACCGCGAAGATCCAGGGCCAGTGCGCCACGCCAAGGATGGCCGCGCCCACGGTCGGCCCCGCGACGGAGGCGGTAGCGACGATCAGCGCATTGGTGCCGATGCCGCGCCCCAGCATCTTCTGCGGGTAGATGTAGCGGAGCAGCGCGGTATTGACGCTCATCAGCCCGGCGGCGCCGAAGCCCTGCACCGCGCGCGCGGCGACCAGCATGCCCAGCGAATCCGACATCGCGCAGGCGAGGGAGGCGGCGGTGAAGACCAGCAGCCCGATACGGTAGATCCGCTCATGCCCCACCTTCTCCCCCAGCGAGGCGAAGGGCAGCAGGGAGATGACGGTGGCGATCTGGTAGGCATTGACCACCAGGATGACGTCGGAAGGCGAGGTGCCGAGATCCGCGGCAATGGCCGGCAAGGCGATATTGGCGATCGAACCGTCCATCACGGCCAGGGTGATGGAGACGGCAATGGCCGCCATGGCCCAGAACCGCTGTTTCGGCGGCAGGCCATCATTATCCTGGTGCATCTGGATCCTGGTGCATCTGGCATTCCTCGCAGGCGCGGCAACGGACTGTCAGGCCGGAGAGGCGCCCGGCCACGCTTCTGTCCCGGCGCGCTGCCCGGGCAGGGCCGCGACCTTGCCTGCTGTCGGGGCAGGATGCCAGAGCGGCCCAGCCCCACGTGCCTCGCATCGGTCAGGCCAAGGCGCGCTCGACCTGCGGGCCAGGGGCATTGAACGCGATCTCGCGGATGATCTTGCGCCGCACCGCGCCCTCGAAAGTAGCAAAACCTTCAGCCACCATCAGGAAGCTGCCGGGGCCGCCGATCACCTGATCGTGGTAATATTCGTCGAGCGGCGGTTGCGCGGCGCTGGACGCGGCTGGCAGCGGCGTGCGGTCCATCACCGCGAGCCCGTTCAGCACCACGCCTTTCTCCAGGGCCTCGGCGCGCGCCAGATGCAGGAGGCGGCCCGAATTGTTCACGCCGTCGCCGGAAATGTCGACCACCTGCCGCGTGCCCTCATAGCCCTGCCCGAACAGTCGGGTCGCATAGTCGATGGCGCCGGAGATGGAGGTGTAGAGATGGGTCTGGCGCGGCGCGGCATCGAGCGCCGCGGCGAAGCGGCTGGCGCTGTCGGGGCCGTCGATGCGGGTCCAGGGCACCAGCAGGTCCTGCATGTCCCAGTCGGACCAGGTGAAGAAGCTGACCGCGATGGCACCGATATCGCCGCGTGCGATGCCATCGGTCAGCCGGTGGTCGCGGAAGGCGCTGGCATAGCCCCGGAACTGCAGTTCCTGCTCCTCGTGGTCGACGGAACGGCTGACATCCACGGCCAGTACCAGTTCCACGTCTACCGGTTCCATGGCCCGCGCCCGGCGCGGTGCCAGCAGGGCTGGACTGGCCAATAGTCCCGCGCCCAGCCCGAACATGGCCCGCCGGCCCAAATTCTGTCGTGGCATCGACCCCTCCTGTGTGGCTGGGCCGTGTCGGCTGTCATCCCTGGCAGGATTTTAGAACAGATTTATTGTGCGGCGCAACATGAACCAAGGCCATGGCACGCGCAAAAAAAGGGGCGCCTCGCGGCACCCCTTTCCGTAGCAAAGCCGGGCGGAGAACCGCCCGGCGCCGTTCTGCTTAGCGCAGGACGATTTCGACGCGGCGGTTCTGCGGCTCGCGCACACCATCGGCCGTGGCGACCAGCGGACGGCTCTCGCCGAAGGCCTGCACGGAGATGTTGGA
>JAQGHX010000176.1 GCA_028288745.1 Roseomonas sp. | reverse complement strand
GTTTCGACGCCGATCTTCGCGTTTTATACGATTGGCCAGGCCCTGTGATTGGCAGCATCGCTCCCACTTTGATGGGCTCGGCCGCGCCAGGGCGGGTGCTCAGACGGCCCGGCAGAAGCGCAGATCAGCATGGGCAAGGCCGCGCCCATCGCCGCTGGCCAGGAGGACAGGCGTTAGGTGGGATCCCTTCCGTGTGCCTTTTCCAAAAGCAGCGCCGGCTGAACGGGACCGAATGAGGTGCCGGACCCGCTTGAGCACCCCATCTGATAAGCCATTGGTTCATGGCGGCGGGATGAACATTCTTCCATTCCGTTCTCGGATCAGATCAGTCTAATCTCCCCGCCAGGTCGGCGTAGTTCGGCCATTAGGGAGACACGGACATGCAGCGCAGAACTCTCCTGGGGAGTGCCCTGGGGCTTACCGGCTTTGCCATTGCCGGCAAGGCCCAGGCCCAGACCATCACCTTGAACGGCGCATCCCAGTTCAACGACGAACATGCCTTCACCCGCTGCCTTGTGCGATTCGAGGAATTGGTGAAGCAGTATTACGGCAAGCCCATCAATTTTATTCTACATAAGAACAGCAGCCTGGGGCTGGAGAAGCAGTACTTTGAGTACATGGCGCAGGGCCGCGCTGTTGATTACGGAATTGTTTCCCCGGCGCATATGTCCACCTTCTCGCGCGCCGCGCCGTTCATCGACGCACCCTTTCTGTTCCGTGACCTCACGCACTGGAACAAGGTCCTGGACCAGGACCTGCTGAAGCCGATCGGCGACGAGGTCGAGAAGCGCGCCCGCGTCATGCTCGTTGGCTATGCCGGCGGCGGCATCCGCAATATCTTCGCCAGCCGTCCGCTGGCCACGCTCGCCGACCTGCGCGGGATCAAGGTGCGCGTGCAGGGTGCGCCGATCTGGAGCCGTACCTTCACAGCCGCCGGCATGTCCCCCACGGTCATCGCCTATAACGAGATCTACAACGCCATTCAGAACGGCGTCATCGAGGCCGGGGAAAACGAGGCCGCCGGTGTCGAGCAGATGCGCTTCTTCGAAGTCGCGCCGAATCTGACACAGACCCAGCACGCCGTCACGGTGCGGCCGATCTGCTTCTCTTCTGCCGTCTTCACGCGCCTGCCGGCGGACCTCCAGGCCGCCATCCGGCGGGCCGGGCCGGAAGCCGCCGCCTATGGACGGCAAATCGAATCCACGGAGGACAGCCAGAAAATCGACGCGCTGGCCGCGGCCGGACGGCTGAAGAAAGTGGAATTCCGCGACCGGCAGGCCTTGCTGGAAAAGGTGGAGCCCGTCCTGGCCGCTTATGCCAAGGAAATCGAGGCCGAGGCCATCATGAACCGCATCACCGCCGTCACGAGCTAGCAGCGCCAAGCCGCCCGCGGTGGCGCGGGCGGCCCGCCCCTCAAGCCGGAAACCCGTATGACAGAAACTGTGGAAGGGGCCGGGCCGTTGCGCCGGCTGGCCGATGTCTATGCCAGCCTGCTGCGCGGCCTGCTCGGCTTCAGCGTCCTGATCCTGTTATTTCCCGTCACCTTGCAGATCGTCTCCCGCTTCACCGCACTCATTCCGCATTACATCTGGACCGAGGAAATGGCCCGCTTCGGCCTGGTCTGGATGGTCATGATCGGTGCCATGCTGGCGGTGCGGGAGGGCACGCATTTCGTCGTGGATGTCTTTCCGCTGCTCACGCCCCGCGGCAATGCCAAGGTGGAGCTGGTCGCTGGCGTTTTCGTCATTGCCTTTTCCCTGATCTTCCTGATCTTCGGCTGGGAGTTCACGGAATTCGCCTTCTACCGGATCAGCGAGATGGCGGAGCTGCCACTCTGGATGATCCATATCGCCTGGCCCCTCGCCGGGTTTTCCTTTCTCGTGTTCAGCGCACAGCGGATGCTGGACGCGGCATTGCTGCTGCGCCGCCAGCCGGAGAACCACGCATGAACGGCGCCCTGCTGACCCCCGGCCTGGCCGCCGCCATCATGTTCGGCGGCTTCTTCCTGATGCTGGCGCTGAGGGTGCCGGTGGCCTTCGCCCTTGGCCTGGCCTGCGCGCCGATCATGATGATCGAGCCCCGGCTGTCGTTGTTCATCGTCGTGCAGGAGACCTTTAACGCCTATAACAGCTTCATCCTGCTGGCCGTGCCCTTCTTCCTGCTGACGGCTAACCTGATGAATGTCGGTGGCATCACCGACCGGCTGATGCGGTTGTCGCGCAGCCTGGTCGGGCACTTTCCTGGCGGCCTCGCGCAAATCAACGTCGTTCTATCGTTCTTCTTCGCCGGCATCTCCGGCAGTTCCACCGCCGACGCGGCCAGTCAAAGCAAGATCTTTATCGAAGCCCAGCGCAAGGAGGGCTATGACGACAGCTTCTCCGTCGCCATCACCGCCGTCTCCGCCGTGCTGGCGGTGATCATACCGCCGTCCATCCTGATGATCGTATGGGGCGGCGTGCTGAGCGTCTCGATCGGCGGGCTGTTCCTGGCCGGGGTGGTGCCGGGTATCCTGATCGCGGGCGTGCAGATGGCGACGGTGCATGCCTATGCGAAGGCGCGGAATTATCCGACCTATCCGCGCGCGACGATGCGCGAGGTCGCATATGCGCTATTCATCTCGATCCCGGCCCTGACAACGCCCTTCATCATCATCGGCGGCAAGCTCTTTGGCTGGTTCACGGCCACGGAATCCGCCTGCATCGCCGTGCTGTATGCTGGCGCGCTCTCCCTGCTGATCTATCGGGAAATGGACCTTCAGGGGCTCTGGGTCAGCCTGGTCGATTCAGGGCGGCTGGCGGCCATCGCGCTGTTCTGCGTCGGCACTGCCAGCGCCTTCGGCTGGCTCCTGGCCTATTACGAAATTCCGCGCGTGCTGCTGGAAGGGGTGCAGGGCTGGGGCCTGAACCACTTCGGTACCGGGCTGTTCATAGCCTGCGTCTTCCTGATCACGGGCTGCTTCCTGGATGCAATTCCCGCCATTATCATCGTCGGCGCCATCCTGCAGCCGCTGACCGTCAGCGTTGGCATGGATCCGATCCAGTTCGCCATGATCGGCATCGTATCACTCGCCTTCGGCCTGGTTACGCCGCCTTACGGACTTTGCCTGATGATCGCCTGCACCGTGGCCGAAATGCGCATGGCCGATGCCCTGAAAGATACGTTCATCATGTTGTTGCCGATGATGGGCGTCCTGCTGTTGATCATTCTCTGGCCATCGCTGGTGCTTTTTTTGCCGAACATGATCTCGCCGGAACTTTTGCAATAACGCTTCTCTTTAAAACCAGCATGGCGCTTGCCGAAAGCAATGGCTACCGGCGCGGGAGGGGGGCACACGCCTCCTTCCCTTTCACCGATGCAAGCACGCTTAACTCTGGCCTGTAAGATCCACCGGAGCTTCTGCGCCAGCACCCCAGCACCCCAGCATCACGCCGGCCGCGCCTCCCGTGGCGAAGGGCGCCTGCATCATGATGGGACGGTCGGGGAACTTGCCTATGCCCGTATCGCCGCCTGCGCCATCAGAACGGCCGCCGTCAAAATGCTTCTGCCCCGCATCGTCCTGTTTTTACCGAGGGATTCTTGCGGCTGGGCGACCGTGCAGGCAGAGGCTCAGCCGATACGCGCCTCCGCCCGCATAGCCAGCCCGCCGGCCGGATTGGTGGCCCATAGCGCGATGCGCCCTTCCCCATCCGGCGGGTTTCCATTCAAGGTCACGGGCACGCCATCGAACAGCGGCGACATGGCCCTGAAGGAAAAGCGTGTAACCCTTGCACCCGGCTGCTGCCGCCGCACCAGATCCAGCAACAACGTAGCGACCAGCGGCCCGTGCACGATCAGGCCAGGATAACCTTCCTCCCGCGTCACGTAGCTGCGGTCGTAATGGATGCGATGGCCATTGAAGGTTAGCGCCGAGTAGCGGAACAGCATGACGGCATCCGGCACCAGGCTGCGTTGCCACGCGCCGGGCGGCGGCGCCGGGGCCGCGGCTTTCACCGCCACGGCCCCGGTGGAGCGGTAGACAATGTCATGCTCCTCCGCCAGTAGCACCGCCTCCTGGCCGGTCTCGCGGATTTCATGCCGCACCGTCACAAAGACCAACTCACCCGAGGCTCCGTGGCGGTTGGAGATATCGGCGATGGTTGAGGTGCGCGTCACCGCCATGCCGACGCGCAACGGTGCCCGGAACTCCAACCGTCCGCCGGCCCACATGCGACGCGGCAAATGGTGCACCGGCGGCAGAAATCCGCCCCGTGCCGGATGGCCGTCCGTACCCAGGGTGGAATGCTTCGCCCCCGGCAGGAACATGATCCAATGGGAGAGCGGCGGCGCGGCGTCGCCCGGCTGGGCCGCAGGGTCGTCGTGGTCCAGTGTCGCGGAAAGGCGGCCCAGCGGCCCGGCGGCCACCACGTCCTGCTGCTGTTCCTGCCGCCCGACCCAGGCGCTGTAATCGGCCATGGCACTCTGACTCATCAGGCCATCCTCAGTAAGAACGCGGCATGCCGAGGACATGCTCGCCGAGATAGGAGAGGATCATGTTGGTGCTGATCGGCGCCACCTGATACAGGCGGGTTTCACGGAACTTCCGCTCCACGTCGTATTCCTCCGCGAAGCCGAAGCCGCCATGGGTCTGCACGCAGGCCTCGCCCGCCGCCCAGCTCGCCTCGGCGGCCAGCATCTTGCCCATATTGGCTTCCTCGCCGCATTTTTCGCCGCGTTCGAATCTCTCCAGACCCTTGTGGACGATGGCCTCGGCGGCGCGCATCTGGGCATAGGCCTTGGCGATGGGGAACTGCACGCCCTGGTTCTGCCCGATCGGCCGGCCAAAGAGCACGCGCTCCTTGGCGTAGTTCACGGCCTTTCCGATGAACCATTTGGCGTCGCCGATGCATTCACTGGCAATCAGCAGCCGCTCGGCATTCATCCCGTCCAGAATATAGCGGAAGCCCTTGCCTTCGGTGCCGACGAGGTTTTCCGCCGGCACTTCCATGTTGTCGAAGAAAACTTCACAGGAATTGTGATTCATCATGGTGCGGATGGGCCGGATGGTCAGCCCCTTGCCCAGTGCCCCGCGCATATCCACGATGAAGGTGGAGAGGCCTTCGGTCTTCTTCGTCACCTGGTCGCGCGGGGTGGTGCGGGCCAGAAGCAGCATCAGGTCCGAATGCTCGGCCCGGCTGGTCCAGATCTTCTGGCCGTTGACGATGTACTTGTCACCTTCCTTCCGGGCGAAGGTGCGCAACGCGGTGGTATCGGTGCCGCTGGTCGGCTCCGTCACGCCAAAGGCCTGCAGGCGCAACTCACCGCTCGCGATCTTCGGCAGGTATTCCTGCTTTTGCGCGCCGCTGCCATACCGCAGGATGGTGCCCATGGTGTACATCTGCGCGTGGCAGGCGGCGCCGTTGCAGCCCTGGCGCTGCACCTCTTCCAGGATCGCCGCCGCGGCGGAAAGCCCGAGCCCGGCGCCGCCGTATTCCTCCGGGATCAAGGCACTGAGGTAACCCGCCTCGGTCAGCGCCTGCACGAATTCCGTCGGGTAGCCACGCGCCGCATCCTTCTGGCGCCAGTATTCACCCGGGAAGCGCGCGCAGAGCTTCGCCACCTCAGCGCGCAGGTCGGCAGGGGGGTCAGTCTCGGCAGTCATCTGGTCCATCAAACTTGTCCTGTTCAGGTAGCGGCGCGGCCATTACTCGGTGGCGCGGACCAGCGGAGCAGTGAGGCCGCCTTGTTCAAACGATCAAGTCGCAGCAGCACCTCCTCCAGCACGGCGGCGGGGCCGGCGGGCTTCGCGCTGATGATGGCGCCAGCAAAATCGCCATTCTCTTTGAACCGGCACACCATTCTTGTCACCGGTACTGCTGGAGCAGGTTCCGTTCGCAGGGGCTCACTGCACCCGCTCCAGCACGCTGTTTCTTCACATGATCCACGTTTTTCGGTGATTCCTCCTGAAGCGATCACGCTCTAGCGATATCGGGGGCGCCATGACATATACCTTTCTGCTGCAAGGCTGCCCGGATGGCGCTGGCTGACGCGCTTGGGCCGGGGCCATCGTCAAGTGCGTCGGCCGGGCATTGTCGCAACGCCGGTGCGTTGCCGGTCTATCCGGCCCGGCCGGATGCCGGTGCCCGGTGGCCCGGGCCGGTATCGACGGCGGAGAGCCACTCGCGCGCCCGTTGCTCGGGCGCGGCATGGCCGGTGACATCCGAGACAACAGCCACGCAATCCGCACCGGCGGCGAGACAACCGGGCGCACGCTCCAGCGTGACGCCGCCGATCGCCACCAGCGGGCAGGCGCCGATGCGGCGCTTCCAAAGGCCGATCCTGGCCAGCCCCTGCGGCGCCCAGGGCATGACCTTCAAGGTGGTCGGGTAGATCGGTCCCAGGGCTACATAGTCGGGCCCGGCCGCCAGCGCGTTGTCCAGCTCCGCCTCGGAATGCGTGCTGATGCCCAGCCGCAGCCGGGCGGCGCGGATGGCGGGCAGGTCGGCAACCGCGAGGTCTTCCTGGCCGAGATGAAGCGCGTCGAGGCCCAGGTCGATTGCGACGCGCCAATGGTCGTTCAGCACGAGCAGCGCGCCATGGGCACGGCAGATCGCCGCCGCCTCGGCGGCCTGCCGGCGGATCTCCGCCTCCGGCAGATCCTTGAGGCGAAGCTGGATCAGCCTGGCGGCGGGCACCAGCCGGCGGACCCAGGCCACGTCCGCCACCACCGGGTAGAAGCGGGACGGCAGCGTCACGTGAACACCGCCGCGCCGATGACGGGTGTCGAAGGTGCTGCCATGTCGCGGGGCTCGATGGGGTCGGCCTCATAGGCCAGGCGGCCGGCCTCGACCGCGCGGGCCATTGCGCGTGCCATGGCGACGGGATCCCCGGCCCTGGCCACGGCGGTGTTCAGCAGCACAGCGTCATAGCCCATTTCCATGGCGGCGGCGGCGTGGGAGGGCAGCCCGATTCCGGCATCGACGATCAGCGGCACATCCGGAAAATGCGCGCGCATGGATCGCAGCGCGTAAGGGTTGTTGAGGCCGCGCCCGGAGCCGATGGGCGCCCCCCAGGGCATCAGCACCTCGCAGCCCGCATCGAGCAGGCGGCCAGCCACCACCAGATCCTCTGTCGTATAGGGGAAAACCTGGAAGCCATCCTGGGTCAGGATACGCGCCGCTTCCACCAGGCCGAAGACATCGGGCTGCAGGGTGTCGTCCTCGCCGATCACCTCCAGCTTGATCCAGGGGGTTCCGAACACCTCGCGCGCCATATGCGCCGTCAGCACTGCCTCCTTCACCGAATGGCACCCCGCCGTGTTGGGCAGCACCCGCACGCCGAGGTCGCGGACCAGCCCCCAGAAACGCTGGCCGGCCCCTGCGCCGTCATCGGCCTGCGCGCCCTCCCGGCGCAACGACACCGTGACGACCGCAGCCTCCGAGGCACGGATCGCATCGGCCATGATGGCGGGGGACGGGTAGAGCGCGGTGCCGAGCAGCAGCCGCGACGGCAGTTCGACGCCATAGACGCGCATCCGCTTATCCTCCCTGCATGGGGCCGAGGATCTCGACCTTGTCACCGTCGCGCAGGCGGCATTCGGCGCGGCGCACGGCGGGGACGAACTCGCTGTCATGGGCCGTGGCGACGCGAAGGCCGGCATAGCCCAACTCGGCCAGCATCTCGGCCAGGGTGGTCGCGGCGACGGTTCTCGGCTTGCCGTTGACGATGATGTTCATGCTGCCTCTCCAGGCTGGGTGGTGTCCTCGCCGAGGACGATCACGGCCGCGCGGCGGGCGAAGGCGGGCGAGAGCAGGAAGCCGTGCCGGTACATGCCGTTAAGGTGCAGGACGTTTCCCTCCTGCCGCAACAGGGGCATGTTGTCCGGGAAGGCGGGGCGGATGTTGCTGCCGGTCTCCAGGATCTCGGCTTCCCCGAAGGCCGGATGCAGCGCGTAAGCGGCGTTCAGCATTTCCATCGCGGAGCGGGCGGTGACGGCACGACGGTCGGCGCTCTCGATCATCGTGGCGCCCACCATGTAGCAATCATTCCCGCGCGGAACGACATAGAGCGGGATGCGGGGATGCAACAGCCGCACCGGGCGGTGCAGCGCCACGCCCGGGCAGCGCAGCAGCATCATCTCGCCGCGCACGCCGCGCAGGTCGGGCAGCGCCGGCGCGGCGGCATGGCCGCGGCAGTCGATGACGTGGTTAAAGCCGTCATGGTCGCGCTCCGTCGCTTCGCCGGCGCGGATGGCTACTCCACGCCGCTCCAGCCCTGTGGCGAGCGTGGCGAGCGCGGCACGCGGGTCCAGATGCGCTTCCGCCGCGAAGAACAGGCCCTGCTCGAAGCGGCCGGCCAGGTCGGGTTCCAGCGCCGCGATGTCGGGCGCGCCGCATATCCGGTAATGCGTCGTGCGGCGGGCGAAGCGGTTCAGCTCGCCCAGGTCGCGCCGCGCGGCGACCAGCAGGCTGCCCTGGCGGCGGGTTTCCGTGAAATGGCCCGCCCACCAATCGATGGCCTCCGCACCCGGCCCCATCAGGGCGGCCGAGGCATCGGCGGCCTCGCACCAGGGGGCCAGCATGCCACCCGCGAAGTGGGATGCGCGCGTGGCGGGGTCGGCTCGGTGGATAACGGAGACTTCCGCGCCACGCTCGGCCAGCACCGTCGCCGTTACCAGTCCGGTCACACCAGCCCCGATCACGAGGATCCTGGGTCGCGTACCGGCCATGCATCCTGTCTCCACGGCAGAACCCTTCCAGCAATAGGCCATGACGGGAAGGGATGGCCGGTGCCTGGGCCGCTGTTTTCCATCCCTTCGCCGGCATGACCCGGATCAGGTTCGATGGGTTCGGCACCGCCGTCTCAGCCCGCGCTGCACGGGCACCCCAGGAACAACGGCCATATGTTAGCCGGAAGCACCGGGGACGCCAATGCCTCAGCCTCGGGCCGCGGCGCAGGCGGGCCGGCATCGCCGCGCTCTCGGCCTGCGGCCCGGCGAACAGGAGATGGACATCGGGCAGCATACGACGCACCGCTGAAGAAGACCGTGGGATGCGGCAGCCGCCCCCGCGACCGGCGCTGCTCACCGGCTCCAGGGCGCACCCATCACGAATTCGTGGCGTTAAGCGGAGGGGTCCGGCGGCCGGGCCGAGCGTGGCACCTTGTCATCGCCTTCCAGGCGGTCGCGGTGCAGCGCCGCCCGGGCCAGCAGCATCAGCGTGACCGGCGTGGTCACCACCACCAGGATACCGACCAGCACTTCATGGACCACCAGCCGCGTCTGCAGTACTGAGAAGAAGACCATCGAGGCCAGCAGGATGCAGCCGACGCCCAGCGAGGTGCCGAGGGTCGGGGCGTGCAGGCGCTCGTAGAAGCTGCCCAGCCTCAGCAACCCGATGGAGCCCGTCAGCGTGAAGCCCGCACCGACGAGCAGCAGCACTGCCACCGGCACCGCCGCCCAGAGCGGCAGGTCCACGATACCAGTCATTCGATCACCTCGCCCCGCATCAGGAATTTCGCCAGGGCCGCCGTGCTGACGAAGACGAGCAGCGCGATCACCAGCGCCGCCTCGAAATAGAGGACGGTGCCGGAGCGGATGCCGAAGGTGAGCAGCAGCAGCATGCCGTTCACATAGAGCGTGTCCAGCCCGACCACCCGGTCCTGTGCGCGCGGGCCGCGCAGCACGCGGTAGGTGGCGCAGACGAAGGCGAGGCCCAGCATGATCTGCGCGATCATCAGCGACCAGGTCAGCAGCGTCACGCTCATTGGAAGATCTCCATCAGCGGCCGTTCGTAGCGGTCCTTGACGATGCTCACCCAACTGGCCTCGTCGATCAGGTCGAGCACATGGAGCAGGAGCCAGCCATCCTCTGTATCATACTCCACCCAGGCGGTGCCGGGTGTGGCGGTGAGGATGCAGGCCAGCACCGCGAGCGCCTGGGGGTTCCGCAAGGTGAGGTGGATGCGGAGGAAGCCCGCGCGACGGTCACGCCGCCGGTGCAGGATCACCTGCGTGACGGCGATATTGGACCGCACGAGATCGGCCACGACCACGCCAGCCAGCCTCAGGGCGACACCCAGGCGGCGGAGTCTCGTCCGCCCCGGCTTCAGCAGCGCCAGGGCCCAGCCCCCCAGCACGGCCAGCACGGCGCCGACGAGCATCGGCCCGGGCGCGATGCTCTCATTGAGCAAAAGCCACATGACAAAGAGCGCGGCCGAGACGATGGGGTGAGGCAACAGGCGCCTCATTTGTTTTGCCCGATCACTTGGCGGATGTAATCCTGCGGCGCGTGCAGCGACACCGCGGCTGCCTGCATGTAGCGCAGCACCGGCCCCGCGCCGGCCGTCATGCCGGCGCCCAGCGTGAGCAGCAGCAGCACCGGCGCGATTTCGACGACGCCGACCCTCGGCACCGTCCGCCCCGAGGTCGCCCAGAGAATGCGAATGCCCGCGCGGGTCATGGCGATGACCGTCGCCAGTCCCGACAGGACCAGCGCCACCAGCAAGGCCCAGCCGCTTGCCGAGACCGCCGCCGGCCCCTGGCCCAGCCCCGCCGGGTTCAGGATGCCGCTCAGCATGGCGAACTTGGCGATGAAGCCCGAGAGGGGCGGCAGCCCCGCCAGCAGCAGGGCGCAGCACAGGAAGCTGAGGCCCAGCACGGCCATGGTGGCGGGGATGGGGACGCCGATCTCGTCATCGTCTTCCTCGTCCTTCTCCTGGCCATCGCCGAAGGCTTCCAGCGTCACCGCCAGGACGTCCGCGCCCACTTCGCGGCCGCGCTCCATCAGCTCGATCAGCAGGAAGAAGGCGCCGATCGCCAGCGCCGAGCTGGCCAGGTAGAACAATGCCCCGCCGGTGACGGCCACCTGCCCCGCGCCCACCGCAGCCAGCAGCGTGCCGGAGGAGATCAGAACGCTGGCGCTGGCCAGCCGCGCCAGGTCCTGCGTGGCGAGCACGCTGATCGCGCCGAAGCCGATGGTCATGATGCCGCCCGCCAGCAGCCAGTCGCCGCCGAAGCCCGCCGAGGCGCCGGCATCGTCGCGGAACAGCAGCAGCGACAGCCGCAGCACGGCGTAGACGCCAACCTTGCTCATCAGCGAGAAAATGGCGGCGGCCGGCGGGCTGGCGGCGGCATAGGTGCGAGGCAGCCAGAAGCCGAGCGGCCACATCGCCGCCTTGACCAGGAAGGCCATGCCGAGGATCGCGGCACCGGCTTCCAGTAGCGGCCGGTTCCCGACCGGGATGGCGGGGATGCGGGCGGCGAGATCCGCCATGTTCAGCGTGCCGGCGACGCCGTAGATCATGCTGACGCCGATCAGGAAGAGCAGCGACGCCGCCAGGTTGATGGCGATGTAGTGCAGTCCCGCCTTGACCCGCGCCACGCCCGAGCCGTGCAGCGCCAGGCCGTAGGAGGCGGCCAGCAGCACCTCGAAGAAGACGAACAGGTTGAACAGGTCGCCAGTCAGGAAGGCACCGTTCAGGCCCATCAGCTGGAACTGGAACAGGGCATGGAAATGCGAGCCCATCCGCTGCCAGCGGGTAAGCGAGAAGATGAGCGCCGAGAGCCCCAGTACCGCCGTCAGCACCAGCATCAGCGCCGAGAGCCGGTCGACCACCAGCACGATGCCGAAGGTCGCCGGCCAGTTGCCGAGCCGGTAGACGCTGACCGTGCCGGCGCCCCCGGCATGGGCCTGCACCGCCAGGGCGATGGCGACCGCGAGCAGCGCCAGGGCGGAGGCGATGCCGAGCGTCGCCCGCACCCTCCCCTTCTGGTCCTCCAGCGGGATCATGACCGCGCCTGCCAGCAGCGGCAGCAGGATCGGCAAAATTGTCAGATGTTGCAGCCAGCCGCTCAACGGTCGCGCCCCTTGCCATCCACATGGTCGCCGCCGGTCAGGCCGCGCGAGGCGAGCATCACCACCAGGAACAGCGCCGTCGTCGCGAAGCCGATGACAATGGCGGTCAGCACCAGCGCCTGCGGCAGGGGGTCGGCGAAATGCGCCGGGTCGCCGGCCGTCCCCGGCTCCAGCACCGGCGGTGCGCCAACGGGGAAGCGGCCCATGCTGAAGATGAACAGGTTGACCGCATAGGCGAGCAGCGAGAGTCCGATGATCAGTTGGAAAGTGCGCGGCCGCATCAGCAGCCAGACGCCGGAGCCGCCCAGCACGCCAATGCTCAGGGCCAGGATGAGTTCCATCAGTCGTCCCCTTCCAGGGCGGCCATGGCCGGCGGTGCGGCCCGCTGGCTGCGCACCGACTGGTGCGCGATGGCGATCAGCATCAGGACCGTGGCCCCGAAGACCAGGGTGAAGACGCCGATGTCGAAGAGCATGGCGCTGGCCACCGGCAGGCGGCCGAGCCAGCCCAGGTCGGCATAGGCGAAATAGGAAGTCAGGAAAGGCCGGCCCACCACGATGGCGCCCATCCCGGTGCCGGCCGCGAGCAGCAGCCCGAGGCCCATCCAGCGCAACGGATGCACCCGGAGGTGGTCCTCGACCCAGCGCGTGCCGCCCGCCATGTATTGCAGCAGCACCGCGACGGACATCATCAGCCCCGCCACGAAGCCGCCACCCGGCAGGTCATGCCCCCGCAGCAGCAGGAAGATGGCGGTGACGCAGATCACCGGGAAGAGCAGCCGCATGATGACCGCCGGGATCGCCAGCCAGTCCCGCGCCTCGCCCCGCTGCTGGTCCGGCACCCCGATGCTCTCCGTCGCCGGGCGGAAGCGGCGCAGCAGCGCGAAGACGGTCAGCGCCACGATGCCCAGCACCGTGATCTCGCCCAGCGTGTCGAAGCCGCGGAAATCGACTAGGATGACATTGACCACGTTGGTGCCGCCGCCCTCGGTATAGGCGCGCTCCAGGAAGGCCCTGGAAATGCCCTCCGGCGAGGCGCGGGTCATGGTGGCGTAGGAAAGCGCCGTCAGTCCCGCGCCGGCGGCGACGGCGATGGCGAAGTCGCGATAGCGGCGCAGCCGGGCCAGCAGGTCGCCGGCGCCCGCGTTCTCGTCCCGCCGGGGCAGCCAGCGCAGGCCGAGCAGCAGCAGGACGGTGGTCACCACCTCGACCAGCAACTGGGTCAGGGCGAGGTCGGGCGCTGAGAACCAGACGAAGGTCAGGCAGGTCACCAGCCCTGCCCCGCCCAGCAGGATCAGCGCCGCCAGCCGGTGGTACTTGGCCTGGTAGGCCGCGCCGATGGCGCAGGCGGCGCCCACCAGCCACATCAGCGCCACCACGGGGTCCGCATCCGTCAGCGCCACACCGCCGGGGCTGAGGCCGTAGGGCAGCAGCGCCAGGGCCGCCGCCAGGAAGGCCGCGCAGACCAGCAGACGCAGCTGCATCTGCAGGCCGCTGGTGCCGAGCAGGCGTTCCAGCGTGCGGGCGAAGCGCCAGGAGAGGAAAACCATGGTCAGGTCGAAGATCCGGCGGCCATCCAGCCCGCGCAGCAGCGGCGTGCCGTCGACGCCCGCGTTCAGGTGGCGCTGCAGCAGCCGGTAGAGCAGCGCGCCGCCGGCCAGCGCGATCAGGCTCATCACCAGCGGCAGGTTAAAGCCGTGCCAGACCGCCAGGCTGTATTCCGGCGTGGCATCGCCCAGAACCGAGCGCACCGCCACGTCCAGGAAAGGCCCGATCGTCGCGGCCGGCAGGATGCCGACCACCATGCAGCCGAAGACCAGCACCTCGACCGGTACGCGCATCCATTGCGGCGGCTCGTGCGGCTGGCGCGGCAGGTCGCCGGTATCGGGGCCGAAGAAGGCGCCGTGGATGAAGCGCAGCGAATAGGTGACGGCGAAGATGCCGGCGATGGTCGCGGCGGCGGGCAGGATACTGTGCAGCAACGAGGGTGTGGTGGAAGCCGTCAGCGCCTCGGTGAAAAACATCTCCTTGGAGATGAAGCCGTTCAGCAGCGGCACGCCGGCCATGGCGGCGGCGGCGACCAGCGCCAGCCGGGCGGTGAAGGGCATCGTCTCGTTCAGCCCGCTCAATCGCCGGATGTCGCGCGTGCCGGTCTCATGGTCGATGATGCCGGCGGCCATGAAGAGCGAGGCCTTGAAGGTCGCGTGGTTCATGGTGTGGAAGATGGCGGCCACCATCGCCAGCTCGCTGTTGAGGCCGAGCAGCAGGGTGATCAGGCCGAGATGGCTGATGGTCGAATAGGCCAGCAGGGCCTTCAGGTCATGCTGAAAGATCGCGACATAGGCGCCGAGCAGCAGCGTGATGAGGCCGGAGGTGCCCACGATCCAGAACCAGGCCTCGGTGCCCGCCAGGACCGGCCAGAGCCGCACCATCAGGAAGATACCGGCCTTCACCAGCGTCGCGGAATGCAGGTAGGCGGAGACCGGGGTGGGTGCCGCCATCGCATGCGGCAGCCAGAAGTGGAACGGGAACTGCGCGCTCTTGGTCAGGGCGCCGAGCAGGATGAGGATCAGCGCGGGCAGGTACAGCGGATGGGCGCGGATGACATCCCCGGCGGCCAGCACGCGGTCGAGGTCGTAGCTGCCGACGATATGGCCCAGCAGCAGCATGCCGGCGAAGAGCGCCAGGCCGCCGGCGGAGGTCACGGTCAATGCCATGCGGGCGCCATCCCGCGCCGGGGCGGCATGCTGCCAGTAGCCGATCAGCAGGAAGGAGAAGAGGCTGGTCAGTTCCCAGAAGAAGACAAGCTGGATCAGGTTGCCCGAGAGCACCAGCCCCATCATCGAGCCCATGAAGGCCAGCAGGAAGGCGAAGAAGCGCGGGATCGGGTCGTCCTGCGACATGTAATAGCGCGCGTAGAGCACGACGAGGAACCCAATACCGGCGACCATCGCCGCGAAGACCGAGGCCAGCCCGTCCATGCGCAGGACGAGGTTAAGGCCGAGATCCGGCGCCCAGGGGATTTCGAAGCGCACCACCTCGCCGCTGGCTACCGCCGGGTAGCAGAGCCACACCATGACGAGGCACAGGAGCGCCACGCCCCCCGCCAGCCATGCCTCGAGGTTGCGGGCGTTGGAAGGGAGCAGCGCCGCGACCAGGGCCCCGAGATAGGGCAGGCCGATCGCGGTCGAGAGGTAAAGGGCGTCAGGCATCGGGCGCCGTGCTCTCCATAGTGTCGGGGCTGCGGCGGCCCGTTAAGGGGCGCCGGAAGGCATCAGGGCTGGCCGGACCCCGCCGGATCGGAGGCCTGGAGCATGGAGAGGGCCTCGGCGCCGGATTTTGCCTGGCGAAGCTGGCGGGGAAGCTGGTTATCGCGCAGGACACGGCAGATATTGGACAGGGCGGGCAGGAAGCCCTCCGACGCCGCCTCAGGCCATAGTACCAGGAAGACGAGGTCCACCGGCTCGCCGTCGCGGGCATCAAAATCGATGGGGCGGGTCAGCCGCGCCAGCAGGGCGAGCTGGGTGTCCACGCCCTCGAGCCGCGTATGCGGCATGGCCACGCCGCGCCCCAGCGCGGTCGAGCCCAGCCGCTCACGCGCCAGCAAGGCGTCGAGTATTTCTTCTTTCGGCCGGTCCAGTCGCGTGGCGGCTTCGCCAGCCAGCAGGTCGAGCAACTGGGTCTTGTTTGTCGGAGCCAGGCTGAGAACGCCGTCCGCGGCAGGAAACAGGTCAGCGATCGTCATGAAACTCTCCAAAAAACAGCCTCGCCCCCGCCTGCGTGCCAGTCCGTAGCCCCAACTCACCTTAGAATGCCGGATCATGCAACCTCGCGCTGACATATCAGGCGGGTTCGATAGCCCCGCCAGAGCCTGCCGACACCGGCCGGCGCCCTAAAAGACCGCTGCCAGAGCGAGAGCCGCGAGCGGACAGAGGCGTTGGGCTTGGTGCTGGCGCGCGGAGAGACGGGCGCCAGCAGCGCCGAACCTGAGGCAGGGCCGCACCCTGCCATGACCAGGCTGCGCGTCCTCCACACAGTATCCGTCGCCGACCGCGGTCAGGCTCCAGGCCGGACAGGGCTGCGAGGGGCACCTTCCCCATGGCGGAGGATGCCTCCCACCCGAAGCTCACCCCATGATGGTCAGCGGCGCCCACCGGCCGCCGCCACCAGCGTCATGCCGCTAACCGGCTCTCAGCGCTTCCGCACGTTCCAGAACACGGCCGTCGAAGCCTTCACGACATCCGTCACGTTGTCCCGCATCAATTGCGGCGTGCGCCACTGGCCGAGCGGGATGAAGGGCGGGTTCTCGAAGGCTTTACGCTGCATCGCCTCGGCCATGTTTTTGCGCGCAGGCAGGTCCGGCGCCTGCAGCCAGTCCGACTTCAACGTCATCATCGCCGGGTCCGGCACCTCGCCGTAGAGTGGAATGCTGCTGCCGGGGTTGCTGACCCAGAGGCCGGACCACGTCACGGCGTAGCAATGCCAGGGCTGCGAGGTGTCGCGGCTGCGGGTGCGGTTGAGTAACGTGCCCCAGTCCATGGTCTGATAATCGACCTTCAGGCCAATTTCCAAGAACATCGCCCGCGTCACCTCGGAGAGCGGGTTCAGCGTCGGGCTGTCCGGCGTGGCAAGTTGCACGATCGGCGTGCCGTCATAGCCGGACTCGCGCACCAGCTTGCGGGCGAGGTCGATATCGCGCGGCGTGTTCAGCGCCTCCATGGCTGCGGCGCTGGCATAGGGCGAGCCGGGGATGAAGAAACCCACGCCGGTCCTGGCCAGTTCGGATTGGTCGCCCACCACGGCGCCCATGTAATCCTCCTGCCGCACGGCGGGCATCAGCGCCCGGCGCAGCCGCGCGTCGGCAAACGGGCCCGTGCGCGTGTTCAGGTAGATCATGGCCAGCGAGCCCAGCGGGTCCACCACCTCGCTGCGGATCCCGGGCAGGCGCTTCATCTGCGGCACGAGGTCGAAGAGCGGGCGCTCCAGCCAATCCACCTCGCCATTGCGCAGCGCGCCGGCGGCGGTGGCAGGATCCGGCATGACGATCCATTCGACACGGTCCAGATGTGCCACCTTGCCGCCGGACCAGAAGGCCGGGGCCTCCTGGCGCGGCACGTATTTCTCGAAGCGCGCGAAGGCGGCACTGGAGCCGCTGTTCCACTCGTCGCGCAGGAAGCGGAAGGGCCCACTGCCAACGGTTTCGGTCACGGCCGTAAAGGCATCCACCTGCGCCGAGCGCTCCGGCATGATGAAGCAGGCCGTGGCGCCCAGCCCGTAGGTCAGCAGCGGATAAGGAGTCTTCAATCTGATTTCGAAATGCTTATCGCCCAGCACACGCATTTCGTCGAGCTGCGTGACCAGGTACTGGCCGAAAGGCTCGCGCTGCGCCCAGCGCTTGATGGAAGCCACGCAGTCGCGCGCGCGTACCGGCTCGCCATCATGGAACATCAGGCCGTCTCGCAGGGTAAAGCGCCAGGTGCGGTCGTTATCGGAAAGCTCGTGGCCCGCCACCATCTGCGGCTGCGGCGTCAGACTGTCATCCAGCCCGTAGAGTTGGTCATAGACCATGTAGCCATAGGTGAAAGCGATCAGCGCCGCCGACCAGAGCGGGTCGAGCGTCGAGAGATTGGCGCTGGGCACGAAGCGCAGCGTGCGCGCGGCCGGCCCCTGCGCCAAGGCTGGCCGCGAGAGAGCCGCCGCTGCCCCGAGCAAAGGCAGCGCGAGTGTGGAACGGCGCGTCAGATTGGGAAGGGGCATGGAATTCTTTCCAAAATATGCCGCGACGGAATTCACCAGCGCGATCAGACGTGCCAGAAACTCTACCGGAATCCAGCAGCGGAGGAAATGACATGCGCGCGCGCATTCGCGGAACAGAGATCTATTTCGATGTCGAGGGCATGGGGCTGGTGCCGGATGGCCCTCGCATGCGCGAGCGGCCTGTCGCCTTCGTGCTGCATGGCGGCCCGGGCGGCGACCATAGCGGCTTCAAGCCCGGCTTCTCGCCGCTCGCGGAGCGGATGCAGCTTGTCTATATCGATCATCGTGGCCAGGGGCGTTCCGCCAAGGGCGACCCCGAGACCTATACGCTCGACGAGAATGTGGAGGACATGGAGGCGCTGCGCCAGTATCTCGGCCTCGGACCCATTGTCTCCATCGGCACCAGCTATGGCGGCATGGTCGCCATGGCCCATGCCGCGCGCTACCCGGATTCGGTGTCGCACCTGGTCTGCGTCGTCACCGCCGCGCATTCTGGCTTTAACGAACGCGCGCAAGAGATCGTCCGCGGGCGCGGCACGCCCGAGCAGCAGCGTGTCTGCCAAATGTTGTGGGACGGTACGCTCAACACGCTGGAAGAGGTGCAGCACTACTACGCCGTGATGGCGCCGCTTTATTCCGTCAAGCACGACCCGAAGGCCGGCACCGACGCGCGCCGCCGCACGCTGCACGAGCCGCTGGCGCTGAACCGTGCCTTCCGCCCTGGCGGGTTCCTGCGCAACTATGATATCCGCCCTGAGCTCTCCCGCGTCACCGCCAAGACGCTGGTCCTGGGCGGACGCCATGACTGGATCTGCGCACCGGAATTTTCCGAGGAGATCCACCGCCTGATCCCGGGTTCGGACCTGAAAATCTTCGAGCACAGCAGCCACTCCATTCGTGCCGACGAGCCGGAAGCAATGATGGACGCCATCAAGGGGTTCATCGTCTACTGATGCGCCGGGATTGAGCAGACGCTTTCGCCGGGTGCGCTGACATAGCGAACCGCCCGACCAGCGTCTCGCCATCTTCGCCGGAGCGGGCCGGCTCCATCCAGCCGGCAGCCACTGAACATCAGGGCGCTGCCGTGCTCGCAGTAGCGGAACTGTTTGGCGAGGCGGTTCTGGCACACGCTGCGGACCGCAAGCCCATTACCACCCGGTCGCCTGACCGGAACCAAGAAGGGTTGCGACCTGGGGCAATGCGGCGCTTGCACGGTGCTGATGGACGGGCGGCGTGTGCTGGCCTGCTTCATCCTGGCTGTGGCAGCGCAGAGCGCGGAGAACAACCACCATTGAGGGGCTGGCCGGCGAACACGACCCGCTGCGCCCGATGCAGCAGGCCTTCCTGGAACAGGATGCCTATCAATACGGTTATTGCAGGCCAGGACAGATTCTCTCTGCCATCGCCTGCGTGCCGGAAGGCCACGCGAATACGGCGGATGATATCCGCAAATACAGGAGCGGCAATCTCTGCCGCTGCGCCGCTTATCCGAAGATCGTGGCGGCGGTGCAGCAAGCGAAGCCGCTGATGGAGAGCCGCTGACATGCGCCCCTTCGCCTATGAGCGGGCCGATGACGCCGCCGCGGCGGAGCGCATGGCATCGGAGGTTCCCGCATCCGCATGGTATCTGGCGGGCGGGACCATGCCAGAACCAAAGCAGCCGGCAAGGCCAGTTGGCTCGAAGGGCTCTGGGAACGGCGCCCGGCCAAGCCCGCCGCCGTGGCGCCCGCCAACAAGACGGCACGGATCGTCCGGGCCCTGCTGACCAGGGGCGGCACCTATCGTCCCCCTGGCCGCACGCAGCCCAGGCCATCGCGGCATAAGGCCGTGAGAGACCCCGCCGGCCATCGCCGCAGCCGGTGGAGTAGCGAGGGTGATGACGACGTGATTGCACACCGGTCGAGCCCGGTGGCCAGCACACTCCGTTGAAAGCCGTGCGCTCCAGAGCGCGACAAACTGATCGGGAGCCGGGCCGCGGATGGCATCAGGGCCAGCGGCCATGAGAGCCGCGCCAACAGGCCGGACACATGACCGCACCCGGCCGCGGCGCCACAACGTCACATCCCCCTCGCGTCGTAGGGCCGTCCACACAAGGGCTCTCAGAAGGCGGCCGTGCCCGTGCCGGTATTGTTCGGCGGAGCGTATGTCTCCCAGCAGACCCTCGTCAGGCCGGGAAGACGCGGGCGGCGCGGGGGCGCAGCAGGCAGGGCTGACCATAATTTAGCAGGCCATGCGCTGCCTCGGCCTCGATGACATATCCGCCCAGATCGAGTTCGACATGGGTATGGCCGCCAGCGGGCCGGCAACTGCGCACCACGGCATTACCCTCCCCCGCCACGGCAGGGGCGATGTCCCATTCATGGGCGCGGATGAAGGCCAGCACAGCGCCCTCCACCGCCACGCCGCGCAGCAGCGCGGTACGTGGCAAGGGTGGCAGCGGCAAAGGATCGAAATGCAGCGCATCTCCCGCCAGCCGCGCCGGCAGCCGCGCCGCGTGGCCCAGGAAGCCGGCGACGAAGGCGTTGGCCGGCTGCGCCACCAGTGCCGCCGGGCTATCGAACTGCGCCACCTGCCCGGCCTGCATCACCGCCACCCGGTCGGCCAGTTCCAGGGCTTCCTCCTGGTCGTGGGTGACGAACAGGCTGGTCAGGCCCAGTTCCGCGTGCAACTCGCGCAGCCAGCGGCGAAGGCCCTTGCGCACCTCAGCATCCAGCGCGCCGAACGGCTCGTCGAGCAGCAGCAGGCGCGGCTCGGTGGCCAGGGCACGGGCCAGCGCCACGCGCTGCCGCTGCCCGCCCGATATCTGCTCCGGCAAGCGCCGCTCCAACTCACCGATCTGCATCCTCTCCAGCAGACGGCGCACCCTGCGGGTGATCTCGGCCCCGGGCGGGCGAGTGGCGCGCGGCCGCACACGCAACCCGAAGGCGACGTTCTCGAACACGGTCATGTGGCGAAACAGCGCGTAGTTCTGGAACACGAAGCCGATGTTGCGGGCCCGCGCCGGCACCGCCGACATGTCCTCACCATCGATCTCCACCGTACCGGCATCGGCGAAATCCAGCCCCGCCAGGATACGCAGCAACGTCGTCTTGCCCGAGCCGGAAGGGCCGAGCAACGCCACGAACTCGCCCTGCCGGACCCCGAGTTCCACCTCCCGCAAGGCCAGCACCGGGCCAAAGCGGCGCGTCAGGCGGCTTACCGTGACACTCACGCGGCGAGGCTCCGCGGCGTACCGCCACGCTCCAGCAATGTCTTGGCGCCGAGCGTGACGAGGGCGAGCAGCGCCAGCAGCGCTGCCACCGCGAAGGCGCCGGCGAACTGGTACTCGTTGTAGAGGATCTCGACATGCAGCGGCATCGTGTTGGTTTCTCCGCGGATATGGCCTGAGACGACGGAGACGGCACCGAACTCGCCCATCGCGCGGGCATTGCACAGCAGCACGCCGGAGAGCAGCGCCCAGCGGATCTCGGGCAGCGTCACGCGGCGGAAGGTCTGCCAGCCTGAGGCGCCGAGGGTGGCGGCGGCTTCCTCCGCCGCCCGCCCCTGCTCCTGCATCAGCGGGATCAGCGTGCGGGCGATGAAGGGGAAGGTGACGAAGATGGTGGCCAGCACCAGTCCGGGTACGGCGAAGACGATCTGGATATCGTGCTCCTGCAGCCAGGGGCCCAGCCAGCCATGCGCGCCGAACAGCAATACCCAGACGAGGCCGGAGATCACCGGCGAGACGGAAAATGGCAGATCGATCAGCGCCAGCAGCAGCGCCCGCCCGGAGAAGCGGAACTTGGCGATGCACCAGGCGGCCGCCAGTCCGCCCAGCGTATTGACCGGCACGGCGATGGCGGCCACCAGCAGCGTGAGCCGGACCGCGGCCACCGCGTCGGGGTCGGACAGGGCCTGCCAGGCCGGGGCCCAGCCACGCCGCAGCGCTTCCGTGAAGACGGCGGCCAGCGGCAGCAGCAGGAACAGCCCGAGCAGCAGCGCCGCCCCGCCGATCAGCAGCGCGCGCGCCCAGCCAGGCTCCGCTGTGGGCGGCGTCATGCGCGGCGCCACAGGCGGTTGGCCAGGTTCAGCGCCAGCAACAGCAGGAAGGACAGCGCCAGCATCGCCAGCCCGACCGCCGCGGCGCCCGCATAGTCGAACTGCTCCAGCCGCACCACGATCAGCAGGGGCGCGATCTCGCTGACCATTGGCATGTTCCCCGCGATGAAGATAACGCTGCCATACTCGCCGACGGCCCGGGCGGATGCCATGGCAAAGCCGGCCAGCAGCGCGGGCGCCAGTGCGGGCAGCACCACGCGCCACAGCGTCTGCACCCGCGTCGCGCCCAGCGTGGAGGCGGCTTCCTCAGCCTCGCGCGGCAGGTCGCGCAGCACCGGCTCCACCGTGCGCACCACAAAGGGCAGGCCGACGAACCCCATGGCCAGGGCCACGCCAAGCGGCGTGTAGGCCACCTTCACCCCCAGCGCGGCCAGCGGCGCGCCGAGCCAGCCGTTCGGCGCGTAGAGCGCCGTGAGCGCCAGCCCGGCCACGGCGGTAGGCAGGGCGAAGGGCAGATCCACCACGCCATCCAGCAGCCGCCGCCCGGGGAACCGGTAGCGCACCAGAACCCAGGCCACCAGCAGCCCGAGCGGCACATTCACCGCCGAGGCTGCCAGCGCGCCCAGGAAAGACAGCCGCAGCGAGGCCAGCACGCGCGGCTCCGTCACCGAATGCCAGAAGCCGAGCGGCCCCAGTTCCAGCGGCCGCAGCAGCAGCGCCAGCAATGGCACCAGCACGATACCTGAGAGCCAAAGCAGTGTGATGCCGAGGCTGAAGCCGAAGCCCGGCAGAGCGTCGCGCCGCCGGAAGGGGGAGGCGATGCTCATCGTCCCGGCTGGTAGATCCGGTCGAACAGCCCGCCATCGTCGAAATGCCTGGCCTGGGTCTTCTGCCACCCGCCGAAGACGGAGTCGTCGATCGTCACCAGCTCCAGCCGGGGGAAGCGGTTTCCCGCGGCGGCCAGGGCGGCCGGGTCGCGCGGGCGGTAGAAGTGTTTGGCGGCCAGCGCCTGTCCTTCGGGCGTGTAGAGCGCCTGAAGATAGGCCTCGGCCAGGGCGCGAGTGCCGCGGCGGTCGACATTGCGGTCCACCACCGCGACCGGCGGCTCCGCCAGGATGGAGAGAGAAGGGTAGATGATGTCAAACTTGTCGGCGCCGAACTCGGCGAAGGCGAGATGCGCCTCGTTCTCCCAGGCCAGCAGCACGTCGCCCTGGCCGCGCTGGACAAAGCTGGTGGTGGAGCCCCGCGCGCCGGTATCCAGCACCGGGACGTTGCGGAACACCTGCGCCAGATAAGCCTGCGCCGCCGGCTCGTCACCACCCGGCTGGCGCAGCGCCCAGGCCCAGCCGGCCAGATAGTTCCAGCGCGCGCCGCCGGAAGTCTTGGGATTGGGGGTGATCACCCCGACGCCGGGCCTAGCCAGGTCGCCCCAGTCGCGCAGCCCCTTCGGGTTCCCCTTGCGCACCAGGAAGACGATGGTGCTGGTATAGGGCGCGCTGTTATGGGGCAGACGGGACTGCCAGTCCGTCGCGATCAGCCCGCGCCCGGCGATGGCGTCGATGTCATAGGCCAGCGCCAGCGTCACTACGTCCGCCTGCAGGCCGTCGATCACCGCCCGGGCCTGCCGGCCCGACCCGCCATGCGAGGCATTGGCCCGGATGGTCTGGCCGGTGCGGGCCTTCCACTGCTCCACGAAACTGGCATTGAAGTCGCGATAGAGTTCGCGCGTCGGGTCGTAGGAGACGTTCAGCAGTTGTGCCGCGCCCTGCGCGCGGGCGCCCTGGCCTGACAGCAGCACAGCCCCGCCCATGGCCGCGGCGCCGAGCACAGTACGACGAGACACGACCGGTCGGGTCATCTCTGACCTCCTCTGGCATGAAATCATCCAGCCCCGATTGGCTGGATGCAACAGTGGAAGGCGCATTGAAACTATTATTGTGGATGTTTGATTAAACGAAATTGGTGCTCATTCGTTGAGCCTCCTATTACAAGTGTAACCGGAGGGAGGACGCCCGTGACCGACATCCCACAGAAGCCTATTCTGACGACCCGACAGGGCCACCCGGTTCGCGACAATCAGAGCCTGCGGAGTGTAGGCGAGCGCGGTCCGGCCACGCTCGAGAATTACCAGTTCATCGAGAAAATCACTCATTTCGACCGGGAGCGCATCCCTGAGCGGGTCGTGCATGCCCGGGGCACAGGAGCCCATGGTTACTTCGAAGCCTATGGGACCATCGGCGGCGAACCCGCGACGAAGTACACCCGCGCCAAGGTGCTGACCCAGGCTGGCAAGAAGACGCCGCTCTTCGTACGCTTCTCCACCGTGATCGGCTCCAAGGACAGCCCGGAAACGGCACGCGACCCACGCGGCTTCGCGGTGAAATTCTACACCGAGGACGGCAACTGGGATTTGGTCGGCAATAACCTGCGGATCTTTTTCATCCGCGACGCCATCAAGTTCCCGGACATGATCCACGCGTTCAAGCCGGACCCGGTGACCAACCGGCAGGAGGCCTGGCGCTTTTACGACTTCGTGCAGCACCACCCCGAGGCGCTGCACATCGTGACCTGGGTCAAGAGCCCCTGGGGCATCCCGGCCGATTACCGCCACATGGAGGGTTCCAGCGTCAACACCTACAAGCTGGTGAATGACGAAGGCGAGGCGGTGCTGGCCAAATTCTCCTGGGTGCCGAAGCAGGGGGTGAAGAACCTCACCAGCCCCGAAGCGGCCAGGATCCAGGCCGAGGAGGTCGGCCACGCCACCAAGGACCTGTACGAGGCCATCGAGCGCGGAGACTTCCCCGAGTGGGAATTCTGCGTGCAGGTGATGGCGGACAGGGAGCACCCGGAACTCGATTTCGACCCGCTGGACGATACCAAGCGGTGGCCCGAGGATGCCTTCCCGCTGCTCAAGGTCGGGCGCATGGTGCTCGACCGCACGGTGGACAACTTCTTCGCGGAAGTCGAGCAAGCAGCCTTCGGCACCGGCGTGCTGGTGGATGGCATCGACTTCTCGGACGACAAGATGTTGCAGGGGCGCACGCTGTCCTATTCCGATACGCAGCGCTATCGCGTCGGGCCGAACTACCTGCAACTGCCGATCAACGCGCCGAAGGTTCAGTCGCGCACCAATCAACGTGATGGGCAGATGACCTATGCCGTGGACCAGGCGGGCAGCAACAAGCATGTGAACTACGAGCCCAGCAACCAGGGCGGCCTGCAGGAAGCGCCGCAGCCGGCCAAGGACCACCACCAGTTTGTGCAGGGCCATCTCGGCCGCTACCAGACCACAATGACCCAGGCTGACTACAAGCAGGCCGGCGACCGCTACCGCAGCTTTGAGCCGTGGGAACGTGACGACCTGATCGCCAACATGGTGGCCGACATGAAGGCCTGCCCCGAAGACATTGCCCTGCGCATGGTCTGGCACTGGTGGCATTGCGACGAGGATTACGGCCGCCGCGTCGCGGAAGGCGCCGGGATCGACCTTGAGAAGGCCAAGGCCCTGCCCCCCCTTCCGGGCAAGCCGGCCCCTGGCCAGCCGCGCAGTGGCCCGACCTATACCAGTGGGCAGCGTGAGGAAGGCAGCCCGGTCAGCGCCCAGGTACAGGCTGAAGAGGTCGCCCCGGCGAAGTGACGGTCCCTCTTGGAGAGGAGAAGCCCTGGACGCCCAGGGCTTCTCTGGCCAGGATCAGGAGCGGCGAGCCGCCTGGGCCAGTTGGGCCGGTGTGTCAGGTGCGCTCATGGCCTCAGCAGCAGCCTGAGCTGTAAGGCCACGCGCATCACGCAAGGCAGCGTCGGCGCCAAATTGCAACAGCAGTTCGACGATCTCGGTACGGTTGAACATGGCGGCCACCATCAGGGCCGTTCTGCCATCGGGGCCGCAGGTGTCTGCCTTGGCACCGCGCTCAAGCAACAACCGGGCAATCGCGATGC
>JAQGHX010000150.1 GCA_028288745.1 Roseomonas sp. | reverse complement strand
GCAGCTTCTCGCCGCCCACCAGCACGGTACGCAGCGTCCCGGGCAAGACGCCATCGGCGGCGTCGAGCAGCATCCGCAGGCGCGACGGGGTGGTCTGCAACACGGTGACGCCGGCCGCCGCCATGGTCGTGAGGACGAGTTCGGGATCGGCCGCGACGGCCTCGCTGGCGATGGTCACGGTGAGACCCTGGGCGAGGCTACAGAGCAGTTCCAGGACGGAAATATCGAAGGTGACGGTGGTCAGAGCCAGGATGTTGTCGCCAGGGCGCAGGCCGAAGACATCGCCGAGCGTCGCGGCGAAGGCGGCCACGCTGCGATGCGTGACCATGACGCCCTTGGGCTGCCCGGTGGAGCCGGAGGTATAGGCGACATAGAGCAGGTCGTCCGGCGCGGGCCCGTCGCAGGGCGGCGACGGCATTGCCGCCGGGCGTTCGTTCACCTCCAGGATGGGCAGGCCGGCGGGGATAGCGTCGAGGCAGGCATCCGGCAGCGATTCGCCGGGCGACGGGACCGCCAGGACGAGGCGGGCGCCACTGTCGCGGCAGAGCTGGGCGATGCGCTCCGCCGGATAGTCGGGATCGACCGGCACATAGGCCGCGCCGGCCTTGGCGATGGCCAGCATGGCCACGGGCAGCATCTCGCCGCGCCGTGCCAGCAGGATGACGCGGTCGTCGGCGCGAAGGTCGATGGCCCCCCGCAGCCCATGGGCGATGGCGTTGGCGAGGCCGTCGAGTTCGCCATAGGTCAGCACCGCATCGCCGCAGCGCACCGCGATCCGGTCGGGCCCGGCCGCGACGGCGGCGGCGATGAGGGCGACGATGGTGGCGGGCGCGCTGGCGCCAGCGGTTTCCACAGCCGCTTCCTCGCCCGGCGGCGCGAAGGGAAGCTCGGCGAGCGGGCAATCCGGCTGTGCCGTGACGAGGCCGGCGAGATGGCGCAGCTGGCGCTCGATGCGGGCCGCCTCGGCGGCGGGCAGGCGGTTGAGGTCGTGGTCGAGTTGGAAGGCCACCCCGCCGCCGGGCGCGGTGGGCATGGCGGTGATGGCGAGGCCGTAATGCGTGTGCTCCACCAGATCCACATGGTCGATGCGGGCGCCCCCGGCGTGCAGGCGCTGCTCCAGCGGGTAGTTCTGCACCAGCATGAGGTGGTCGAACAGGGTGCGGCCGCCCGCCTCCGCCTGGATGGCGGGCAGGGGCAGGTATTCGTGCTGGCGGCGGGCCAGCATGTCGCGCTGCATGCGCTGCAGCAGGCCATGGAAACTTTCCCGCGCCGACCAGGCCGTCCGCACGGGGACCGTGTTGATGAAAAGGCCGAGCATGCCCTCGATGCCCGGGATTTCCTCCGGGCGGTTGGCGATGACGGAGCCGAAGGTGACATCGTCGCGGTCCAGCAGGCGGCCGAGGAAAACGCCCCAAAGCGCGTGCAGCACCGTGGCGGGGGTAACGCCCGCGCGGATGCCGAGGGCACGCAGCGCCGCGCCCTCGGCATCGAGCGTGAAGGCATGGGCGGCCGGGGCCGGCGCGGCGCTGGACTCGAGCAGCGGGGTGGCGAGCGCGCCGTCTTCCTCCGCGACATAGCCGCGCCAGAATTGCCGGGCGGCCGCGTCGTCGCGCTGGCCCAGCCATTCGATGTAGCGGGAGAATGGCGTGGTGGGCGGCAGCGCGACGGGACGCCCGGCCTCGATGGCCTGCAGCGCGGTAAGGAATTCCTCCTGCAGGATGCCCAGGCACCAGCCGTCCAGCAGGATGTGGTGATGGGTGAAGACGATTTCGGCGATGCCGCCGCCGAGGTCGAAACAGGCGATCCGCACCGGTGGCGCGACGGTGAGCTGGAAGCCGGCGAGGCGGTCGGCATCCTTCCAGGCCAGCAGGCGCGCGGCCTGTCCGGTGGGCGGCAAAGCCGACAGATCCTCGAAGCGCAGGCGCGGGGGCGCGTCCTTCAGCACCGCCTGCAAGGCTCGCTCGGCGGATTCATGGACAAACAGCGTGCGCAGGATGTCATGCCGGCGGAACAGTGTTTCCCAGACCTCGGTGAAATGGGCGCGCCGTGGGGCCGGGTCCATGCGGAAGCTGAGTTGTTCGACATAGGCGCTGGAATCCGGGTCGCGCAGCGCGTGGAACAGCATGCCCTCCTGCATCGGCGACAGCGGATAGAGGCCCTGGAGGTTCTCGCGGCGTAGCATGGGCTCAGTCCCAGTCCGACAGGATGGCGTCGAGGGCTGAGGCGGGAAGCCCGGCCAGCCGGGTGTCGGGCGCCGCCGTGGCCTGGGGAATGGCGGCGAGCGCGGCGGCCATCCGGTCCAGCAGCGCGCGCAGGAGCGCGGGGTCGGCGTGGCGCGGGTTGAATGTCAGCGCGATGCTGAGCCGCCCATCCGCGACATGCGCGAGGATTTCCACGGGCAACGGGCGCTGCGCGCGCGGGTCCACACCGGGGCCGGAGGATTCCTCCGCCACGCGGAACATGCTTTCGGTGCCGGCCACGCCTTCTTCCAGCCGGCCAAGGTAGTTGAGGCCGATCTGGACGGGCACCGCGATTCCGCCAGACCGGGCGGCCTGCGCGAGGTACCCGAGGCCATGGCGCGGAACCCCTCGAAGCGCGGCGCGCATTTCCGCCACCGGCACGGCTTCCCCTGTTGGTAGTGGGATCACCACCGGATGGAAGCTGGTGAACCAGCCGACGGTGCGGCTGACATCCTGCGGGGCGAGCAACGGGTCGCGGCCATGGCCCTCAACCATCACGCGCAGCGTGCCGGGGCCGGTCAGCGGGACGGTCGCGGTGGCGAGGGCGGCGAGCAGCAGGTCCTGCATGTCGGCGTCGTGCCGTTGGCAGGCGCTGCCCAGCAGGGCCTCGGTGCCGGCGGCGTCAATGCTGGTGGTGATGGTCACCGCGTCAGAGGCCAGGTCCTCGCCGGCCGGGATGGGCAGGGTGACGCTGTCGGCAGCGGCAAGCTGCTTCCACCATTTGGCGTCATCGCGCCATCCAGCGGTACCGGCCGCCATGGCGCGGGCCCAGTCCGCGAAGCCATCGGTGCGCGGCGGCAGGGCCACCGTCTCGCCACGTTGCCCGGCGGCATAGGCCAGTTCCAGGTCGGGCAGCAGGATGCGCCAGGACACCCAGTCCACTGCGAGGTGGTGGATGACCCAGAGCAGCCGGTCAGCATCGGGCAGGCGCAGGATGGCGGCCCGGAACACCGGACCCCGCGTGAGGTCGAGGCTCGCCTGGACCACCGCGCAGGCCGCTTCGAGCCCGGCCAGGGTGGTCTCGATGACGTCTATCTGAACGGGCGGTTCGGTGGCGGCGATCTCCGCGGTCGGCGCTTCGCCGGTCAGGTCGAAGCGGCTGCGTAAGGCGTCGTGATGGGCGGCCAAGGCGTCCAGCGCCTGTGCGACCCCCTTCGGGTCCAGCCGTTCGGCTGAGCGCAGCAGCATCGCCTGATTGAAATGCGCTGGTGCCACGCCCGCGTCGCGCAGGAACCAGGACTGGATAGGCGTCGGCGGGAAGGGACCGGAGCAGGGCCCCTGCGGCGCCGCGTGGCGCTGGCGGGCCAGCGGTGCCATCGCGGCGATGGTGCGGCCGGCCAGGATGTCGGTGGAACCGAGCGTTACACCTACCGCCCCCAGGCGCGCCGCGATCTGGATCGCGCGGATGGAATCGCCGCCCAGGGCGAAGAAGTCGTCCCCCGTACCGATCGTGCCCAGGCCGAGCACTTCGCCGATGACGGCGGCGATGGTGGCCTCGACCGCCGTGCGCGGGGCGGTGGGCGTCTCGGCGGCGCGCGGCGGCGCGGGCAGGGCCTTGCGGTCCACCTTGCCGCTGGCGTTGAGCGGCATGCGGTCGAGCGGCAGGATGTGGGTCGGCATCATCCAGGGTGGCAGCAGCCCTTCCAGATGCCGGCGCAACCGCGTGGCGGGCGGCGACGCCGGACGCGGCGCGCCGCTTTCATCAAAGGCGGCGCGGTGCAGCGGCGTGTCGCGGAACCCTGGCGCGACATGCCAGGACCGGACATCGAAGCCGGCGAGTTCAACGCCGTCCCGGTAGAAGCCGCCGACGATCCTGAAATCCGGGTTTAGCCGGTTTTCCGAAAGCGTGCGCGTGACGGTCGCGACCACGCTGTCGCCGGGGCGCAGTTCCGGTGACGCGACGTCGAGCGGGATCAGCACGGGAAGCCAGCTGCCCTTCGAATGAAGGATATCGACCGCTTCCCCGGGGTGGCCGGCATCGACGATCAGATGCAGCCAGACCAGGAAGCCGTCGATACTGCCGGGCGTGGTGACGTCGAGGCGGATCTCATGGCACGCCTCGGCCGCGAGGGGCGCGCGGTAATCCAGGTCCTCCAGCACGTCGGCGCCGGTCAGGATGCGCTCCGCCGGCAGGTTTTTCACGCAGAGGCGAAGGTCGAAGCGGCGGCCGGCCTGTTCGAAGATACGATCCACATAGGCCGCTGCCGCAGCCGGGAAGGCCAGTTCCTCCGCGAGGCCACCCAGCGACACCCCGGCGATGCGGGTCAGGCTGCGGGCCGGAATCTGCGCGGTGGGGTCGCGCAGCCAGCGGCGCGAGGCCTCGATCAGGATGGCCGATCCTTCCGCGCCGCCGATGGCGCCGACGATCTCGCTGATGCAGACGTCGGCGCGGACGGGCAGGGTCACCGTCGTGATGTCGCCAGTGATAACCTCGACCCGGTCGGCGAGGCCCTCGGCGCGTAAGCGCGCGCGGGCCTGCTCGGCGATGACAGGGTTGATCTCGACCGCGTAGACCTTGCTGGCGCCGGCGGCGATGGCCATGCGGGACAGCACGGCCTCCGCGCCCGGCCCGATTTCCAGCACCGTGCGGCCTGGCAGATGGCGGGCGAAGGCGGCGCGATAGGCAGCGTTGCGCGTCTCGTCGCCCGCCATGGCGCCGTAGGCAAGGTCGTCATAGACAAAGAACTCGGCGATCGAGGGCCAAAGTTCGACGGCGTCGCGCAGCACGACATGCGCCGCCAGTTCGGTCTGCCCGCCGGGCGCGCGGAGCGGCGCGACATGCGCCTCCCGCACCAGCGGATGGCGCTGCAAAGCCTGGGCAATCTCGGCGGGTTCGACGCGGTGGCCGCGCAGTTTTACCTGCTGGTCCATGCGGCCGAGGAAGACGAGGTCGCCATTGGGCAAAAAGCGGCCGGCATCGCCGGTGCGGTAGGCGCGGCCGCCGGGCACGCCATCCACCGCTGGGGCGGCGACGAAGGCATCGCTCTGGCGGCCGAGGTAGCCACGCGCGACACCTGGACCCTCGAAGACGATTTCGCCGGCGGCGCCGGGCGGGCGTGGGCGGCCGAAGGGGTCGAGCACGTGGATGCGGCTGCCGGCGACAGCCCGGCCGACCGGCACTGGGCCGTCTATCGCCACGGCGGCGATGCGGTGGATGGAGGCGCAGACCGAGACCTCGGTGGGGCCATAGGCGTTGAAGACCCGGCGGCCGGCGGCATAGAAGCGCGCGATTTCCGGGTCCGCGACATCGCCGGCCATGATGAGCGTGCGAAGGCTCGGCAGCGGATGCCGGTCGAAGGCGGCGAGGTGAGCGGGGGTGATGGTGGCGACGGTGACGCCGGCACCTGCAAGATGCGCGGTGAAGCGGCCAGGGTCGGTGATGGCCTGCTCGTCGATCAGCACCAACGCCGCGCCGGAAGCCAGCGCCATGAAGATTTCCGACAGGCTGGCGTCGAAGGAGGCAGCGGCGAGTTGCAGCACGCCATCCTCCGGGACGACGCCGAAGGTCGCGATCTGGTGGCGGACCATGCTGGCGAAGCCGCCATGAGCGATCATCACGCCCTTGGGCTGGCCGGTGGAGCCGGACGTATAGAGGACGTAGGCCAGATCGTCGGGGTCGGGACCCCCGGGCGGCAGGGGCGCCGCCTCCCCTGCGAGCGGCAGGGCGATGGCACCCGCGACGCGCGGCGGGCCGGGCTCGGCGGAGAGGATCAGGCAGGGGGCGGCCTCGGCGATGACGCCTTCGAGCCGCGCCGGAGGCTGGTCGGCGCCAAGCGGCAGATAGGCGCCGCCGGCCGCGATAATCCCGAGCAGCCCGACGATCCATGCCGCGTTCCGGGCGGGGACGAGGCCGACGATATCGCCCGGCCCGACACCGTGGCGGGCGCGCAGCACGGCGCCCAGGTCCTCGGCGCGCTGGCGCAGGAAGGCGTAGGTGATGTCCTCCCCGCCGGCCCGCAGCGCGACGCGGTCCGGGTATCGATCGGCGGCGGCGGCGAAGAGATGCCAGACGGTGGCGGGCGGCAGGGCGGGCGGCCCCTCGCCGGACGCATGGACGAAGGCCAGTTCGGTGGCGGAGAGCAACTCGATCGCGCCCAGTTCGCCGGCGGTGTCGGCGAAGCCCGCCAGCGCGCGGTCGATGCGGACGGCGAGCGCCGCCGCCGCCGCCGTGCCGGCGGGGTGGCGCAGGCGCAGGCCGTCCTGACCGAGGTGGATCATGGCGTCCCGGCTCTCGGTGCCGGCGGTGTGCAGGGCGTCGCTCACGACCAGCAGAGGGGCCGGGAGCAGGCCGGGAGCCGCGAGGCGGCGGACCGGGAAATCCTGGTGGGCGAAGGCGGCTGAGACCCGGTCCCGCGTCGCGCCGAGAAGATCGCGCACCGACCCCGCGAGGAGCAGGGGCAGCGGCACGGGAAGCGGCTCGGCGCCGTCCGGGGTGCCGGGAAGCGGCGGCACATCGGCCAGGATGCAGCGCCCGCCGCCTTCCGCCGCCATGACACGGGCGATGGCCGCCAGGACCACGACGAAACGACCGATATTGGAGCCGGCGGAAATGCGCGCCAGGACGGCGGCCGCGGCGGGCGAGAAAGCGGCGGCATGCAAGACGGCGTTCGGCGCATCCCCGGTCAGTTGGACCGGCTCGTCCGCTTCCGCCGCGATGCCCTGCCAGAACAGGCGATGCGCCGCGTGGTCGCGGCCGGTGAAGCGGGCGAGGTCGTCGAAGCGGGCGGGGTCGGGCACGGGAATGAAGGTGTCCATGGCATGGGTGCTCAGAACTGAAGCTCGATGGAGGGGGACAGGATCTGGGCGGCCGGAATGCCGGCGGGTCCGTCATGCAGGGTGAGCAGGTCGATCGCGAGGTCCGGGTCGGCCGAGACCTGCGCCAGGATAGCTTCCAGGCGGCGCAGCATGGCTTCCACGGCGGCGGCGTCGAACAGTTCGGCGGCGTATTCGACGACGCCCTGGATGCCGCCCTCGCCGGGCGCGGCGATGAACAGCAGGTCGTATTTCGCGGCGGCGGCGGGCGTCGGCACCGCCACCAGCGCGCAACCCGCGAAGTCCTGCCGCGCCATGTGGGGCAGCGCGTTCCAGGAGAAGCCGATGTCGAACAGCGGCGAGCGGGACGGGTCGCCGCCGGCGTGCAAATCATGCACCAGCGCGTCGAACGGATAATCCGCGTGGTCGAGCGCCTGTAGCACCACGTCCCGTGTCTGGCGCAGCAGCGCGGCGAAGCCGGCCTGCGCCGGCACGGCGAGGCGCAGCGGCAGCGGGTTGACGAAACAGCCGACGACACCAGCCAGTTCCGGCGCGGCGCGGGTGCCGGAGACGGAACCGAGCACCATGTCCGTGGCGCCGGTCAGGCGATGAAACAAAGCGGCCCCTGCGGCGAGCAGCACCATGAAGGCGGTTGCGCCCTGGCCGCGCGCCATCGCGTCGAGGCGGGCGAAGGTCGGCGCGTCGATGGAAAAGGCCGCCTGACCGCCACGGCCGCCCTGGCGGGCCGGGCGTGGACGCGCCGTGGGAAGGTCGAGTACCGGCAACTCGCCCGCGAGGTGCTGCCGCCACCACTCGCCGCTGGCGCGCCAGCGTGGCGTTCCCGCCATCGCGGCTTCCTGCGTGACATGGTCACGATACTGGAAGGGCGCGGGTGGCAGCAGCGGCACCGTGCCGTCGCACGCGGCGAGATAGGCGTGTTCCAGATCGTCCAGCAGCAGGCCGAGCGACACACCGTCGGCAACGATGTGATGCACGGCGAAGGCGAGCACGTGCCGGTCCGCGCCGAGCCGAAGCAGGCGGGCGCGCAGCAGCGGGGCCTCGGCGAGGTCGAAGGGGGTGCGCGCGTCCTCGGCGCAGATAGCTTCCGCCCGCGCTTCCGGGTCGGTTTCGCCAAGGTCCTGGAACCGCAGGGCGCCCGGCGCTGCCGGCATGACGATCTGGCGGGGTTCGTCGCCGATCATCCGGAAGGCGGTGCGCAATGCCTCGTGCCGGGCGATGGTGGCGTCCAGCGCCAGACCCAGCGCCGTGACGTCGAGCGGCCCTTCAAGGCGGAAGGCACCGGCGATGAGGGAGGCGCAGGAGCCCGGCTGCAACCGGTCCAGCACGAACAGGCGGCGTTGCGCGCGGGAGAGCGGGTAGTCAGCCGCTTCCACCGAGGCCACGAGGCCCGGCGTGCCGATGGGGCGCCGTTGCGACAGCGCGGCGGCGAGGGTGCGGGGGCTGGTGGACAGGAATAGGTCGCGCAGGCCGACGGGAACGCCGAGCTCTGCCTGGAGCAGGCCCGCCAGTTCCGCCGCGCGCAGGCTGTGGCCGCCGCTCTCGAAAAACTCGTCATCGGGGGTGGCGGCCGGATTCAGCAGGACGCGGCCCCAATGGCGCAGGACGACGCTGAGCACGGCATCGCCAGGGCCGGCGACCCAGGCTGGCACACCAGCCGGCGCGGGGGCTTCGGCTGGAACGGGCAGCGCCTTGCGGTCGAGCTTGCCGGAAGGCAGCAGGGGAAGTTCCGGCAGCGCCATGAAGTAGGCGGGTACCATGTGGCGGGGCAGCCGGGCCAGGAGATGCGCGCGCAGAGCCGCCTCGCCTGCCCCGGGGACCGGCAGGCCGGGGGCGACGACATAGCCGACCAGTTCCGGCTGGCCGCGCAGGGTCCGGACAGCGACGGCCGCCGCGCGCAGGGCGGGATGGGCGCGCAGGGCGGCCTCAATCTCGCCGGGCTCGATGCGGAAGCCGTGTAGCTTCACCTGGTCGTCGATGCGGCCGAGATAGTCGATGCCGCCATCGCCACGGCGCATGCCACGGTCGCCGGTGCGGTAGCAGGGCGTGCCATCCGCGCGCGCGGCGAAGCGTTCGGTGGTCAGCGCGGGCTGGGCGAGATAGCCCTGGCCAACCCCGGTGCCGGTTATGGCGATCTCGCCGGGGATGCCGACCGGCTGCTCCTCGCCCAGCGGCGAGAGGATCAGGACGGCCTCGCCGGGCAAGGCCCAGCCGATGCCGGGCGGGGTGTCGCCGATCGGCTCGGCGGTGGACCAGATGGTGGTCTCGGTCGGGCCATAGACATTGGTGACCGCCAGCGGCGTGCCGTCGGCGTGGCGCAACGCCCGCAGGCTGGCCGCCAGCCCCGGCGGCAGGCGTTCCCCGCCGACGAGGATGTGGCGCAACGCGCCCAACCGGCCGCCGTCGCGCAGCAACAGTGCGAGCCGCGATGGCGTGGCCTGGAGGACGGTGGCGCCGCTGTCGCGCAGCCAGTCCAGCGTGGCGACCGGATCGGCGCAATCCTCGTCCCCGGCGATGGTTACGGCCATGCCATGCGCGAGGGGGCAGACCAGTTCCAGCAACGAGATATCGAAGCTGATGGTGGTGAGCGCGACTACAGTATCGGACTCGTCCAGGGCGAAGGTTTCGCGCAGGACCGGCGCGAAGGCGGCGAGGTTGCGATGGGCGATGCGCACGCCCTTCGGCGCCCCGGTGGAGCCGGAAGTGTAGAGGATGTAGGCGGTGTCCCCGGCGGTGACGGCTGGGACGGCGGGCGGGTTTGGCTGGGGTGGCACGGTCGCGGCGTCCAGCACAGGGATCGAGTCATCCCCGCTGGTGCCGATCAGTGCGCGGCAGCCGGCATCGGCCATCAGCAGGGCGCGGCGGGCGGCGGGCTGCGCGAGATCGAGCGGGACATAGACCAGCCCGGCCTTCCAGATGCCGAGGATCGCCGTCGGCAGCGCCGTGCCCCGGCGCATGGCAACCGCCACGGGGTCGCCGCGCGAGAGGCCAAGGTTCAACAGGGCGGCGGCGATGCCATTGGCATGCGCGTCCAGCGCGGCGTAGGTCAGGGCGCCTTCCCGGTCCCGCACCGCCGGCCGTTCGGGCACCCTGGCGACCTGACCAGCAAACGCCTCTATCAGGGTAGCCGGCGCGTCCGGCTGCGGGACGGGTGCGGTCCAGCGCAGCGCCTGCGTGGCCTCGGCTAGGGTCAGCAGCGGCAGGCGGCCGATGGCGCGATCCGCCGCATCCGGAATGGCGCGCAGCACAGTCGCGAGATGTTCCGCCATGCGGGCCATCCGGGCGGCGTCGAACAGGTCCGTGTTGTATTCGAGCCAGATATTCAGGCCATCTTCCGCCGCGCGGAGATGGATGCTGAGGTCGAACTTGGCGATGCCGCCGGCCTCGCCGCCCAGGCGCACAGCAAGCCCGTCCAGTATGGGCGCGGCGGCGGCCTCGTCCTGCATAGCGACCATGACGTCGAAGACCGGCGAACGGCTGGGGTCGCGTGGCGCGGCGAGATCCTCCACCAACGCGTCGAAAGGGTAAAGCTGGTGTTCCAGCGCGCCGGAAATCGTCTCGTGCATCTGCGCCAGCAGCGCGGTGAAAGGGGCTTCGGTGAGGCAGCGGGTGCGCAGCGCCAGCGTATTGGCGTAGAGGCCGACCTGATCCTCCAGATCGGCGTCGATGCGGCCGGCGACAGGTGTGCCGATGACGATGTCGTCCTGGCCGCTGTAGCGGTGCAGCACGACATGCACGGCGGCGAGCAGCACGGCGAAGAGCGAGGTGCCCCGCAGCGCGGCGAGGTGGCGCAGCGGCGCCAGCGCGGTCGTGCCGAGCCGGGCCTCGTGCAGGGCGCCACGGAAGGTTTGCAGCGCGGGGCGGGGGCGGTCCGTGGGCAGGTCCAGCATCGGAAGGTCGCCGGCCAGGGCCTCGCGCCAGTACAGCCGCGCGGCGGTGCCGGCGGTGGATGCGCGCCACGCGTCCTGCCGCCGCATGGCATCGCGGTACTGGAACGGCAGCGCGGGCATCGGGGCGGGCCGCCCGTAGTGCGCGGCGGCGTAAAGCGCGCCGAGATCACGGGCGAGCACGCCGACCGACCAGCCATCGCCGATGGCGTGGTGGATGACGATTTCCAGCCGGTGGGACGCGGGCGCATCCCGTATCAGGCGTGCCTGGAACAACGGCCCCCTCGCGAGGTCGAAGGCGAGCGGCAACGCGGCGGCTTCCTCCGGCTGGAGCAGAGGCAGCCGGAAGCCCGCCGCATCGGCGGCGAGGATGCGCTGGCGGAGACCGTCTGGTCCCGGTTCGAAGACCGTCCGCAAAGCCTCGTGGCGCGCGACGAGGGAACCGAGCGCCGCCTGAAGCGCCGGTATATCCAACATGCCGTCGAGGTGCAGGACGGAGGCGATCGCATAGACGGCGGGATCGCCGGCCAACTGCGCCAGGGTCCAGATCCGGCGCTGCCCGGCCGAGGCAAGCGGCAGCGGCTCCGGGATGGACACCGTGGGGGTGGGGGCGGGTTTCGCCTCGGGTGCCGCGGCCAGCAGCGCGGCCTGCGCGCGAATGGTGGGGTGGGCGAAGATTTCGCGCAGCCGCAGCGTGCGCCCGAAGGCGGCGTGCATGCGGGAGACGAGGCGGGCCGCCTTCAGGCTATGGCCACCCGCTTCGACGAAGGGCGTGTCGATGCCGATATCCGCGCGGCCCAGCACTTCCTGCCAAAGGCGCAGTACCTCAGGCGTGAGGTCCGGGGGCGACGCTTCCGGGCCTAATACCCGGTGCGCCAGGGCGACGAGCCGCGCGCCCAGCGCTTCGATCCGGTTGCCGCCGTAGAGGTCCGCCCGGTGCAGGATCGACAGGTCCAGCCCGGCTTCGGTGTCCAGCACGTTGAAGCACAGGTCGAACTGGGCGCCCGGCACCGGTAGCGGCAAGGCGCGGACACCAAGGCCGGACAGGCCTAGCGGCACGGTGGCGGCGACCTGCCAGGACAGCATGACGTCGAAGAACGGCGAGCGGCCGGGTGGGGTGACCGGGTCCACCGCCTCCATCAGCATGTCGAAGCCAAAGGCGTCATGCGCCAGCGCGGCGCCCAGCGTGGCCGTGACGCGCGCCAGCAGCACCGGGAAGGGTTCCCCGGGATACACGGAGACGCGGATGGGGCAGGTCTCGGCATAGAGGCCGACCTGATCCTGCAGGTCGGCATGGAACCGGCCGGCCACGGGAATGCCGATGACGATGTCGCGGTCGCCGCATTCCTCGTGTAGCAGCCGCGCGACCAGGGCCAGCGTGACGGCGAAGGGCGTGGCGTCGTGGGTGGCGGCGAAGTCGCGCAGCGCGGTGGCGAGGCCGGCCGGAACACCGACCGGGCAGAGGGCGCCGGGGCCGGCGGGGCTGCCCGTGCGGGGGGCATCGGGCGCCAGGGACAGCACCGGGGGAGGCGCCGCGAACTGCGCGCGCCACCAGGCTTCGGCCTCGGTGCCGTTGTCGCGGCGGTGGCCTATCGCAGCGATGGCATCGCGGTAGCGCAGCGTCAGCGGCGGCAGGGGGTCCGGCATGCCGGCGGCGAAGGCGTCGTAGAGGTGGCCGAGTTCCGTCGCCATAATCGCCAGCGAGGTGCCGTCGCCGACGATGTGGTGCATGTTGAACAGCAGGACATGCGACGCCGCCTCGGTCCGCAGCAGCCGCCAGCGGACCGGAGGCGCGGCGGCGAGGTCGAAGGGCCGCGCGATATCCTCGGCGGCGAGGCACGTTGCTTCCGCGATGCCGCCGACCGGCTCGGCGATCAGTGCGATCGGCGAGGCCGGCAGGATGCTTTGGCGCGGTTCTCCGTCCTGTTCAATGAAGACCGTGCGCAGCGCTTCGTGGCGGGTTTGCAGCGCGTCGATGGCGCTGCACAGCGCATGAGTGTCGAGCGGGCCTTCGAGGACGAAGGCGGCGGGCATGGCATAGCCGGTGGCTTCCGGTAGCAGTTCGGCGATCAACCACAGGCGCAACTGCGCCGGGGACAGCGGCATCGCGCCGTCCACGCCGGGCGCCGCCGTGAGGCCGGCCCGCGCGGGGGCGGCGGTGGCGATGGCGCGGGCGAGATCCGCGACAGTGGGCGCGCCATAGAAGGCGGCGACCGGGACCTCGGCGCCCAGTTGCCGTTCCACCCGCGCCAGGACGCGCAGCACCGCGAGGCTGTGGCCGCCGAGCGCAAAGAAGTTCTGCCGGCGGCCGATGCCGGTGCGGTCCAGAACCTCTTCCCATATGGCTGCAACCTGGGCTTCGAGGGCGCCCTCGGGCATCGCCGTGGCGGGGGTGTTCGCTTCCACTGGACGCGCGGTCAAGGCCCGGCGGTCGATCTTGCCACTGGGGGTGAGCGGCAAAGACGGCAGGCAGGCCAGCCGCGACGGCACCATCCATTCCGGCAGCATTGCCCGCAGCGCTTCATGGGTCGCATCCGCATCAGGCGGCTGGTCCGTGCCGATCCAACCCACGAGGATGGCCTCGGCGCCGCTGCCCTGGGCGACAACAGCCACCTGCCGCGCCGTGGGGATGGCGGCCAACATCGCGGCCTCCACTTCTGCCGCCTCGATGCGGTGGCCGCGTACCTTCATCTGCGCGTCGTTGCGGCCTGCGAAGACAAGCTGGCCGTCATCCCGCCAGTAACCCTGGTCCTTGCTGCGGTAGATGCGCTGTCCCGGCGCGAAGGG
>JAQGHX010000080.1 GCA_028288745.1 Roseomonas sp. | reverse complement strand
ATCCCTGGGCAACGAAGCGCATCTCGCTTCACGCAACCGACCCCAAGGATACTCCGCATCATGTTCCGCAACGCCCTTCTCTCCGCCGCCCTGCTGACCGCTGGCCTGGCCGGCGCCGCTTCCGCCGCCGAGCCCTTCCGCGTGATGTCGCAGGGCGAGAATTTCTCGGTCGATTATTCGAACAACTTCAACAACATCGTCGGCGGCGGTTATGCCAAGGCGACCGGCGGTGGCCAGGATGTGCGCATCACCTACGCCGACCCCACCATCGGCAACAAGGCGCCGGGCATTCCCGTCTTCACGGGCGGCTCGCAGGGTGGCGTTGCCTATATCGTGGCCTCGGGCGCCACGGCACACGCCAGCCGCTGAGGCGCGGCGGGCCCGCCCGCCACGCCTGACGTGCCGACCTCCTGACAAAGCCGGCCACCGCGAGGTGCGCCGGCTTTGTCATGCCCATGGCGATGCCGCCCCGATATTTTTCCGCCGCGATCGGCTGCGCCAGGGTGCCCTGGCACACCGGCGCGCTGCCCGGCCTGTTCCGGAAAATCCAGCGACCGGCCCCGGCGCGCGAGGCCATCGGAGCACGGGGTCGGCTCAGCCCCTCCGCCCCTTGCCGGGTTTGGTCCCCGGCTCCGGCTCGGGGCCGGCCATCTTCACCACCACCAGGACCAGCGCGGCCTTGCTGGGCACGTCCAGGCGGCGATAGGCGCGCAGCAGTGCCTCTTCGTCGCCGGCCAGCAGGCCAAGCGAGGCTTGGTCCTCTTCCAGCAGTTCCTGCGGCGGCTCGGTATCAGGGTCCAGGCCGACCAGGTAGGAAACGGACGTGCCCAGTGCTTCCGCCAGGCGGACCAGGCGCTGCCCGCGCGGCACGGGGGCCTTCCCGCCACGGAGCTGTTCCAGGAAACCGGGCGGCAGGCCGGCCGCGCGGAAGGTCTCCTCGGCGGTCGCGCCCGTCCGGTCCAGCCGGCTTTCGATCCGCTCCACCATGGGCGGGACATCGATCTCCATATGGTTCTCCTCTCCTCCGGCCCGTGCCGCGGCCGCCCTACTATCCGCTGCCATGGCCGGTCGCCGTCGTGGCTGACGCGGCCTTCCGGGTGGGGCGCTCGTCCTGGAACGTGCCGCAGCGGCATTCGGCCGCATGTCTGTCTGAGGGGGAAGTGCTGACCGAGCGGCCGGCCACCGCAAGCCAGGCGCGAGGTGCCCCGCGGACGGCAGCGCCGCGCCGGCCGGGGCAGGAGGCATCACCGGGCAGGGCGGCGCGTGGCCCTCAGGCCTTCTTCTCCCACCCGCGCGCGCCCTGCTGCCAATAGGCCAGCCCGTGCCCGGCGGCGCGGGCGGCGGACCAGCGGGCGCGGGCGGCGGCGACCGCTGCCTCGTCCTGCCCGTCGAACAGGTCGAAGACCCGGTCGTATTCGGCCACCCGGGCGCTCTCCGCGCCATCGACCAGAAACAGGAAGCGCGCGCTGTTGGGCGCGTCATCGGCGGTGGTCAGCCAGATGGGCTGCAGGTCAGGGTCGCCGGTCAGGGGCGTACCGTGCGGCAGCCAGTCCGGGTCGGCCGAGAGCCAGAGCGAGGCATCCAGCGCCGCCAGCCGCTCTGGCCCGCCCACCCGCACCACGGCCCGCCCGCCCTGCGACAGCACGCGGCCGAGCAGCTTCGGAAGGGCCGCTTCCATTGGCGTGCGGGTCAGGTGGTAGAAGCCGATATCGGTCATGACGCTGGCCCGTTGGCCCCTGGCGTGAAGCCGGGGGCAGGGGCGGGGGCGGGGGGGGCCACGCCGGCCGGGGCCGCCGGGGTCACCTCAACCCTCGTAATGGTCGGCCACCAGCCGGTCCAGCAGGCGCACGCCAAAGGCGGTCGCGCCCTTCGGCACGATGGCGCTGTCCTTGGTGGCCCAGGCGGTGCCGGCGATGTCCAGATGCGCCCAGGGGGTGTGGCCGTCCTTGGTATCGACAAAGCGCTGGATGAACTGCGCGGCGGTGATGGAGCCGCCGGGCCGCCCGCCCACGTTCTTCATGTCCGCGATCTCGGATTTCAGCCCCTTGTCGTAGGCTTCGTCCAGCGGCATGCGCCACAGCTTCTCGCCCACCGCCTTGCCGGCCTCGGCCAGTTGCCGCGACAGGGTATCGTCGTTGCTGAACAGGCCCGCGTGCTCATGGCCCAGCGCCACGATGATGGCACCTGTCAGCGTCGCCAGGTTGACCATGAAGCGCGGCTTGAAGCGGTGCTGGCCGTACCAGATGACATCGGCCAGCACGAGCCGGCCCTCGGCATCGGTATTGATGATCTCGATGGTCTGGCCGGAATGCGAGGTCACGACGTCACCGGGGCGCTGCGCGGTGGAGGAGGGCATGTTCTCCACCAGCCCGACCAGGCCGACGGCATTCACCTTCGCGCGGCGGCCGGCCAGCGCCGCCATCAGGCCGATGACGGTGCCGGCGCCCGCCATGTCGAATTTCATGTCTTCCATGCCGCCGGCGGGCTTGATGGAAATGCCGCCGGTATCGAAGGTGACGCCCTTGCCGATAAAGGCGACCGGCTGGGCATCGCCCGCGCCGCGCCACTGCATCACCACCATCCGCGCTTCCCGCGCCGAGCCCATGGCGACGCCGAGCAGCGCGCCGAAGCCCAGCTTCTCCAGCTCCGCCGGGCCGAGCACCTCGACGCTCACGCCCAGCTTCTCCAGCGCGCGGCAACGGTCGGCCATCTCGGCCGGGTAGAGGATGTTGGGCGGCTCGCTGACCAGGTCGCGGGTCAGGCAGACGCCGTCGGCGATGGCCGAGAGCGGCGCATGCGCGGCCTGGGCGGCGGGCACGTCCGGCACCGCGATGGTCACGCGGGTCAGCTTCGGCTTGTCCTCGGCGCTTTCCTTGGTGCGGTACTTGTCGAAGCGGTAGGCGCGCAGGCGCAGGCCGGCGGCGAAGGCGGCCGATTCGGGCGCCGGCAGGGACTCGGCCGCGATGGTGGCCTCGACGTCCGAGGCGATGAGGGGCAGCGCGGTGCCGCCGGCGGCCTCGGCGGCTTGCGTGCCGCCACCCGTGGCCCCCAGGCCCACCGCCACCACGCGGGAGAGGTGGCCACCCGGGGCCCAGAGCGTGGCGCTCTGCCCCTTCTTGCCCTTGAAGCCGGCGGCTTCCAGCCCGCGCGCTATGGCGCCGCCGGTAGCCTCGTCGGCCTGCTTCGCCAGCCCTTCCAGCACGAAACCCTCGGCGAGCGGCAGCACCAGCGCGCCGGCACGGGGCAGGACGGGCTTGACGAAGAGGATATCGGTCATCGGGGGTTCCATCGGCGGTGGATCGGTGCGCGAAGGATACCATGGCGGGACGGATGCGCCATGGCAGCCATGCCCCGCCCGCTTTTGGTGGCGCGCAGGAAGGGTGATAGATCGAACAAGGCGCTGAACCGCCCGCCCTGCAGCGGCGTTTCGAAGGCGGACAATACGTTATCCAGGGAGGAAGGCGGGTGCCCGACCGATACGCCCCCGCCGCGCCCGCGGCCGAGGACAACTCCGCCGCGCCCGCGGCTGAGGAAAGTTCCGCCACTTCCACGACCGGGGACAGCCCCGCCGTGGCCGCGGCTCAAAACATCGCGCCTGCGGGCAGTGCCGCGAAGCCAGCGGCGGGAGCCCAGGCCGGCGCTGCCACGGCTCCGGACGGTGCCGCCACCGCCTGGGCGGCGGCGGGGCCTGATGCCGGTGCCTCCGCCACGGCGGCCCCCGCTATGCCAGGGCGGGGCAAGGTGCGCACCGTCATGGCCGGCGCGCTGCTGACCATGTGCCTGGCGGCGCTGGACCAGAACATCGTGAACACCGCCCTGCCGCGCATGGTGGGCGACCTCGGCGGCATGGCCCACCTGTCCTGGGTGGTGACGGCCTTCATGCTCACCTCCACCGTCACCACGCCGCTCTATGGCAAACTGTCCGACATCTATGGCCGGCGGCGGCTGTTCTTCGTGGCGATCCTGCTGTTCCTGGCGGGGTCCTTCGCCAGCGGCGCAGCGCAGTCGATGGGCCAGCTCATCGCCTTCCGCGCCTTGCAGGGGCTGGGGGCGGGCGGGCTTCTGGTGCTGGCGCAGGCCGCCATCGGCGATGTCGTCTCACCGCGCGAGAGGCCGCGCTACCAGGGGCTCTTCACCGGCACTTTTGCTCTTGCCAGCGTGGCGGGGCCATTGCTGGGCGGCTTCATCACCTCGGCGCTGTCCTGGCGCTGGGTTTTCTACGTCAACCTGCCGGTGGGCGCCCTGGCCATGGTGCTGGTGGCGATGGGGCTGAAGCAGCAACCCTCGGGCGTGGCGCGGCGGATCGACTATATCGGCGCCGTGCTGCTGGCGGGCGCCACCGCCGCGCTGCTGCTGCTGCTGGCCTGGGGCGGCACCGAATTCCCCTGGGGCTCGGTCGAGACCGCCGGCATGGCGGCGCTGACGGTACTGCTCTTCGTGCTGTTCCTGTGGCAGGAAACACGGGCGCCGGAACCGCTGATCCGCCTCTCGCTGTTCCGCAACCCGATCTATGCGCGCGGCGTGACGGTCGGCGGCATGATGGTCTTCGCCATGCTGGGCTCCACCGTCTTCCTGCCGCTGTACTTCCAGTTGGTGCTGGGCATGGACCCGGCCCGGGCTGGCGCGATGCTGCTGCCGCAGGTGGTGGGCATGGTGGTCACCTCCGTCATCGGCGGCCGCATCGTCTCGAAGCTCGGGCGCAACAAGCCCTTCCTGCTGGCGGGGCTGGGGCTGGAGGCGGTGGCGCTCGGCAGCCTCGCCATCTTCGCCTATGTCGGGGCGCCGCCGGCGCTGTTCCTGGTTTCCATGGGGCTGCTCGGCATGGGCATGGGCATGGGGATGCCGAACCTGACCACCGCCGTGCAGAACGCCGTGGCGCATAAGGAACTGGGCGCGGCCACGGGGGCCATGACCTTCGCGCGCTCGCTTGGCGGCGCGGTGGGGGTGGCGACCTCGGGCACCATCATGGCGCAGCGGCTGCTGGCGGCATCGCACGGCATCGGCGGCGTCGATGTGGGTGCCATCACCGAGCACGGCATCCAGGCCCTGGCGCACCTGACCTCCGCGCAGCAACTGGCTGTGAGCGATGCCTACCGCACCGCGCTGACCGGCTGCTTCCTGCTGAGCGGGGTGGTGATGACCCTGGCCCTGCTGCTGGTGCTGGGCTTGCCGGAGCAGACGCTGCGCGACGGCATCGAGGACAAGGCGCGCTGAGCCCGCCGCGCCGCATCCCCTATTTCAGCCAGTGGGAATCCCGCGACCTGACCCTGGCGGTGGTGGCGGAAGGCGCGGCGGCGGCATTGCTGCGCGACCCGCTCTGGGCGGGCTCGGGCGCGCGGGACCTGGCGGATTACGCGCGCTGGGCCGAGCATGTCTGCGGCATGGCCTGCCTGAAGATGATCCTGGCGGCCCGCACCGGGCAGGCGGTGCCGACGCTGGAACTGGCGCGCGGCTGCACCGCCTTCGGTGGTTATGCCGAGCAGCCCGGTGGCGGCATCAGGGGGCTGATCTATGCCCCCTTCACCCGCTTCGTGGCGGCGCGCTTCGGCATGGCGGCGGAGGTGGTGGTGGATATCGGCGCCACCGACCTGCCGGGCATCCTGGAGAGCGCGGAATTCTTCCTGGCCTCTGTCCATCCCGGCATCCGCTGGCCGGACCGGCCGCCGCCTGCGAAGGGCGGGCACCTGGTGCTGGTCCATGCCGCCTCGGCCGCCGGGGTCGTGTTCCACAATCCCTCGGGGCATGATGCGGCGACGCAGGAGGACGTGGCGATGCCATTGGAGGTCTTCGCAAGCTTCTTCGCCGGCCGTGGCGTGGCCATCCATCCGGCGGATTGAAGGGCGGGGGGCATGTCCCGCCAGCCCCGCGCGATGCGGTCCCCCGCGGGCGAGCGGGCGGGTGGAAGCCGCCGGCCCGCCCCGCGTCACGCCCCCGGCGGCGCCGGCACCGCCAGATAGGCGATGCGCTTGGCCTCCCGCCGTCCTTGCGTCACCGTGTCCAGGATCAGCCCGCAGGCGAAGGACAGCGAGGACAGTACCAGGAAGAATATCGCCGCCACGAAGGTCGGCAGGCGCGGCACCAGGCCGGTCGCGATATAGGTCCGCAGCACTGGCAGAAGGCATCCGGTGGAGATCAGCAGGAACAGCAGCGCGAAGCCGCCGAAGAAGGCCAGCGGGCGTTCCCGCTGCAGCAGCAGCACGATGGTGCGCAGGATGCGCGCGCCGTCGCGGTAAGTGCGCAGCTTGGAGGCCGAGCCCGCCGGCCGCTCGCGATAGGCGGTGAGGACCTCGCCCACCGGCATGCGCAGTTCCATCGCGTGCACGGTGAACTCGGTTTCCGTCTCGAAGCCGCGCGCCAGGGCCGGGAAGGATTTGACGAAGCGGCGGGAGAAGCAGCGGTAGCCCGAGAGCATGTCGTTGACGGGTCCGCCGAAGGCCAGCCGCACCATGCCCGTCAGCAGTTGGTTGCCCAGGCGGTGGCCGGGCCGGTAGGCCGCCTCCGCGCCGCTGACGCGCACGCCGTTGACCATGTCCAACTGCTGCTCCAGCAGCATCCGCACCATGCCGGGGGCGTCGGCGGCATCGTAGGTGCCGTCGCCATCGACCAGCAGATAGGCATCGGCGTCGATATCGGCGAACATCCGGCGCACGACATTGCCCTTGCCCTGCCGCGCCTCCACCCGCACCACCGCGCCGGCCGCCGCCGCCACCTCCCGCGTGCGGTCGGTCGAGTTGTTGTCATAGACGTGGATGACGGCGCCGGGCAGCGCGGCACGGAAGGCCGCGACCACGCGCGGGATCGCCACTTCCTCGTTTTGGCAGGGGACCAGGACAGCGATGCGGGGCGGCGGGACCATCGTGGCGGCTTTCTGACCGCGAGGGCGGTCGTGCGAAGGGGCGGGATGGCGGGGCGGTGGCGGATCGATGAGCGCAGACGTCGATGGGCACAGACGTCGATGGGCACAGGCAGCGAACAGGGCCGAAGCGGTGGCGCGACCGGGGATACGTAGCCTTGAGCGGCGGCCCCGCAAGTGGGCCGCAGGCAGCGAGGCCGCGGCTGGGCCGCATTATGCCGGATCGCATTATGCCAGGGCGCATTATGTCGCGGGCGCGGGCGCGGGCGCGGGTGCCAGGCGCCGGGCGGCCGGCGCGATGGGCACGAGCATGGGCAGCGATGGTGCGACCAAGCCCATGCCGCCAGCCGTGCGGTACGGGGGCACATGGCCCGCGGCCGACACCGGGGCTGCCGGATGCGGCCGGGCCGCGGGAAGCGACGTGTAGCCTGCCGGCGTTACAGGCTGCCGCGCCCGGCGAAGCCCCCATCTTCCACCGGGCGGGCACCGAGGCGCGGTTTTTATTCCAGCGGCCCATAAAGCGCATGCCCCGCGCCGCCCGCGCCGTTCCGGTGGACGGCGGTTTGCTCTAAAGCACAGGGCATCATGACAGATGCAGACCTTCTCGCCCTTGCTATCCGACTGGCGCGTAGCGCCGCCGCCGCCATCCTGACGGTGCGCGACGCCGGCTTCGCGGTGGAACGCAAGGATGACCAGAGCCCCGTCACCGCCGCCGACCGGCTGGCCGAGGGCATCATCCTGGAAGGCCTGCGCGCCGCCACCCCCGGCATTCCCGTGGTGGCGGAGGAGGAATGTTCGGAAGGCGTGGTGACCGCGGTGGGCGACCGCTTCTGGTCGGTCGATCCGCTGGACGGCACGCGGGAATTCGCGGCCGGGCGCGACCATTTCACGGTCAATATCGGGCTGGTCTCGGCAGGGCGGCCCCACCTCGGCGTGGTCGCCATCCCGGCCACGGGCGAGATCTTCAGCGGCATCCTCGGCCAGGGCGCCTGGAAGGAAGACGCTTCCGGCCACCGCGCCATCGCCGCCCGGCGGCCACCGGCCGAGGGCATCACCGTCTTCGCCAGCCGCCATTATTCCGGCGACCCGCGCCTGGCGGCCTTCCTGGGCGATCGGGCGGTGGCGGAAATCATCGAGATCGGCTCGGCGGTGAAGTTCTGCCGGCTGGCGGAGGGCGGCGGCGACCTCTATCCCCGCTTCGGGCGCACCATGGAATGGGACACGGCGGCGCCCGAGGCGGTGCTGCATGCCGCCGGCGGCCGCTGCGCGCGCTTCGACGGAACCCCGCTGGAATACGGCAAGGCGGGGTGGGAGAACCCGCCCTTCCTCTGCCAGGGCCGCCCCTGACGACATGCCCGTGACCGCGCTTCTGGGCCCCGCTGACCTGCCCCGGGCGGCGGCGCTGCTGCGGGCGGGCGAACTGGTCGCCTTCCCCACCGAGACGGTCTACGGGCTGGGCGCCAATGCCCGCGACGCCCGCGCCGTGGCGGCGGTCTTCGCCGCCAAGGGCCGCCCCAGCTTCAACCCGCTGATCAGCCATTTCTCCGAAGCCGGGGCCGCGTTCGCGGAAGTCGCCGCCGATGGCCGCGCCCGCGAACTGGCCACGCTGTTCTGGCCCGGGCCGCTGACCCTGGTGCTGCCCCGCCGCCCGGACAGCCGCATCGACCTCCTGACCGGAGCCGGGCTGCCGACGCTGGCGGTGCGGGTGCCGGCCCACCCCCTGGCGCGGGAGCTGCTGCGGCTGGCCGGGGTGCCGGTGGCGGCACCCTCGGCCAACCGGTCCGGCCAGGTCTCGCCCACCACGGCCGCGCATGTGCTGGCGGGGCTGGAAGGCCGGGTGGCAGCGGTGCTGGATGGCGGCCCCTGCCTGGTGGGGGTGGAGAGCACGGTGCTGGACCTCAGCGGCCCGGTGGCCACCCTGCTGCGCCCCGGTGGCGTGTCGCGGGAAGCACTGGAAGCCGTGGTCGGGCCGGTGGCGGTGGGGGGAGCGACGGCGGGGGAGGCCGCGCGGCCCTCGCCCGGAATGCTGCTGTCGCATTACGCCCCCGGCCTGCCGGTGCGGCTGGACGCGCGGTGCGTGGCGGCGAATGAGGCGCTGCTGGCCTTCGGGCCACCTTTGCCCGGTGCCGGCGCCGTCTGGCAACTGAGCGAGGGCGGCGACGTGGTGGAAGCCGCGTCACGGCTCTTCGCCGGGCTGCGCTGGCTGGACGAGGAAGGCGCGCGGCGGGGCCTGCACGGCATCGCCGCCATGCCGGTGCCGGAAGCCGGACTGGGCGCCGCCATCAACGACCGGCTGACGCGGGCCGCCGCGCCGCGCTGA
>JAQGHX010000051.1 GCA_028288745.1 Roseomonas sp. | reverse complement strand
AAGCTTCCGGCCGCTGCATGGACCATGCCCGCGAAGGGAACCTTGCGCTGCTGCGCGGCCGGCAATACCGCGACCTGGCCGCCCGAGGACGCCACCACACCTGTGCACGGCTCATTCCCAGCGCGTGTATTCCCATTTGGCCTCGGCCTGGGGCGAGGCGAAGAGCCGACGGTGGCGAGGCCAAGGACAGAGGGAGCACGTAATGGGCGCTCTCCACGGGCCAGACGCGGGCGGCCAGACGCGGGCGGCCACATGCGGGCCGGGCCGGAACATGGCGGCACCGGCTTAGGCTGGGGTAAGGCGCCCGGCGAAGCATGATCGGCGGCGCGGCCGATGACATGACGGTGTGGGCGGGGAAACCGCGTGCCGCGGTCTGGATCAGTTCCCGAACCGCAGGTCCAGCCCGCGTGCCTTCCAGGCCGCCTGGACCGCCGTGCGGTCGATGGTGCCGGAGGGGTCGGCCTTGCGTGGTCCCGTGGCCAGCGAAGGCGCGCGTTCCCGCTGCCAGAGGCCGATCAGCCGCCGCAATTCCGCCAGCGGGTCGGCATGGTCGTCCACGCGCAGGTCGAGGTCAGGGAAATCCTCGGTGGTGATCAGCTTCATCGCGGCGGATTGCCGGCCGCGCCGGTCGCCGCCGGCGGCCTGCCCGGCTTCCATGGCCAGCATCATGCGCTCCGGCAGGGGCAGGGCAGTGCCCGCATTGAGGCTGACCAGGGTCTGCGCCACCACCTCGGCGCCGGCCAGCATATTCCCGGCCACGCTGAAGCCCGGCGCCGAGGCCGAGCCGGCCCAGATGACACAGCTCTGCCCGGTCCAGGCGGCGCTGCGGCCGTGGCGGTCCATGGCATGGATCTGCCGGTAGGCCTTGTTGGTGTCGCCCGCCAGGGCAGCTTCGATGGCGGCCTCCGGCGGCAGGCCGCGCGCCATGGCATCCAGCACGGCGGGGCCCAGGTAGCGGTTGGTGAAGGACTGGGTGGAGACCGCGCCCACCCCGGCGCGCAGATAGGGGCAGGACGCGCCGACGGCGAAGGCGCAGGTCGCCACCGTCACGCCGAAGGCGCCGGTCTGGGGGTCATGGGCCAGGATCGACCAGGTCATCGCGGGCTCCTCGTGCTTGCCAAACGATAGTTCTCCTGAATCAGCCGGCAGGCAAGAACGCGGCGCGGCTTGCTCCGTGGCGGCTAAAGCGTGACCGCTTCAGGTGGTATTACCGCAAAGCGTGAATCACGCGAAGAACATGCTGGAGCGGGTGCAGTGAACCCCTGCGAGCGGAACCTGCTCTGGCGCCCGGTAAGGCAGGCCGGGCCGATGGGCTCGAAGGACTTGTAGGCGAGGACGAATTCCTGGTGGCCCAGTTCTTCCGGCCCCGTCGCCACCCCGGCCGAAACCCGCCGGATCAGCGCCAGGATCTCGTTCCCCACTTCGTCGAGCGTGGCACGTCCTTCCAGGATGCGGCCCGCGTCGATATCCATGTCATCCGCCAACCGCCGGTAGATGTCGGGATTGGCGCAAATCTTGATGACGGGCGAGATGGCGGAGCCCAAGACGAGCCACGGCCGGTGACGAACAGCACCAGATGGCAGCCGGAGGCGATCAACTCCACGATCTCCGCATTGTCCGAGATATTCGGGAAGCCGAAGCGGACCTCGCCATCCGGCACGACATCCATCGGATAGAGGCCGCCACGCGGCGGGATGTCGCCCGGCTTGATCAGCCCGGCGATCCTGGAATGGCCGGACTTGGCATAGGCGCCCATCGATTTTTCCTCGACGGTGGACAGGCCACCATCGGCATTGCCCGGCGCGAAGCTGCCATAGCCGAGCGTGGCATAGTATCGCGCGGCCTTGGCCACCGCCTCGCGCAGCGCATCGCCTAGTTCGGGTGTCACCGCGCGCTCGGCCATGATCTCCTCGCAGCCGATCTACTCGCCGGTTTCCTCGAAGATACAGGTGGCGCCGGCTTCCACCAGGCGGTCGAAGGCGCGCCCGGCGGCGGGGTTTCCCGTCAGGCCGCTGGTGCCGTCGGAGACGCCGCAGATGGTGCCGACGATCAACTCGTCCAGCCCCATCGGCACGGTGCCCTGGGCGGCCAGTTCCTCCAGCCGCGCGGCGACCCAGTCGCGCCCGGCGGCCACGGTGCTGCGCGTGCCGCCATGGGTCTGGATGGTCAGCGTTTCCACCGGCCGCCCGCTCTCGCGGAGGGCATTGGCCAGCGAGAACTTGTTGAAGCTCTCGCAGCCCAGCGACAGCAGCGGCACCGCGCCGACATTGGAGTGCGTGCAGAGCCGCTCCATCATGGTCTGCGCACAGGCATTGGGGAAGCAGCCGGGGAAGCCGATCAGGTGAACGTCCTCGCCATGGAAGCGCGCCACGATCTTCCGGCCGGCAGGCCGCCGCGGGCGATGACGACGTTATCCGCCGGCGAGAGCAGCAGCAGGCAGCAGCAGCAGGCAGGGGGCGATGGGGCCGGTAACGGGCGCGGCCTGCATGGCGGGTTCCCTCTCGTATCTTTGTGCTGCCATCAGAAACCGGCCAATACGCCGCCATTGACCACCAGGGTCTGGCGGATCACGTATCCGGCGGCCGGGGAGGCGAGGTCCACCGTTTCGAAGGCGGCGCCCTCGATCTGCCGCGCGGCTTCCGCCAGCACATCGGCGCGCCGGCCGGCCAGGAATGACCTGAGCCCCGGCGGCGGCCATCGCTCTGGCGATGGCGAGGCCCAGCCCCGATCCGCCGCCGGTGATCAGCGCGCGCCGGCCGGTCAGGCCGAAAGCCTGTTGCAGCGTCGCGGGCGCGCTCATCGGGCCACCACCACCTTCAGCGTGTCGCGGTGGCTGTCCCAGAAGGGGTTGGCCTGTTCCGCTTCCTCGAAGGCGACCACAGGGGAGATGAGGGCATCGGCCTCCGCGCCCATGCCTTCGAGATAAGTGACGACGGCATGGAAATCCTCCAGCACCGCGTTGCGGGAGCCGAGGATATCCAGCTCCTTTAAATTGAACGCCTGCGTCTCATACGTCACCGGCGCCTTGGAATATTCGACATAGACCACGCGCCCGGCGAAGCCGACCGAAAGCGGTTCCACCAGCGCCAGGTTCCGGGGTTCCAGCGTGTCGTTCAGGATCAATTTTTCCCGCTGGCAGCACGATCTCCTCGGCCAGCCCGCCATCCTGCTGCACGCCGAGCGTGCGGTTGTGGCGGCAGGCATTGGTGCGGCCCTTGCGGCAGGACGTGCACTGGCCGCAATGGGTATAGGGCATCA
>JAQGHX010000036.1 GCA_028288745.1 Roseomonas sp. | reverse complement strand
CCTTCTTCAGCTCCGACTGGGCGCGCAAGCGGGCGGAGGACGAGTGGCCGCAGTTGCGCTTCCTCTCGCTGCGCGAGCAGCATGGGGTGGAGCCGGCCCCGGCCGCCTGAGGGGCGGCCCGGCGCGGCGCCTGGAGCGGGTCCGTTCGCAGGAGCTCACCACATCCGCGTTAACGTGTTGTTTTTTTGCGTAATTTACGCTTTTCGGTGATCCACCTGAAGCGATCACGCTTTAGCCCCGCTTGGCCAGGGCCGCGCCCCGGCGGGTGATGTAGAGCGCGCTGCCAATGATCAGCACGGCGCCCGCCACCAGCCAGGCATCGACGCCCTCCTGGAACAGCAGCACGCCGGTGGCGGCGGCGAAGACCAGCCGGATGTAGGAAACGGGCGCGATGGCCGAGGCGTCGGCCAGCCGCAGCGCGCCGATCCAGAGCTGCATCGCCGCCGGGCCCAGCACCGCCACCCCCGCCAGCAGCATGGCGTTGTTCCAGCCCGGCCAGGCCAGTCCGCCCCAGGCGAAGGGCAGGGCGCCCAGCGTGGTGATCAGGCCGATATAGAGCATGATGGTGCCGGTACGCTCGGTCCGGGCGAGGCTGCGGGTGGTGAGGGCGATGCCGGCGCTGAACAGGGCGGAGAGCAGCGCCGCCCCCATCGGCCAACTGAGCGGCACGCTGCCCGGCCGCGCCACCAGCAGCACGCCGGCGAAGCCCACCAGGGTCGCGGCCCAGCGGCGTGGCCCCACATGCTCCCGCAGCAACGGGCCGGCCAGCGCCGTGATGAACAGCACCGAGGTGAAGGAGATCACGGTGGCTGTGGCCATCGAGAGGGTGAGGAAGCTGATGTAATACAGCCCCCAGCAGATCAGCGAGAGCCCGCCCCGCAGCACCTGCATCGGCAGTTGCCTCGTGCGGAACAGGCCGGTGCCGGTGGTGGCGAGGGCCGGCGCCACCCAGAGCAACTGACCCATGGCGCGGATCAGCACGATGGTGGCGACAGGCACGCCCACCAGCGCCTTGGTCAGCGTGGCTTCCAGGTTGAAGAAGAAGGCGGCGCCGACGGCCAGCAGCACGGCCCTTTGCAGTGGCGTCATCGCCCGGCCCGCGCCTCGGCAGCCGAAACAATACAGGCGCCGGCCAGGATGACCGCGGCACCCGCCCAGGCCATGCCGTCCGGCGCCTCGGCATAGATGGCCCAGCCGATCAGCGCGACGACCGGCAGGCGCAGGTACTGGAAGGGGCCGACCGCCGAGGCCTCGCCATGGCGGAAGGCCTCCGTCACCAGCCAGATGATGCCGGGCGTGAAAATGGTGAAGGCCGCCAGCAGGCCCAGCTCCCGCCAGCCCAGCGGCTGCCAGAACCAGAGCGCCGCCGGCAGGATGCCCAGGAAGGTGACGGTGCCAACCCAGGCCAGGATGGTGGCGGTGCTCTCGGAGCGTGTCAGCATCCGCGTCGTCAGCGTCAGGCCGCACCAGGTGACCGATGCGGCGAGCGCCGCCGCCACGCCCCATGGTGCCGCCGACAGCAGCCCGGCGCCTTCCCAGGGCCGCAGCATCAGGCAGACCCCGGCGAAGCCCGCCAGCACCCCGCCCCAGCGGGCCATGCCCACCTTTTCCCGCAACACAGGCCCGGCCAGCAGGGTGGTAATCATGACGCTGGTGAAGGACAGCACCGTGGCGGTCGCCATGTCCAGCAGCGACAGCGACACGTAGTACAGCGCCCAGGTGGCCAGCGAGCAACTGCCGCGCAGGATATGCAGCCCGACATGCCGGCTGCGCAGCAGCGCCACGCCGCCCGTGACCAGCAAGGGCGTGACCCACAGAAGCTGCCCACCGGCGCGGAACGCCAGTTGTGTCGTCACCGGCACGCCACGGGCGGTCATCCAGCGTACGAACAGCGCCTCGACCGAGAAAAGCACGGCGGCGGCGGCCATCAGCAGCGCGCCCCGCAGGTTGCCGCGTGCCTGGGTGGCGCTCACGCGCGGAGCGGGTGGGCGGGGTGCGGCGTGGCGCACGGCATGGTTGTCTCGTCTCCCGGTTCTTGCCCGGCAGGGTGCGGCGGGGCGGCGGAAGCGGCAAGGGGCCGGGGCGCCGATTGGCGCATGCGGCGCGTTGCGCCATGCGGGACACGCCGGGTAGGGCAGGTCCGGGTTCGAACAGCGCGGGAGGGGCTTCGATGGAAACCGTGACGATGGTGCTGGTGCTGCTGCTGGCGGTGGTGCTCAGCGGTTTCCTGACCCGCCTTTCGCCGCTGCCCTTGCCGTTGCCCATTCTGCAGATCGGCCTTGGCGCTCTGCTGGCCTATATCACCAGCTTCGAGGTGGTGTTGCAGCCGGACCTCTTCTTCCTGCTCTTCCTGCCGCCGCTGCTGTTTCTGGATGGATGGCGCATTCCCAAGCGCGGGCTGTTCCGCGACGGCTGGACCATCGTCGAACTGGCCCTGGGGCTGGTGCTCTTCACCGTGCTGGGCATTGGCCTGTTCATCCACTGGATGATCCCGGAGATGCCGCTGGCCGTCGCCTTCGCGCTCGCCGCCGTGCTCTCGCCCACCGACCCGATCGCGGTCTCGGCGGTAGCGGCGCGGGTGCCAATCCCGCACCGGCTGATGCATATCCTGGAAGGCGAATCGCTGCTGAACGACGCATCCGGCCTGGTCTGCCTGCGCTTCGCGGTGGCCGCGGCGCTGACCGGCAGCTTTTCCATCGCGGAGGCGGGAGCCACTTTCGTGCAACTCGCCATCGGGGGCATCGCCATCGGGGTGGCCATCACCTGGGCGGTGATGTGGTGCCTCGGCAAGCTGGTGCGGCGCATCGGCGAGGACCCGGGCCTGCAGACGCTGGTCAGCCTGCTGATCCCCTTCGGCGCCTATCTCGCCGCCGAGCACGTGCATGTCTCCGGCATCCTGGCGGCTGTCGCCGCCGGCGTGACGATGAATTACGCCGAGATCTTCGGCCAGGCCCTGGCCACGACGCGGATGCGCCGCACGGCGGTATGGGACACCGTGCAGTTCGCCGCCAACGGCATCATCTTCGTGCTGCTCGGCGAGCAGTTGCCGGACATCCTGGCTGGCGTCGCGGGGCCGGAGAGCGGCGACGACTGGATGCTGGCCGTCTATGTGCTGGTCATCGCCCTGGCGCTGGGGCTGATGCGGTTCTTCTGGGTCTGGACCTCGCTGCAATTCACTCTCTACAAGGCGCGCCGCACCGGCCAGCCGCGCCCGCCGGTCGGGTGGCGGGTGCTGGTGGGGGCCTCGCTGGCGGGGGTACGCGGTGCGATCACCCTGGCCGGCGTGCTGACGCTGCCGCTGGTGATGGAGGACGGCTCGCCCTTCCCGTCGCGCGACCTCGCCATCTTCCTGGCCATGGGGGTGATCCTGGTCTCACTGGTGGGCGCCACGCTGCTGCTGCCGCCGGTGCTGCGCGGGCTGGAACTGCCGCCCGAGGACCAGCAGGCGCAGGAGGAGGACTTCGCCCGCCGCGCCGCCGCCGATGCCGCCGTGCTGGAGATTGAGCGCGTGCAGCACGAGTTGGCCGCCGGCAAGCCCGATGCCGACCTCTATGCCGAGGCCGCCGCGCTCAGCATGGAGCCCTATAACCGCCAGGCCGGCGGCGCCCAGGCGACTCCGGCGGAATCCGAGCGGAACCGCCGGATCGCCGAGATCGAGCGGCGCCTGCGCCTGGCCGGGCTCAAGGCGGAACGCAACGCGCTCTATCGGCTGCGCCAGGCCCAGCAGATCGAGGACGGCACCTTCACCCGCATGGTCCGGCAGATCGACCTGGCGGAAGTGCGCTACGGTGCCTGACGGTGCCGGCGCGGCGGTAGCGGTTGCTCCGCCCCGTCCGTAGAGGCCTGGCCTGGAGCGTGATCGCTTCAGGTGGAATCACCGCAAAGCGTGAATCACGCGAAGAAACAACATGCTGGAGCGATTGTAGTGAGGCTCTGCGAACGGAACTTGCTCTAGCTCCGCGCTTCCGCCGCCGCTTCCTGCGCCGCGATGTCGGTCAGGCGCTCCTTCGGCCAGGCGGGGGCGGGGGCGGCGACCCAGGCATGACCATTCCAGCGGCGGGGCTCGATCCGCGCCGCATTCTTCTCGATGATGATGCGGTTATAGGCGTTCGGGTCGCCCCGCAACCGGGTGGAGATGGCCGAGCCCGCCTGCACCACCAGCAGATCCTGCGTGGGCCGCCGCAGCAAGCCGGTGCGCTCGCCGGGCGCGCCGCGGTGCAGCCGCACATAGTCGCGGTGCAGGTGGCCGGAGAGGATCAGCCGCACCCCGGCCTTGGCCAGTTGCTCCAGCGCCGGGGCGGCGTGGTGGGCGGTGGGGGTATCCGGCCGTTCCTCCGGCGCCAGGAACGGGTGATGCGCCACGACGATGCGGAACAGGTTCCTCGGCAGGGCCTCCAGCCGCTCCAGCAGGTTGCGCAGCCCGTGCCGGGGCACGCGGCCGCCTTCCCAGGACAGGTTCCAGTCGGCGCGGATCACGGTGTTCAGCCCGACCACCGCCAACTCCTCATCCTGCCAGAGCGGCTCGGTCTCCGGGTTGATGTGGCGGTGCCAGCGGCCGAAGGGATCCAGGAAGCGTTCCCATGGGTAGAAGGCGGTGATGTCGTGATTGCCCGGCACCACCAGGACCGGCGCCTTCAGCCGCGCCAGGAAGCTGGCCGCCGCGCGGTATTCGCGGTTGCGCGCGCGCATGGTCAGGTCGCCGCTGACCGCGATCAGGTCCGCCGGGTCGTCATTCAGCGCGCTGACCAGCGCCTCAGCCGCCGCCGGGTCGATGCGGTTGAAATGCAGGTCGGAAATATGGTCGACCCGCCTCACCCCAGTGGCTCCGCCGGCCCCGCGCCTATAGCCACGGCCTCCGGTGGGGCCAGCACACGCAACGCGCGCGGGCGGATGGAATAGCGCAGGGGGGTTTCCAACAGCATCGCCTCACCATCGTTCATCACCCTCAGGTGGCGGTTGCGGCTCAGGATCGCCAGGGTCTCCGTCTCCCCGGAGAGCAGTTCGGGCCGTTTGCGCCAATGCCCGGCCGCCATGGCCACCAGCAGCTTGGCCAGCCACCACGGGTCGAAGTCACGCGCCACATGCAGGCTGAGCAGGCCGGCATCCAGCCGGGGCCGGTGGAACATCTGCCCCGGCGCCTCGGTATAGGCGTTGTTCACGACCGACATCGCGCGCGTCCAGACACGCAGCACCGGCCCGTCATCCATCCGCAGGCCGAGGCGCAGCATGGGGTGCCGCCACCAGGCCCGCGCGAAGCCCAGCACCACCCGCCAGCGCGCGGCGAGGCCGCCCCTGCCGCGCACCCGCTCGCGGTGCAGGCCCATGCGGTTGGGGAGGCCGATAACCGACTGGCAGAGGAAGACCTCGCCATTCACCTCCGCCACGTCGATGGCGCGGATCACCCCCTGGCCGAGAGCCGCCGCCGCCGCCTCAGGCTCCATCGGCATGCCCAGGTCGCGCGCCAGCAGGTTCAGCGTGCCGAGTGGCACCACGCCCAGCGCCACTGACCCCCCGGCCAGCCGGGCGGCGGCGCTGCGGATGGTGCCGTCGCCGCCACCCACCACCAGCACGTCGGGGCGCAGGGCCAGCGCGGCCTCCAGTTGTCCGGGCAGGTCGGGGGCAGCGTTGGCGGTGATCACGGTGACGTCCAGCCCGGCCTCGCGCAGGATGGCGGGAATGCGTCCCAGCAGTTCCGGCCGGTCGATCAGGGTACCGGCACGCGGGTTCAGCAGCAGAGCGACGCGCATAAGGTTTCCTGGGAGTTCGTCTCGCGGAACGCGGGCGGCATGGCCGTGGTTGCGCCTGGCAGGGCAACCGGAGGGCGGCCACGCCGGATGTCCGCTTTCAGCCGCGGTTCAGAATTAATTCACTATCAGCAACGATATTCGGGATGTGGACAAAAACCGGAGATTCCCATGCGCCCGATCATGAAGCCTGAGACCATCAATGCCAGTTCCCTGCTGCGGGGGCTGATCGAACTGCCATGGGGCGCATCGCTCTTCGGCGCCTTGCCGGGCGAGGCGCCGCGCCTGATGCCGTCTAACCGTCGCGGCGCATGAAAAAGGGCGCGGCCCATCACCGGACCGCGCCCTTTTCGCGCAACGGCCCCGGTGAAGGGGCCGGCTCTTTCAGTCTCAGGCCGCGGCCTTCGCCACGCCCGCCATGTTCCGCAGCACGTAGTGAAGGATGCCGCCATTCTTGTAGTACTCGACCTCATCGGCCGTATCGACGCGGCACTGCACCTGGGTGGTGGTGGTGGTGCCGTCCGGGCGGTGGATGACCAGGTCCAGCACCATGCGGGCCTTCAGGTCTTCCAGGCCCAGGATGTCGATGGTCTCGGCGCCGGTGATGCCAAGGGTCTGGCGGTTCTCACCCGGCTTGAAGACCAGCGGCAGCACGCCCATGCCGACGAGGTTGGAGCGGTGGATACGCTCGAAGCTCTCGACGATCACGGCCTTGACGCCGAGCAGGAAGGTGCCCTTGGCCGCCCAGTCGCGGGACGAGCCGGTGCCGTATTCCTTGCCGCCGAACATCACCAGCGGCTGGCCCTCGGCCTTGTAGCGCATGGCGGCGTCGTAGATCGGCATCACGTCGCCCGAGGGCTGGTGCCTGGTGATGCCGCCCTCGATGCCCGGCACCATTTCGTTCTTGATGCGGATATTGGCGAAGGTGCCGCGCATCATGACTTCGTGGTTGCCGCGGCGGGCGCCGTAGCTGTTGAAGTCGTTCTGCCGCACCTGGTGCTCGACCAGGTACTCACCGGCCGGCGAGGCCTTCTTGATGTTGCCGGCGGGGGAGATGTGATCGGTGGTGATGCTGTCGCCCAGCACGCCCAGCACCCGCGCGCCATGGACCGAGGCGATCGGCGCCGGAACCGGCTCGATCCCCTCGAAATAGGGCGGGTTCTGCACGTAGGTGGAGCCGGAATTCCAGCGGTAGGTGTCCGAGCCCGCATCGACGCGGATGGCCTGCCACTGCGTCGGGCCCTTGAAGACGTCGCCGTAGCGCTCCTGGAACATCTCGCGCGTCACGACGGCGGCGACGGTGTCGTCCACTTCCTTCTGCGTCGGCCAGATGTCCTTCAGGAAGACCGGCTGGCCGTTCTTGCCGGTGCCGATGGCCTCCCGCGTCACATCCTTGTTGATGCTGCCGGCCAGCGCGTAAAGCACCACCAACGGCGGGGAGGCGAGGTAGTTGGCGCGCACGTTCTGGTGCACGCGGCCTTCGAAGTTACGGTTGCCGGAGAGCACCGAGACCGCGACCAGCTTGTTGTCCTCGATCGCATCGACGATCGCATCCGCCAGCGGGCCGGAATTGCCGATGCAGGTGGTGCAGCCATAACCAACGGTCTGGAAGCCCAGCGCGTCGAGATGCGGCGTCAGCCCGGCCTTGTCGAGATATTCGGTCACGACCTGCGAGCCGGGGGCCAGCGAGGTCTTCACCCAGGGCTTGGCGGTCAGGCCAAGCTCATTGGCCTTCTTCGCCACCAGCCCCGCCGCGACCATCACGTAGGGGTTCGACGTGTTGGTGCAGGAGGTGATGGCGGCGATGACCACGTCGCCATGGCCGAGGTCATAATTGGCACCGGCCACCGGCACGCGCAGGTCGGCCTTGTCGCCCGGCACGCCCAGGGTGCCGGAAGCCAGCTCCTTGGCGAAGGCGGGGCCGGCATTGTCCAGCGCCACGCGGTCCTGCGGGCGCTTCGGGCCGGCCATGGAGGGCACGACGGTCGAGAGGTCCAGTTCCAGCGTGTCGGTGAACACCGGATCGGGGGTGTTCTCGTCGCGGAACATGCCCTGGGCCTTGTAGTACTCGCGGACCAGGTTGATGCGGTGTTCTTCGCGGCCGGAGAGGCGCAGGTAGCCCAGCGTCACTTCATCGACCGGGAAGATGCCGCAGGTGGCGCCGTATTCCGGCGCCATGTTGCCGATGGTGGCACGGTCTGCCAGCGGCATCTCGGCAAGGCCAGGGCCGTAGAACTCGACGAACTTGCCGACCACGCCCTTCTTGCGCAGCATCTGCGTCACGGTCAGCACCATGTCGGTGGCCGTCACGCCCTCGCGGAGCTTGCCGATCAGCTTGAAGCCGATGACATCGGGGATGAGCATGGCGATGGGCTGGCCAAGCATCGCGGCCTCGGCCTCGATGCCGCCAACGCCCCAGCCCAGCACGCCCAGGCCATTGACCATGGTGGTGTGGCTGTCGGTGCCGTAGCAGCTATCGGGATAGGCGAAGGTGTCACCGGCATCGGTGGCGGTCCAGACGCCCTGCGCCAGGTACTCCAGGTTCACCTGATGGCAGATTCCGGTGCCGGGCGGGACAACGCGGAAATTGTCGAAGGCTTCCTGGCCCCAGCGGAGGAACTCGTAGCGCTCCCCGTTGCGGTAGAATTCGATGTCGACATTATTCTGTAGCGATCCGGCGCTGCCCGAGGTATCGACCATGACGGAGTGGTCTTTGACGAGATCGACCGGGACCAGGGGGTTGACGCGGCGCGGGTCGCCTCC
>JAQGHX010000127.1 GCA_028288745.1 Roseomonas sp. | reverse complement strand
GCACGGGGGGCGGCACCGGCGGCAGGGCATGGCCCGGCAGCGGCTGCACGGCACTGGCGAACGCGCGCCACAAGGCGCGGTCGTCTTCAGTCAGGGTACGAGCGCGGCGGGCCATGATGGGGGTCTTACAGGGGGCGGGCGCCGGGATAAACGGCGCGTGTCACTCCGGTTGCTGCGCTGCTTCCATGGCGTGGCCGGCGCGGTGGCGCCGCAGCATCCACAGCCCCAGCAGGGCGGACACGACGAACAGCCCGGCGGCCAGGGCGATCTGCCCGTCGCGGTCCACAGCGACGCCGCTGCCGGCGAGGGCGAAGATCACCGTCTGCGGCAGGTAGCCGGCCGCCGAGGCGGCCAGGAAGGCCAGGGCCGGGATGCCGGAAAGGCCGGCCAGCAGGTTCAGCGCCAGGTTGTTGCCGACCGGCAGCAGCCGCAGCGCCAGCGTGGTGTTGAAGGGGCTGGCCGCCAGGATGTCGCGCAGCGCGCGCAGCCGGCGGCCGAAGCGCCCCGCCAGGCGCCGCTCCGCCCAGGCCCGCCCGATCAGGGCAGCCCAGCCGAAGGCACCGGCACAGCCCAGCACCTGGGCCAGCAGGCTGAGCGCACCGCCCGCCCAGGCACCGAAGGCATAACCGCCCAGGAAGGCCACGGCCTGGCGCGGCACGCCGACGGCACAGGCCAGGGTACCGACCGCCAGGAAGACGGCCTCGCCCCAGAGGGTCTGGTGCAGGCCGAAGCGTTCCACCAGGGCCTCGGGCCGGCCGCCGCCGAACTGGCGCAGCAGCCAGCCGCCCAGCGCCAGCCCCGCCGCCAGCAGCACCGCCTTCGCCAGGGACATCAGGCGGGGTGGCAGCCATGGCGCGCGCCCGGCGGCTGCCCGTTTCGCGGCCTGCTGCTCGGGCATAGGCTGCTCGGGCACCGGTTGTTCAGGCATCCGGGGGCAGCAGGCGTGGCCGCTTCCAGCGCCGTTGCAGCCAGATGACGCCCAGCAGGTCGGAGAAGCTGACCAGCAGCCGGTCCAGCGTGCCGTAATTCGACTGGCCGCGCAGGCGGGGGCGGTGGTTCACCGGCCGGCTGACCACGCGCCCCCCGGTGCGCAGCACCAGCGCGGGCAGGTAGCGGTGCATATGGTCGAAGGGCGGCAGTTCCAGGAACAGCGCGCGCGGGAACAGCTTCAGGCCGCAGCCGGTATCCGGCGTGGCATCGCCCAGCAGGCGGGCGCGGATGCGGTTGGCGAAGCGGCTGGAGAGGCGTTTGACCTGCGTGTCGCGGCGGTTCACCCGCCAGCCGGCCACCAGCAGCGCATCGGCGCCGTCTTCGGCCTGCGCATAGGCCCAGAGGGCGGGAATATCGGCCGGGTCATTCTGCCCGTCGCCGTCCAGCGTCGCGATCCAGGCGGCGCGGGCGGCGCGCACGCCTGTCACGATTGCGGCGGACTGGCCGCAGGAGGCCGCGTGGCGCAGCACCCGCAGCGCCGGAACCGTGGTGGCCAGCGCGGCCAGTGCGGCGGCGGTGCCGTCGGTCGAGCCGTCATCCACATAGACGATCTCATGCGGCACACCGGCCAGGGCGGCGGAGATCTCGGTGACCAGCGGACCGATATTCTCCATCTCATTGCGCACGGGCACCACCACCGTCAGCAGGGGCCCGGCCGGCAGCGCCTGGGCCTGTGGCGCCTGGGGCAGCGGCATCTGGGGCAGCGGCGCGGCTGGCATGGCCGGGGCGGTGGCGGGGCGCGGTGCGTCTGACATATGGGGGGGCGGCGTAGCAGGCACCGGAGGACCGAACAAGCGGCGCGCGGCGCAGCCCTGTCCGCGGCGGGATACAAGCGGCCCACCACAAGCCGCGAGGTGTGATAGACATGGTTTGTCATGCCCTTCGATCCGACGCCCCCCGCCCGCTTCCCCCCTTCCCGCGATGCGGCCGACCGCCGCGCCATTGCCCGCTGGCTTCTGGCCGTGGCCGGCATGGTCTGGGTCATGGTCGCCCTCGGCGGCGCCACGCGCCTCACCGGCTCCGGCCTTTCCATCATGGAATGGGCGCCGCTCTCGGGTGCCCTGCCGCCGCTCAGCCATGCCGAATGGCAGCGGCTTTACGACCTCTACCGCACCATTCCGCAATACGATCTGGTCAACCGGGGCTTCGGGCTGGAAGGCTTCCAGCAGATCTTCTGGCTGGAATGGTCGCACCGGCTCTGGGGCCGGCTGATCGGGCTGGCCTTCCTGTTGCCGCTGGTCTGGTTCTGGGTGCGCGGCCGCATTCCCGCCGGCCTCAAGCCACGGCTGATCGTGCTGTTCCTGCTCGGCGGCGCCCAGGGGGCGGTCGGCTGGTTCATGGTCGCCTCAGGCTTCGAGGCGCACAGCACCACCGTCTCGCCCTACCGGCTGGTGGTGCATCTGGGCCTGGCGCTGTTCCTCTACGCCATGCTGCTCTGGACCGCGATGACGCTGCTCCACCCCGGGCGCGACGCCCCCCCCGCCAGCGCGCCGCTGCGCCGGCTGGCCCACCCCGCCGCCGCGCTGGTCGTGCTGGCGATGCTGGCGGGCGGCTTCGTTGCCGGGCTGAGGGCGGGGCTGGCCTACAACACTTTCCCGTTGATGGAAGGCAACCTGGTGCCGGACGGCTACGCCGCGCTCTCGCCGTTCTGGCGCAACTGGACGGCCAATATCGCCGCCGTGCAGTTCAACCACCGCCTGCTGGCCACCCTGGCCGGCCTCGCCTCGCTTGCCCTGGCGGGCTGGGGCGCGGCCGTGCTGCCCGGCGGGCGGGCACGCACCGCCCTGCTGGCGCTCGGCGCCGTGGTGGCGCTGCAATACGCGCTGGGCATCGCGACCCTGCTGCTGGTGGTGCCCACCTGGCTGGGAACGCTGCACCAGACCGTCGCGGTGGGCGTGCTGACCGCCGCGCTGGCCGCGTTGCACGCCCTGCGGCGGCCGCCCGGGCGCCCCGTCGCCCCATGACAGTCCCGCCAGCGCCGCGTATTCCGGATACCCAGGCCCGCGACGCCGGTCTGCAGCCGGAGGCCGCGGCGCTGGCGGCCGCCCCCATCAGCATCATGCTCTTCGGCGCCGACCTGCGCCTGCGCTTCGCCAATGCCGAGGCGCGGCGCCAGCTCGGCCTGCCGCCGGAAACCGATCTGGTCGGGCGCACGACACAGGAAATCGCGCGCCTCTGCGCCTTCCGTGGCCTCTACGGCCCCGGCGACCCCGAGATCCTGGCGGAGCGGATGCTGAATCTCGACCGCAGCAAACCCATGCGGCGCACTGTGCGGGGCCAGGACGGCCGGTGGTTCGATATTTCCTCCGAGCCGCTGCCCGATGGCGGCCACGCCACCTATGCCGTCGATGTCACCGCCCACCGCCGGGGCGAGATGGAGGCGATGGAGCGCACCCGGATGCTGGAGATGGCCTTGCGCCACCTGCATACCGGCTTCGGCCTGTTCGACCCCGGCCACCGGCTGCTCCGGCACAATGATGCCTATGAGCAGGTGCTGGGACTGATGCCGGGCAGCCTGCGCACCGGCATGACCGTGACGGAGGTGCACGGCTGCCTGCTGGAGCAGCACGGCTTCAGTTCGCTGCTGGATACGATGGAGCAGCGCAGCAGCCTGGACCGGAGCCAGCCGCATGACGAGGTGCGGCCGATGCCTGATGGGCGCGTGGTGCGCAATGTCAGCCGCCCCCTGCCAACCGGCGGCTTCCTGGTGACGTTGGAGGACGTGACCGCCCTGCGGCAGCTGGAGGACGAGGCCCGGCACCGGGCCGCGACGCTGCGCGGCGTGCTGGCGGCCCTGCCCTACGGCATTTGCGTCTTTGACGCGCACCAGCGCCTGACCATGGTGAACGAGGCCTATCAGCAGATCCTGAAAGGCGCCGAGCTGCGGGTGGGGGATCATCTGCTGGACATCTGCCGCGAGCGTGAGGCGATGGGGGAATACCCGCCCGGCGTCACAGGCGAGGAGATCTATCGCCGGCAATTCCAGTTCGGCCAGCCGCCGCGCCTGCGCATCCGCGCCGACGGCACCGTGCTCAATGTCCGCAATGCGCCGCTGCCCGATGGCGGCCATATCAACGTGGTCGCCGATGTCACCGCCCTGCACCAGGCGGAGGCCGATGCCAAGCGGCGCGCCGACCTGCTGCAGGCGATGCTGGACAATATGCGGCACGGCGTCTGCCTGTTCGACCGTGACCTGCGCGTGGTCGCGCTCAATGGCCTGGCCGTCGGCATGAGCGGCCTGCGGGCGGACGAGATGGTGCCGGGCGCCCTGCTCTCGGACCTGCGCGACCTGCAGCACGCGCGCGGCGAGTTCGGCGCGGGGACGGGCGGGTACGAAGCCTACCGGGCGCGACTCGGCACCGAGCGCAAGCGGCACGACCGCTATACCCGCACCCGTGCCGACGGCACGGTCATTGAGGTCAGCACCGACCCCACCCCCGATGGCGGCTTCGTGCGCACCTATGCCGACATAACCGGGGAGCGCCGCGTGCGCGCCGCCCTGGAAGCCGCCCGCCAGGCGGCGGAGGATGCCAATTCCGCCAAGACGCGCTTCCTGGCCACCATGAGCCACGAGCTGCGCACGCCGCTGAACGCCGTCATCGGCTTTTCCGAGGCGCTGATCGCGGATGAGCGGAGGCCGGCCGAGGACATGGAATTCGCCGGCGCCATCCTGGATGCCGGGCGGCACCTGCTCTCCCTGATCGACGACATCCTGCAGGTCGCGCAGATCAACAGCGGCGAGATTCCGGTGGAAACCCGCGCCCTGCACCTGCCCAGCGTGCTGGAGAGCGCCATGCGGCTGGTGCGCAGCGCGGCCTGCGCCGCCGGCGTGACGCTGACCCTGGAGCCGCTGCCCGATGCCCTGCCCCGCGCCATGGCGGAAGAGCGGCGGCTGCGCCAGATCCTGCTGAACCTGCTGTCCAATGCCGTGAAGTTCACGCCGCCTGGCGGCAGCGTCAGCATTTCAGCCAGCGTGCTGCCCGGCGGCGGCGTGGAACTGGCGGTGCGCGACAGTGGCATCGGCATCGAGCCCGCCGATCTGCCGCGCGCCTTCGAACCCTTCGTACAACTGGAAACGGCGCATGACCGGCGCTATGGCGGCTCCGGCCTCGGGCTTTACCTGGCCCAGGCCTTCAGCCGCGCCATGGGGGCCGGGCTGACGCTGGAAAGCGCCCGTGGCGAGGGCACCACGGCCCGGCTGCGCCTGGCACCCGCCGCCCCGCAGGAGAAGACGGCATGACCGCGCTCGACACCACCGACCGCCTGTTCTTCCGTGAACTGGACCCGGCCGACGCCACCCGCATCCTGGCCGGCGCCCTCGCCGGCGCCGACGATGGCGAATTGTTCCTGGAATACCGCGAGAGCGAGGCCACCAGCCTGGATGATGGCCGCATCCGGACCGCCAGCTTCGACACCACGCGCGGCTTCGGCCTGCGCGCGGTGCGGGGCGAGGCCGCCGGTTATGCCCATGGCGGCGAGATTTCCGCCAGCGCCCTGGCGCGGGCGGCGGAGACGGTGCGGGCGGTCTCCTCCGGTGCCTCCGGCACGCTGGCGGTCGCGCCGCGTGCCACGAATGCCCGGCTGTATCACCCGGACAACCCGCTGCCGGCGATGGACTTCGCCGCCAAAACCGCCCTGCTGGCCCAGATCGACGCCTATGCCCGCGCCCGCGACCCCCGCGTCACCCAGGTGACGGCGAGTCTGACCGGGGAATGGCAGGCGGTGCAGATCCTGCGCGCCGATGGCGGCCGGGTGGCCGACCTGCGCCCGCTGGTGCGGCTCAACGTCGCCGTGGTGGTCGAGGCCGGCGGCCGGCGCGAGACCGGCAGCCATGGCCTGGGCGGCCGCTTCGCCTATGACCGCATCGTTTCGGGGGAGGCCTGGAAGGACGCCGTCGGGAAGGCCTTGCGCCAGGCGCTGCTGAACCTGGACGCCGTGGCCGCGCCGGCCGGCGAGATGGAAGTGGTGCTCGGCCCGGGCTGGCCCGGCATCCTGCTGCACGAGGCCATCGGCCACGGGCTGGAGGGCGATTTCAACCGCAAGAAAACCTCCGCCTTCGCCGGCCTGCTGGGGCAGCGCGTCGCGGCGAAGGGCGTGACGGTGGTGGATGACGGCACCATCCCCGACCGCCGTGGCAGCCTGACCGTGGATGACGAGGGCACCCCCAGCGGCCGCACCGTCATGATCGAGGACGGCATCCTGAAGGGTTTTATTCAGGACCGGCAGAACGCGCGCCTGATGGGGGTCGCGGCCACCGGCAATGGCCGCCGGGAGAGCCACGCCCATGCCCCCATGCCGCGCATGACCAATACGGTGATGATGGCCGGCGAGCACGCGCCCGAGGACATCCTGGCCAGCGTGAAGCGCGGCATCTACGCGGTGAATTTCGGCGGCGGGCAAGTGGACATCACGAGCGGCAAGTTCGTCTTCAGCGCCTCCGAGGCCTATCTGGTCGAGAATGGGCGCATCGGCGCGCCCGTGAAGGGCGCGACGCTGATCGGCAGCGGCGCCGATGCGCTGAGGCGCGTGTCCATGATCGGCAACGACATGAGCATGGACCCCGGTATCGGCACCTGCGGCAAGCAGGGCCAGGGCGTGCCGGTGGGCGTCGGCCAGCCCACCCTGAAGCTGAACGGCCTGACGGTGGGCGGCACCGCCGTATGATCCGCCGGGCCATGCCCAGCGAGGCGCCCGCGCTGCGGGCCCTGACCGAGCGCGCCTATGCGGATTACGTCCCGCTGCTGGGCCGCCGGCCCGCGCCGATGGATGCCGATTATGGCGCCCATATCGCCGCCGGCGAGGCGTGGGTGCTGGAAGAGGATGGCGGGCTCCTCGGCCTGCTGGTCCTGGAGGAAGAGCCGGGCCATCTGTGGCTCGACAATATAGCCGTCGAGCCGCGCCTGCATCATCGTGGCACCGGCCAGAGACTGCTTCGCTTCACGATGGAGGAAGCGGCACGGCGTGACTTCAGCGAAGTGCGGCTGCTGACCAACGAGAGAATGGCCCGCAACATCGCGATCTATGCGCGGATGGGCTTCGTGGAATACGACCGGCGGGAGGAGAACGGCTTCCGGCGGGTTTACATGCGGGCGCCTGTTCGCTGAAAGGCGGGGCCAGGGGAATTCCCAGGCCCCGCCTGTCGCATTACCCCTGCGGGCCAGCGCCTCGATCAACGGCCGCAGCTGGCCCACTTCCGCTTCCGTCAGGTTGCTGAGCGGCGAGCGCACCGGCGCCGCGCCATGTCCTGCGATGGCGGCGCCCGCCTTCACGATGCTCACCGCATAGCCCGGCTGGCGGTT
>JAQGHX010000208.1 GCA_028288745.1 Roseomonas sp. | reverse complement strand
CGGGCTCGCGGGCGCGGCCCCAGGGGCGACGGCGGCGGAGGGAGCTGCCGGCTGCGGGGCCGGAGCCTGTGCCAGGGCGCCGCCGCTCAGCAACAACGTGCTGAGCACGGCGCCGAGGACAGGTACTCCATACAGAGGGGTGGCGGCGGTCGCGAGACCAGGGCGCTGCGGCAGACTGCCGTGCCGCTTCGAACTTTTTATCATCCGCTCCGATCCGCCGATCCGCCGATAGTGTTCAACACGCCAGCACACGCCGGGCCGCAGAGAGGCCAGCCGCCGGAATGATCTTCCAGCCTGCCATCCGTCACCGTTCCGGCCCCCGGAGGCTGGATTCACGCTATCCGTGTGGCCGGTGTCGCAATTTATCAACGATTTGCTGATTTTGGAAAGCGCGGCCTTGAGGTCAGCGTAAATTAAGTGGTGCCCGCGTGAATATCACGAGGAACGATCCAACCCAAGACCGTAACGAACGGAGCTGTTCAACCTGGAATGGGACGGCTTCGAAAAGCCAGGAAGCTGGGCAGCGCTCTTCAGGCGGGCGCGGGCGGCATCCGGCCGCGGGACGAGCGGTTAAGAACCCGCCCGTCCCCTGTTTGCCTAGCGGGGCGAACCCGTGCTGGGTTGGGTGTTCATGGACGGCATGCCCGGCGGTGGGGGCGCGGTGAGACGAGGCTCGGCCGGGCGCCCGCCTTCGCGCACCACTTCGCCGGATGCGGGCCGGTTATAGTTGCTGGGGCGAGGCGAGCAGGCGGCAACCAGCAGACCCAGACCCAGGAGGCTCAGCGTCACTGTTCTCATAGCTATTTCTCCTCATGTTTGTGGGCCGGCGCAGCCCAGGCTGCTGGCCGGACATGAGGTGAACGTGGGCCGCAACGATAGGTTTGCGGGCCGCCTCGATTAGCTGAGCGGCCCACGCGGGAGAGTGCCCCTGGCATTCAGGGCGACGGGCCCGCCCGTGGCCGCCGGTGTCAGGCCGGGGCCTGCGCGCCCACCTGCTCGGTGATGCGCCGGTAATGTTCCGGCCGCCGGTGGCTGGCGAAGTGGAACATCTTCTCCTTGCCCTGGCGGCAGGCATCGAGGTCGGCTTCCGCCACCACCACTTCGTCATCCAGCGAGGCCGCCTGCGCCACGACCACGCCGTCCGGGCCGATGATGCAGGAGCCGCCGATCAGGCCGGAGCCGTCCTCATCCCCCGCCTTGGCCACGCTCACGGCCCAGGTGGCGTTCATGTAGGCATTGGCCTGGGCCGCCAGGGTGGAGTGGAAGGTGCGCAGGCCGGCATCCTCGGTCACGCCGCCATTCGGGTCATAGGCGGCGGAATTGTAGCCCATGACCATCAGCTCGACATCCTGCAGGCCATAGACGCGCCAGGCCTCGGGCCAGCGGCGGTCGTTGCAGATCAGCATGCCCATCACCGGACGGTGCCACTCCGTCGCGCCACGGAAAGCGGGGAAGCCCAGGTCGCCATATTCGAAGTAGCGCTTCTCCAGTTGCTGGAAGCGGGCACCCTCGCGCGGCTCGACGCTGCCGGGCAGGTGCACCTTGCGGTACTTTCCCAGGATGGTGCCATCGGGCCCCACGGTAATGGCGCTGTTGAAACGCCGGCCATCCTCCGCCCGCTCCGCGTAGCCGACATAGAACCCGACCCCGAGCGCGCGGGCCCGGTCGAACAGCGGCTGCACCTCCGCATTGGGCATCGACGCCTCGAAATAGCCGTCCAGTTCCGCCCCGCTCAGCAGCCAGCGGGGGAAGAAGGTGGTGAAGGCGAGTTCGGGGAAGACAACAAGCTGGGCGCCCCGTGCCGCCGCCGCCTCCAGCAACGCGATCATGCGGCCGAGCGTCACTACCCTGGGCTCGGCCCGCTGGTTGGGGCCCATCTGGGCGGCGGCGAGGCGAAGGATACGGGGCATGGAGGCACTCTCTGCGGCTGCGGGGCGGGCGCCGGCGGCGGCCCCTGTGCTGTAAGGGATACGGGCGCAGCATAGGCCCGCCGTTCCCTCCCCGGCCAGCCGCCCGGCGCCGGGGGAGGTGCGGCCTCGCGGAAGCCGGTGACCGCGGCCAGGACCAGGCCTGAGCGGGGCAGGAGCGTGGATGGCGGGCTGAAGCGCCTGGCCACTATCCCGCCCAAGGTGAATTTGGCCCTGCCCGCCCGGCCGCGCTAGAAGCGCGGCGGCCATCGCGGAGAGAACGGCATGTCCGCCCGGCGCCCGAATGCAAGCATTTTCAGCAGATCCAGGCGGCGGGGCACGCCGCGCAACCCGGGGGCCGACCTGTCGCGCCTGCCGATGGGGCTGGATTTCGGCGCCGTGCGCATCGCCGAGGGCATCCGCGCCGCGTTGGCCTGCGCCGTGGTCATCCTGGCCAATGAGTGGCTGGGCTGGCCCCCTTTGTTCTACATGGCGATGGCGGCCTTCTTTACCTGCCTTTGTGATGCCGGCGGGCCCATCCGCTTCCGCGTGCCGGCGCTGCTGTCCTTCACCGCGCTCGGGGCGCTGACCTGGATGGGGTTCGGGCTGCTGCGCGACGCCGGCCTGCCAGTGGTGGTGCCGGTGGCCTGCTTCGGCCTGTTCTGCTTCGCCTTCGCGCGCGTCTGGGGCACCGGCGCCACGGCGGTGGGCAATATCCTCTCCATCGTGCTGATCCTCTCGCTGAACCAGCCGCTGACGGGGCGGGAGGCGCTGGAGATCGGCGGCATGGTGGTGGCTGGCGGCTTATGGGCGACGCTGCTGACCATGGTGGTCTGGCGCCTGCACCCCTACCGCCCCGCCCGCACCGCCGTGGCCGAGTGCTGGCGCCGGCTGGCCGGGCTCGCCGAGGACCTCCGTGGCCTGCTGCTGGCGGGGGCGGCCCCGGGACGAGGCGGGGCGGGCGGGGAGGCATGGGACGCGCATGGCCGCGCCCACCGCCGCGCGGTGCGGGAGGAGATCGAGCACGCCCGCGGCATCGTGCTGGACCTGGTGGGCATGCGGGGGCGCCTGTCGCTGCGCGGCTCCCAGGCGCTGCTGCGGCTGGAGGCCTGCGACCAGATCTTCGGGCTGCTGATCGCGCTTGCGGGGCGGCTGGAAGGCACCGACGATGCGCCGCGCCTGCGCGCCGCCGAGACGATGCTGCGGCTGCTGCGGCCCATGCTCATCGTGCTGTCCCGCACCATGGTGGACGACACCCCGGCCCGCCTGCCCGTGCTGGAACGCGCCATCGCCCGCATCCTGGCCGCCACGACCACCGACCCGGTGCTGCGCCCCATCGCGGAGGCCATGGCCGAGCGGCTGCGGATCGCGGCCCGGCTCAGTTCGCCCGGCGGCTACCTGCCCGGCGGGTCCGTCGGCAACGCCCAGGCGCAGCCCTGGCGGGACCGCGTGCTGGGGCCGCTGCGCGCCAACCTGAGCTGGCAATCCGCCACCCTGCGCCATGCGCTGCGGGTCGGCTTCATCTCCGCCCCGGCGCTGCTGGTGACGCTGCAATCGGGCGAGCAGTTCGCACATTGGCTGACCATCACCGTGGTCGTGACGCTACAGCCCTTCTATGCCGCCACCTGGCAGAGAGCGTTGGAGCGCATCGGCGGCACTGTGCTGGGGGGGCTGATCGGCGCGGTGCTGGCCTTCTACATGAACACGCCGCTGCTGCTGGGCCTCATGCTGTTCCCGCTCTGTATCGTGGCCTTCGCGGCACGCCAGGTCAGCTTCGCCGCCTGGATCGCCGGCATCACGCCCATCGTGGTGATCCTGATGGAACTTGTGCATCCCGGTAACAGCAGTTGGGAAATCGCCGGAATGCGAGCGTTGTTCACCGTCATGGGCGGGTTGATCGCCATCGCCGGGTGGCTGCTGCTCTGGCCGAGCTGGGAGCCGGAGCGGCTGGGGGCGGAGCAGCGGGAGGCCATTGCCGCCCATGCCCGCTACGGCCACGCCGTGCTGGCCGAGATGCTGGGCGATGGTCTGCCGGCGGATACCGATGCCGCCCGCCGTGCCGCCGGCATGACCACCAACAACCTGGAAGCCTCGATCTCCCGCGCCCTGCAGGAGCCCAGGAGCACGCATCGCCCGGCGATCGCCGCAGCCACGCTGGTCGATTCCACGCTGCGGCGCATCGCCGGCCGCCTCTCCGCCCTGTGGCACGACCCGGCGGCGCGCGCCGCGCTGACCTCGGTGGAAGCGGAGCCCTGGCAGCGGTGGATCGACGCCGCGCTGGGCGGGATGGCCTCTGGCGGCGGCGATATCCCGCCCCGCCCGCCGCTGCCGGCGAATGCCGCGCTGGTCGAGCCCCTCTCCCGCATCGCGCGGCAGATCGAGCTGCTGGACGGCGCGCTGCACCCCAAACGGGGCTGAGGCGCCCCCCTGCCGCGCCGCCGCCGCCGGGCCGTCATGGCCCACCCGCCTGAAGCCTGGCACCTCGCGCCGCGCCGCCAGCGCCGGCCCGCCGTCCTCAATGATCCGCGCGACGTCTGGCTGCCGGCGGGGCTTGTCCTGCCAGCCCCGGAGGCGCAGGTAGCAGTAATGGTTTCGCGATACCGCACCTTGTCCCTTTGGCCGGCGGCCGCCTGTCTCGGCCTGCTGGTGCCTTTGCCGGCCCATGCGACCGACCCCGCCCCCACCGGCACGGCGGCGCCGCCGGGCGCGGCGGCGTCCCCTTCCGGGCCCGGCCAGGGCAGCCCTGACGCGGAGGTTCCCGCCCCGGCCCCCGATGCGGCCCCGGCTACACCAGCCCCAGCCCCAGCCCCAGCCTCAGTTCCAGTTCCAGCCCCGGCAGCGCCCGATGCGGCCCAGCCGTCAGCCGCCCGGCCGCCCACGGCCCAGCCGCCGACTGCCGAGGCAGCGCCCCCCGTCGCGCGGGAGAATCTGGACCTCGCCTCGGCCATCCGGACCATGGGGCAGGACGTGAAGGGGCCTTCCGGCACTGTGGTGGGGCAACTGGTGAACATCCTGGTGGACAACCAGGGGCAGCCCCGCGCGGCGGTGCTGGACTATGGCGGCTTCCTGGGTGTCGGGAAGCGCCGCATCGCCGTCACCTGGCGTGCGCTGCGCTTCGGGGCGGAGGGAATCCAGCTAGGCCTCAGCCGCGAGCAACTCCGTGGCGTGCCCGACTTTAAGGATGCTGAAGCGCCGGTCCTGGCCGCCCCCCCGGCGGCCGTGCCGGATACGCCCGGGGATACGCCCCCGGCCCAATGAAGGCGGCATGATGGTAAGGCTACGCAGCGGGCGCGCGCTCGACTGGCTGAATTTCTTCGTGGCCAATGTTCAGACCGGTTTCGGCCCCTTCGTCGCCGTCTATCTGACCACCCAGGCCTGGACCGATGTGGAGATCGGCTTCGCCCTCAGCATCGGCACCGCCACCATGATGCTGGCCCAGGTGCCGGCGGGGCTGCTGGTCGATGCCACCCCGCGCAAGCGGCTGGTGGCGATGCTGGCCATGATCGCCATCGCGCTCAGCGCCATCCTGCTGGCCGCCCTCCCCGGCCGCCTGCCCGTGATCGGGGCCGAGGTGCTGCACGGTATCGCCAGTTGCGTGCTGACCCCTGCGGTGGCCGCCATCAGCCTAGCGCTGGTCGGGCGCGCGCGGCTGGGCGAGCGCCTGGGCCGCAACGCGCGCTATGCCTCCCTCGGCAGCGGCATCGCCGCCGCGATCATGGGCAGCGCGGGCGCCTGGTTCTCCGGCGCCTCGGTCTTCTGGCTGACGGCGGCGCTGATGGTGCCGGGGCTGCTCGCCCTGGCCAGCATCAGCGCCGGCGACCTGCACCCGGGCCCGGTCGTGCCGGTGGCACCGAAGAGCGGCCTGCCTGGGGGGGCCATCCGCTCCCTGCTGCTAGAGCGGGGCGTGCTGGTCTTCGCCGCCTGCTGCCTGCTGTTCACGCTGGCCAATGCCGCCATGCTGCCGCTGGTCGGCGCCGAGATCACCCGGGTGGCGGGCGACGAGGCCAATCTCGTCATCGCCGCCTGCATCGTGGTGCCGCAGTTGGTGGTCGCCGCCATCTCTCCCTGGGTGGGGCGGCTGGCGGAGCGGCGCGGGCGGCGCCTGGTGCTGATGCTGGGCTTCGCCGCCCTGCCGCTGCGGGGCGTGCTGCTCAGCGTGGTGTCGGACCCCTTGGGGCTGGCGGCGGTGCAGGCGCTGGACGGTATCAGCGCCGCCGTGCTGGGCGTGCTGCTGCCACTGCTGGCGGCCGACCTGACGCGCGGCAGCAACCGCTTCAACCTCTGCATGTCGTTGTTCGGGCTGGCGGTCGGAATCGGCGGCACCATCAGCACCACGCTGGCGGGCGGCATCACCACCTGGTTCGGCTCCGGCGCCGCCTTCGGGGTGCTGGCGGGCTGCGGCTTCCTGGCCTTCCTGCTGGTCGCCTTCGGCATGCCCGAGACGCGCGAGGCGCCCGCCGTCAGGCCTGCCTGACCCCCTCAGTCGATGATGGACTGGTAAGTCAGCACGCGCAGCTCCCGCCGCAGCGGGTAGGTGGAGGAGGGCATGAGTTGCGTCAGCAGGATCACCGCCATCTCCTCCGCCGGGTCCACCCAGAAGGCGGTGCTGGCGGCGCCGCCCCAGGCGCATTCGCCCGGCGTGCCCAGGATCTGCGCCCGCGCCGGGTCCAGCATGACCGAGAAACCGAGGCCGAAGCCCACGCCCTCATAGGTGCTTTCGGAAAAGCGCGGCTGGCCCATCGCCGCCATGTCGCCGCGCAGGTGGTTGGTCATCATCAGCTCGACCGTCTTGCGGCCCAGCAGGCGCGTGCCATCCAACTCGCCCTTGTTCAGCAGGAAGCGGCAGAAGCGGGAGTAGTCCCCCACCGTCGAGACCAGCCCGCCGCCGCCTGAGCAGACCGCGCGCGGGATGCCGAAGCGGCTGTCCATCGGGTCGTCGATCAGGGCGGGGCGGCCATCCTCGCCCCGGCGGTAATTGGCGGCGAAGCGCGGAAGCTGGGCCGCCGGCACATGGAAGCCGGTATCGGCCATGCCCAGCGGCGCGATGACGCGGTCCCGCAGGACATCGCCGAATTCCTGGCCGGAGATGACGGCGACGAGATGGCCCAGCACATCAGTCGCGATGGAATAGTTCCATTCCCGCCCTGGCTGCGCCAGCAGCGGCAGGCGGGCAGCCTTCTCGACCACCCCGGCCAGGGTGCCGTCGGCCGTCTGGAAATCGACGCCCTGGTCGCGATACATCGCATCGACCATGTTGGCGTGCATCATGCCGTAGGTCAGGCCCGACGTATGCGTCAGCAGGTCGCGGAAGGTGATGTCGCGCTCCGCCGGCACGGTTTCGTAACTGCCCCGGCTGCCGCTGGTGAAGACGCGCATGTCGCGGAAGCAGGGCAGGAAGCGCGTGATGGGGTCGTCGAGCTGGAAGCGCCCCTCCTCGTACAGCATCATGATGGCGACGCTGGTGAGCGGCTTGGTCATCGAATAGATGCGCAGGATGCTCTCCGGCGCCATCGGCCTGCCGCGCGCGATATCGGCCATGCCGGAACAGCCGAGATGCGCCACCCGCCCGCGCCGCATCACCAGGGTCGTGGCGCCGGCCAGCTTGCCATCGGCCACCAGGGCCTCGCGCCAGGCATCCACCCGCGCCAGCCGCGGACCCGACAGCCCGACCGCTTCCGGTTCGGCAAGCTGGATCTCGTTGCTCATGCTGCGGCGTCCCCCATGCGGCGATGCTCCACCTTGCCCCCGCCCGGCCGCGCTGGCCAGACGGCGCGGGTGTGGGTGGCCGACCTTCAACCAGCCGGCGGCATAAAACGGCAGACGCGCGCCGCACGATATTCCGGCGGGGCTGTGCGGAAGGCCCCCTGCCCGCCGGCTATTGCGGGTGGATAGCCGGCGCCCGCCGTGCCGCCGGCACGCGCACCTTCTCCCGCACGAAGGTAAAGAGGCCGGAGGCGATGATCAGCACCGTGCCCAGCGCCATCGGCCAGTCCAGCCCGTCGCCGAAGACGAGGTAGCCCAGGATGATTGCCCACAGCATCTGGCTGTATTGCGGCGGCGCCACCAGGCTGGCGGGCGCGCGGGTCGAGGCCAGCATCATCAGCACATTGGCCAGGGCCGCCAGCAGCCCGTAACCCAGCAGCCAGACCCATTGCATGGCCGTGGGCACGGTGAAGTTCGGCACCATCAGCAGCCCGCTGACCACGATCGGCCCGACGAGGCCGGCGCCGTAGATCGAGATGCGCTTTTCCCGCCCGCCCAGCCGGCGCAGCAGGATGATGGTGACGGCACCCGAGAAGCCGCCCACGATGGCGCCGAGATGCCCGATATTCAGTTCCCGGAAGCCCGGCCGCAGCACGATCAGCACGCCCGCGAAGCCGACGAGCACCGCCGTCCAGCGCCGCCACCCCACCGCTTCCTTCAGGAACAGCACGGAGAGGATCGTGACGAAGGCGGGCAGCAGGAAGAGCAGCGCGAAGGCCTCGGCCATCGGCAGGGCGGTGAAGGCCACGATACTGCCGAGCGCCCCCAGGGCGGCCGCGAGCCCGCGCAGCAGCCAGAGCGGCCGGTCATTGGCCCGCAACGCATCGCTCCAGCGGTCGCCGGGGCGGCGCATGACGGGCAGTACCGCGACGCCGATGACGGCGCCGAAGAACGCGACCTCGAACGGGTCCATGGTGCCGTCCAGCAGCTTGATGGACGCATCGCTCAATGCGTAGAAAAAATAAGCCAGGAATGAAAGCCACACGCCTTGCAGCACGCCGCGGTCCATGGTCGGGAAATCCAGTCTCAGGGGCGAAGGATCAGTGGCGGTGCAGCAGGCGGCGCAGGCGGCCATGGCGGAACAGACCGCGCCGGCTGAGGGATTCGAAGGCCTCCTCCGGCCCTTCCGGGTCCAGCACCTCGTGGTCGGCCAGCCAGGCTTCGACGGCGCTCAGGTCCGGTTCCTCATAGGGGCGCAGCGAGTGGCCGGGGCCGCGCAGCGCCTCTACCGTCGCGACGATGGAGCCGCTCTGCGCGATGCGGCGCGCGATCTCCTGCGGGGTGGTGCCCAGGTGCTCGGCCAGCAGCCCGTCCCGGATGGCCAGGATATCCGGCCCGGCCTTGGCATTCGCCGGCAGCGCGGTGTCGATGGCGATGTCGCACTCCGTGTCCAGCCGCAGCGAGCGGTTGTTCATGTTGGAGGAACCGACGCGCAGCACGGCATCGTCCACGATCATGATCTTGGCATGGACATAGATGGCTTCGCCTGCCGTGGTGAAGGGGTGATAGAGGCGGAAGCGGCCCCGCGTGTCGGCCCGCCGCAGCGCCTCGTGCAGCCTGGCGCGGGCGGTGTCCATGGCGACGGGTTCCAGCCAGCCCTGCGCCGTCACCGGGTTGACCAGCACGAATTCGGGCCCGTCGGGTTCCGCCAGCCGGCGTGCGATGGCCTCGGCGATGCGGCGCGAGGCGAAGTACTGGCTTTCCGCGTAGATGAACCGCTTCGCGCGCGCGATGAGGTCCAGGTAGAGCTGCTCCACCTCATGCGCCCGCGTGATGCCGGGCATCTCGGGCCGGGTCCGGGCGATGGCGAGATCGGTGTCGCGGAACTGCGCGTCCAGCCCGTCCGGCCAGCAATCGGTGCGCTGCCCCACCGGCTCCAGCCGATGGCCGCCGGCGGTGTGCCAGCGGTCGCGCGCCAGTTCCGCCAGGGCACATGCGGCGGCGCCTTCCAGCGCGGTGGTGGCATCGTGCCAGGGCGGGTAGGGCGTGCCGTTGGGCCGGCGGCGCAATGCCTCGCCATCGCGGTGGGCGCGGGTGTCCCAGCGGTCGCCGGTCATGTCGATGCCGCCGCAGAAGGCCATGCTGTCATCCAGCACCACGATCTTCTGGTGGTGGGAAGCGCCCGTGGGATGGGCGCCGTCCAGCTTGGTACGGATGCGTGGGTGCCGCATCCAGCGCATCAGGGTGAAGATGGTGGTGCCGCGGAACACCGTGTTCAGCGCGCCGAGGTCCCAGCGCAGCAGGCAGACCTCCAGCTCCGGCCGCCGCTTCACCAGCCACAGGATGAAGTCGCCGAGCTTTTCCGGCCCGTCATCGCCTTCCCCGGCGCGGCCCAGGCGGATGCGGGCGTCGAAATCCCAGCCCACCAGCATGATGCGGTGCCGCGCCTTGAGCATGGCCGCGCGCGCGAGGCGGAAGTAGTCGTCCGCGTCGATAATGACGGCAGCGCGGCCGGCACGCTCGATGCGCCAGCAATTCACCCCCGGCCGAAGCCCTGGGGACACTGTTGGGGAGGCGGAATCCATGCCCGCTTGTGGCACTTCATCTCTGTCAGCCATAGGGCCATCCAATGACAGGCGCATGGCAATACGCGCCGGCGCGGGCCGGGATAACCAGCGGCTACGCCCAGGGTTGCGGCCTCAGGCGGCGGGAGGCGCCGGCACGCGGTTGGCCAGCGGCAGCCCGGCCGCGAATGCGCTGACGGATGACAGCGTCGTATGGGCGATGGCGTGCAGCGCCGGATGGGTCAGAAAGGCCTGGTGCCCCGTCACCAGCACGTTGGGGAAGGTCAGCAGGCGCTGGAAGACATCGTCCTGGATGATCTCGTTGGAGAGATCCTCGAAGAACAGGTCGCCTTCCTGCTCGTAGACATCTAACGCCACGCCGCCGATCTGCCCGGTCTTCAGCCCGTCCACCACCGCGTCGGCATCGACCAGCGCGCCGCGGCTGGTATTGATCAGTTGGAAGCCGGGCCGCGCCCGCGCGATGCTGGCGGCATCGACCAGATGGTGCGTCTCCGGCGTCAGCGGGCAATGCAGGGTGACGATATCGGCCTCGGCCAGCAACTGCTCCACCGGCACGTAGCGCACGCCGGCCGCGACCAGCCCGGCATCGACGACGCGGTCGGTCGCCAGCACCTCGCAGCCGAAGCCCTGTCGCAGCGCGCGGGCCACCAGCGCGCCGATCCGCCCGGTGCCCACCACCCCCGCCACGCGCCCGTGCAGGCCCAGGCCCAGCAGGCCATCGAGCGCGAAATTATTCTCGCGCACCCGGGCCCAGGCCCGGTGGATCTTGCGGTCCAGCGAGATCATCAGCCCGATGGTGAACTCGGACACCGCATGGGGTGAATAGGCCGGCACCCGCACCACCGCGACGCCCAGCGCCGCCGCCGCGCTGAGGTCGATATTGTTGAAGCCGGCGCAGCGCAGTGCCACCAGGCGGGTGCCGCCCTCGGCCAGGACCGCCAAGGTGGATGCATCCAGGTGGTCATTGACGAAGGCGCAGACCACCGGCCAGCCAGCCGCCAGCGTGGCCGTCACGGCATCCAGCCGGGGTTCCAGGAAGCCGATCTCATGGCCGAAATCCCGGTTGGCATCGGTGAAGCTGAGGCGGTCATAGGCCTTGGTGCTGAAGCAGGCGATGCGCATGCGGTGGTCTCCAGGTCGTTGCCGCTCAGCGGAGCAAGGGCCAGAGCAGGGGCAGCCACACGGCCGTGGCCACTGCGTTCAAGCCCATCGCCAGCCCGCTGAACACCCCCGCCGTCATATCGACCGAAAGCGCCCGCGCGGTGCCGATGCCATGCGCGGCGGTGCCCATGGCGAGCCCCCTCGCCCGCCAGTCCACCACGCCGGCCCAGTTCAGCACCAGCGGCCCCACCGCCGCGCCCACCACGCCCGAGCACAGCACCAGCACCGCCGCCAGCGAGGGCAGGCCGCCGAGCCGCTCCGCGATGCCCATGGCGACCGGCGTGGTGACGGAGCGCGGCGCCAGGGATGCAACCACCTCCGGCGCGGCGCCCAGCGCGAGGGCGATGCCCACCCCCAGCGCCGCCGCGAAGATGCCGCCCAGCAGGATCGAGACCGCCGCCGGCAACATGGCGCTGCGCAGGCCCCGCCATTGCCGGTGCAGCGGCACCGCCAGCGCCACCGTGGCCGGGCCCAGCAGGAAATGGACGAACTGCGCGCCCTGGAAATAGGCACGGTATTCCACCCCCGTCACCAGCAGGCCCGCCGCCAGGATGGCCACCGCCAGCAGCACCGGGTTGGCCAGCGGGTGGCGGCGGAACAGGGCCTGCAGGCGCAGCGCCGCCAGCCAGGCCAGCAGCGTCATGGTCAGGGCCGATAACGGCTCCCGCGCCAGATAGACCCAGATGTCCGCCAGCGGGATATCAGCGAGGGGAATTTCGGGACCGGGCTGCATGGCGCGTCACCCCCGCCGCCGCAGCAGCGCCTGCGCCAGCCGCCCGGTCACGGCGATGGCGCCCAGCGTGCCCACCACCACGGCCAGCGCCAGCGGCAGCCAGTTCAGCGCCATGGTGTGCAGCAGCACGACCACCCCCACCCCCGCCGGCACGAACAGCAGGCCCAGATGGCCCAGCAGCGCATCGGCCACCTGGCTCAGCGCGGCCGGGGGCTCACCGTCGCCATGGCGGAGCAACAGGATGACGAAGAGCAGCACCATGCCGATCACCGGGCCGGGGACCGGCAGGTGCAGGGCACGGGCCAGAAGCTCCCCCGCCAATTGGCAGAGCAGCAGGGCGGTGATGGCGCCGGTCATGGCAGGGGGGCCGGTTCAGGCATGCCGATGGTGCTCCACAGGCTGGCGACCCTGGATGCCCCCCTGACCGGCTTCGCGCGCCCGTCAGTCCCGCGCGGGCTCCGCTGGCGGCAAGGCGTCCAGCACCTCCCGTGTGTGCTCCCCCGGGCGCGGCAGATCAAGACGCAGGCCGAGGCGGCGGTCGCCGAACTGCACCGGCAGGGCAGGCACCACGGTCTGGCGGCCATCGGGCAAGGTCAGCGGCACCATGCCGCCCGCCTGCAGGTGCGGGTCGTCGAACAGGTCGCCGGGCGTGTTGATACGGGCAAAGGGCAGCCCGGCTTTCTCGCAGAGCGCCTCCAGCGCCGCGACCGGGTGCTGTTTCACCAGCCCGGCCACCAGCGGGATCAGCACCGGGCGCGCCGCCGCCCGCAGCGTATTGGTGGCGTAGGCAGGGTCTGAAAGTTCCGCCGCATCCAGGGCATTCAGGAAAATCTGCCACTGCCGTTCAGTGACGACGCCGATGAAGATCTGCGCGCCGTCGGCGGCCTCGAACACGTCATAGACGCCCCAGGCGCGGCGGCCTGCCGGCATCGGCTCCGGCGCGCGGCCGGTGATGGCCTGTTGCAGCATGTGGGTGGAGACCAGGAAGGCCGCGTTCTCGAACAGGCCGGATTGCAGGTGCTCGCCACGGCCGGTGCGCTCGCGCTGGCGCAGCGCGGCCAGGATGGCGATGGCGCCGAACATGCCGCCCATCATGTCGTTCACCGGCGCGCCGGCCCGCAGCGGGCGGCCGGGCGGGCCGGTCATGTAGGCCAGGCCGGACATCATCTGCACCACCTCGTCCAGCGCGGTGCGGTTCTCGTAGGGGCCGGGCAGGAAGCCCTTCAGCGAGCAATAGACCAGCCGGGGGTTGCGCGCCGAGAGCGCCGCGTAGCCCAGCCCCTTCGCCTCCAGGCCGCCGGGACGGAAATTCTCGATCACCACGTCGGCGCTGTCGATCAGCCGCAACAGGGCGGCATGGTCGCCGGGGTCCTCGGTATCGAGCTGGACGCTTTTCTTGTTGCGGCTGAAGGCGGCGAAGAAGCCGGTGCCGGAACTGGTGAGCGCGCGGGTGCGGTCGCCCTGGCCGGGCGGCTCCACCTTGATTACCTCGGCGCCCAGATCGGCCAGCACCAGCCCGCAGGTGGGACCCATCACCATGTGGGAGAACTCGATGACGCGGATGCCGTCCAGCGGCAGGGCGTCGTGTTCCAGGGGCGTGCTCATGCGGCGGCCTTTCCGGCGGTTTCCATGGCGGGGCCACGGGTGGCATAGGAAAAGCCTTTTCCCGCGCCGACATCGGGCAGATGCCCGTAAAGCGGCTCACCCGGCAGCGATGCCGCCAGGATGGCCCGGGCGCGGGCCATGCCGTCCAGGTCGATGCCGGTATCCAGGCCCATGGCCTCCAGCATCCAGACCAGGTCCTCGGTGACGATATTGCCGGTGGCGCCGGGCGAGTAAGGGCAGCCGCCGATACCGCCCTGCGAGGCATCAAAGGTGATGACACCCACATCCAGCGCCGCCACCACATTGGCCAGCCCCTGGCCGCGCGTATTGTGCAGATGCGCGCCGCCGGCCTTATCGCCAAGCTCGGCGTGCAGGCGGGTGAACAGGCGCTTCACCTGCGCCGGGTTGGCATAGCCCACGCCATCCGAAAGCCCGACGCTGTCCGCCCCCTGCCCGGCCAGCGCCACGGCGATGCGGATCACCCTGTCCTCGTCCACCCGGCCCTCGATGGTGCAGCCGAAGGCGGTGGAAATGCCGGCCTCGATGCCGGGGCGCGTGGCGGAGGCGTCGCGCAGCGCGCAGGCGCGGCCGACCTCGGCGATGGCCTCCTCCGTCGTCATGCGGATATTGGCCAGGCTGTGCGATTCCGAGGCCGAGACGGGCATGGTGATCTTATGCGCGCCCGCCGCGATGGCGCGTTCCACCCCCTTCAGGTTCGGCGCCAGGGCCATGACCGTCAGGCCGGGAATGGCCAGGGCGCCACGCACCACCGCCTCGGCATCTGCCATCTGCGGCAGCAGCTTCGGGTGGACGAAGGAGCCGACCTCGATCTCGCGGCAGCCGGCGGCGGCGAGGGCCGCGATCCAGGCCAGCTTGCGGTCGGTCGCCATGGTCCGGTGCACGCTTTGCAGGCCGTCGCGCGGTCCGACTTCGCTGACCAGGATGAACATGGGCGGTTGCCTCCGGTGCTGTCTGTGGCTATTTTCTGTCAGATAGAAATATATTCTATTTCTGTCTGACAGAGGCGCCGCCGAGGGCCGCCCGTCAAGCGAAATGCCTGGCCAGGGGACGTGCCATGCCCAACCCGCAACGCCCACGTGGCCGCCCGCGCCTGACGCCCCGCGCCACGGAGGACGAACCCCGCGTTGAAGCGGTGGAGCGCGCGCTGACCCTGCTGGATACCTTCGCCGATGGCCACCCGCGCCTGACGCTGGCGGAACTGGCGCAGCGCAGCGGCCTCTATCCCAGCACGGTGCTGCGGCTGGCGGCCTCGCTGGCGCGGTTCGGATATCTGCTGCGGGATGCGGATGGCGCCTTCCGGCTGGGGCCGACGCCGTTGCGGCTGGGCAGCCTCTACCAGGAAGCCTTTGACATCGCGGCCCAACTGCGCCCCGGCCTGGCCCGGCTGGTGGAACAGACCGGCGAGACCGCCGCCTTCTACGTGCGCGAGGGCGACCGGCGCATCTGCCTGTACCGGCACCACGCGCCTCGGCCGATCCGCCAGCACCTGGAGGAAGGTGCGTCCCTGCCGCTGGACCGCGGCGCGGGCGGGCGGGTGCTGACCGCCTTCGGCGGCGGCGGCACGGCGCTGGATGCGGAGGTCCGCGCACAGGGCTACCACCTCTCGGTGGGCGAGCGCGACCCGGAGACGGCCGCCATCGCCGCGCCGGTCTTTACCACCGGTGGGCGGCTGGCGGGCGCCCTGGCTGTCACCGGCCCGCGCGCCCGCATCGAGGCCGCCGCCGCCCCGCTGGCCGCCGCCGTGCTGGCAGAAGCCACCCGGCTGACGCGCGCCCTGGGCGGCAGCTGAGCCTTACGCGGCGTAGGTGACGGTGATCTCGCCCACGCCCTCGCACACGCCATGCAGCGTATCGCCCGGCTTCACCGCGCTGACGCCGGCGGGGGTGCCGGTCATGATCAGGTCGCCCGGCAGCAGTTCCACGAAGCGCGAGAGATAGGCGATGGCCTCCGGCAGCGACCAGATCATCTGGTTCAGGTCGCCGGTCTGCTGCACGCGGCCATTCACCGTGACCTCGATCTTGCCCTTGGCCGGGTGGCCGATCCGCGCCGCCGGCATGATCGGACCGATCGGGCAGGACTGGTCGAAGCCTTTCGACAATTCCCAGGGACGCCCGAGCTTCTTGGCTTCCGCCTGGATGTCGCGCCGCGTCATGTCGAGGCCGATGGCATAGCCATAGACATGGTCCAGCGCGTTCTCCTGCGCGATGTCGCGGCCGCCCTTGCCGATCGCCGCGACCAGCTCGATCTCGTGGTGGAGATCCCTGGTCTGGCCGGGGAAGGGCAGCGTACCGCCCGGCACCGCCGCATTGGCGGGCTTCGAGAAGAAGAAGGGCGGCTCGCGGTCGGGGTCATGGCCCATCTCACGCGCGTGGTCGGCATAGTTGCGGCCGACGCACCAGATGCGGCGGACGGGGAAGACGCCCTCCTCGCCGCTGACGGGAACGGTCGTCTCGGGCGCGGGCTCGATGACGTAGCGCATGGCGGTTCTCCCAAACCAATTTCGCGAATTGGTTACGCCTGGGTCCGGAAGGCGTCAAGCCGGGGCGCCGGCGGCCTCAACCGGCTGGCGTGGCGCGGTTGCCTCGCTTATGCCCTTGCCATGGACACCGACCCCGGCGGCGGCACGCCGGTGCTGACACTGCTGCAGGCCTACCTGGCCACCACCGCCCTGCCCGCCTCCGGCCGGCTGCCGCCGGAGCGCGAGCTGGCGGAGGCGCTGGGCGTCTCCCGCGCCGAATTGCGCAAGGCCCTGGCGGCGCTGGAGGCGGAAGGGCAGCTCTGGCGCCATGTCGGCAAGGGCACCTTCCTGGGACCAGGGCCGCTGGCCGCCATCGGCGACGTGGCGCATCTGGCCCGGGGGGCCGGCGCCGGCGACATGGTGCGCGCGCGGCTGGTGCTGGAGCCGCAACTGGCCGCGCTGGCCGCCCGCCACGCCACGCCCGCGCAACTGGCCGCGATGCGGATGGCGATGGAAGCCTCGCGCCGCCCCGGCCTGTCCTGGCGCGGCTACGAAGGGCAGGATGCCCGCCTGCACCGCGAGATCGCGGCCGCCGCCGGCAACCCGCTGCTACTGCACCTGTTCGACCAGTTGGCCGCCATCCGCCGCGTGCTGACCTGGGACCGCCCCCGCCCGCATCCCGAGGGGCCGCCACCCGGCCACCCCTCCTTCGCCGAGCATGACGGCATCGTCGCCGCCGTGGCCACGGGGGAAGCCGAGGCGGCGGCGGCGCGGATGCACGACCACATCGCCGCCGTGCACCGCCTGATCGCGGCGGCGCCTTAGCTGGAGGCTGGGCCGGGCGGCCAGCGTCAGGGGCTCGGTCATGCCTCGCGGCAGGGGCTGGTTCATGCCTGAATTTTGGTAAGAAGCGAGCCAGCGGGCTGACATGTTGTCTTTTGCGGCGGCGTACCAAATCTGTGGTCGCATGATCCCCCTCCTGAAGATCGCCCTCGGGCTGTTCCTGCTCCTGTTCATCCTGCCACTGCTCGTTTCCGCCACGCTCTACGCCAGGAACGGCCAGGGCGCCGGCTGGCAGACCGCCGACCGTTCCAGCGCCGGGCTGCTACCGGCCGCCGCCGGCCACGCGCCGGCCCTGTTGCGCGTCTTTGCGGCACAGACGGTGCGCTGGCGCGGCATCTTCGCCGTGCATTGCTGGATCGTCTTCAAGGAGGAAGGCGCCGCCCGCTATACCCGCTACGACTATACCGCCTGGGGCGAGCCCATCCGCATGAACGGGTTCGAGCCCGATGGCCGCTGGTTCGGCCGCGCGCCCGAGACGGTCTTCGCCGCCGACGGCACCGCGGCGGCGGCGCTGATCCCGCGGTTGCGGCAGGCGATCGACCAATACGCCTTCCGCAACCGTGGCGACTACAACGCCTGGCCCGGGCCGAATTCCAATACCTTCGTCGCCGCCGTGCTGGACGGCCTGCCCGAGGTCCAGCTCGCCCTGCCGCCCACCGCCATCGGCAAGGACTTCCCCTATGACGGCCGATGGCTGCGCGCCACGCCCTCCGGCACCGGGTTCCGGCTGTCGCTGGGCGGCTATGGGGGGCTGACCATCGCCTGGGTGGAAGGGGTGGAAGTGAATATCCTGGGCGCCGTGGCCGGGCTGGACCTGCGCCGGCCCGCTATCAAGCTGCCGGGCCTGGGCCGGCTGGGCCCGGCCTGAAGCGGCCTTGCGGAGAAAACCGCCTATCTGCTATTGCAGTTTCATGGCAGCGACGCTGGCTCCGCAACCCCTGATGCCCGTGGCGACGGAGGATCTCCGGCCGCTGGCCGACCGCGCCTATGACCGGCTGCGGGAAGCCATCGTCGACGGCGTTCTGCTCCCCGGCGCCAAGCTGTCGGAACGTGGCCTGGCGGCGGCGCTCGGCGTCTCCGCCCAGCCGGTGCGGGAGGCCCTGCGGCGGCTGGAGGGCGAGGGCATGGTCGAGACCCGCTCCCGCAGCGGCTCTTTCGTCGCGACGCTGGATACCGCGCGGCTGGTCGAGATGGGGCGCATCCGCGCGGCGCTGGAAGGTGCGGCGGCCGGGCTGGCGGCGCGTGCCGCGACGCCCGCCGACATCGCCGCGCTGGAGAGCCGGCTGGAGGCCATGCGCGAGGCCACGCGGCTCGGTGACCCCGCCGCGCTGCGGCGCGCGAACGAGGCCTTCCACACCGCGCTGCACGCCGTGAGCGACAATGCCTTCCTGATCCGTGGCCTGCATGCGCTGAAGGCCTATGACCATATCGGCCGTGCCCGCGTGCTGGCGGGCGGCGACCAGCCACGCCTGGCGCTGGAGGAGCACACGGCCATCCTGGCCGCCATCGCCGCCCGCGACCCGGATGACGCGGAGGCGCGAATGCGCGCCCATACGCTTCGCTCCCTCGCCGTCGCCTTCCCGGAGGAGACGCGGGACTGAAAGACGGAGCCGGCAGCGCCGCTGCCGGAAGATGTGCCGGGAATGCCGTGCCCGGAGATGACGTGCCGGTGGCGGTGCGAACCGCGACAACATGAAACGGGCAGGCGACCAACGTCCTGCCGCCAGGAGGAATGATGACCAAGGCCCTTTCACGCATGGCCGTTGCGGCCGCCATGCTGTCGCTCACCGCCCTGCCGGCCCTGGCCCAGGGCCGCGCCTATCCCACCCAGCCCATCCGCGTGATCGTGCCCTTCTCGGCCGGCACCTCGGATACCGTGGCGCGGCTGGTCGGGCAGCAGATGAGCCAGACCCTGGGCCAGCCCCTGGTCGTCGAGAGCCGCCCCGGCGCAGGCGGCAATATCGGCAGCGAGGCCTGCGCCCGCGCCGCGCCCGATGGCTACACGATCTGCCTGGGCACCATCAGCAGCCACGCGATCAACCCGTCCATCTTCGTGCACATGCCCTATGACAACCTGAAGGACTTCGCCCCGATCACGCAGCTCGCCGCCCAGCCCAACGCGCTGGCGGTGACCAACGACCTGCCCGCCCGCAACGTGCAGGAGCTGATCGACCTCATCAAGGCGAAGCCGGGGCAGTTCAACTACGGCTCATCCGGCGTCGGTACCTCCATCCACCTGGCCGGCGCGCTGTTCGCGCAGATGACCGGCACGCAGATGGAACATGTCCCCTACCGCGGCAGCGGCCAGATCATGACGGCGCTGCTGACCGGCGAACTGCCGCTGGCCTTCGACAACTTCTCCTCCGCCTGGCCCTTTGCGCGGGAGGGCAAGATCCGCGTCCTCGGCGTCACCTCGCTGACACGCAGCCCAACGGCGCCGGATATCCCCGCCATCGCCGAGACCTTGCCGGGCTTCGAGAGCCTGTCCTGGCATGGCCTCTTCGCCCCCGCCGGCACCCCACCGGAGATCGTGGCGCGGCTGAACAAGGAAGCCGCCGCGGCGGTGCGCTCGCCCACCATCACGGCCCGGTTCCAGGAACTGGGCATCACGCCGGTCGGCAATACGCCGGAGGAGTTCCGCACCTTCATCGCCAGCGAGACGCAGCGCTGGGGCAACGTGGCCCGCAAGGCCGATATCCGCGTCGAGTAACGCCGCAATAGAGCAGGTTCCGTTCGCAGGGCTCACTGCGCCCGCTCCCGCATGTTGTCACTTCGCGTGATTCACGCTTTGCGCTGATTCCACCTGAAGCGATCACGCCCTAAGCGGAGGGGGGTCAGCGCCGTTGCTGGCTCCTCGCCCGCCCGGCCAGGGCGGTGCAGCCGCTATCCTCGTCCGTGCCGAACTGGATGGTCGGCAGGATGGCGAGCAGCGGATTGATGAAGGCGAGCCCCACCGCGGCGCCGCCCCGGGCCCCGAGTTCCACCGGGTCCGGCAGCACGCTGGGGTCGCGGAAGCTGCCACTGATACGGATGTCGGTGGACAGCGCGCCCACGGTGAAGTTCCGGGCCTGGGTGCGCAGGCGATAGGCCAGTTGCTCCCGCGCCAGGTCCATGCTGCCTTCGCCCACGATGATCGCCGTTGAGGTATCGATCACCACCGAGCGCGTCTGCAGCGTACCCTGCTTCAGGTCCAGGTCGGCGATGAAGCATTCCAGGCTGGCGCGGTCCGGCAGGCCAAGCGCGGAGAGGATGGCGTTGGCCAGCCGCAGCCCAGAAAGATCGACCAGCAGGGAGGAAAGGTCACCGCCCGAAGTGGTCAGCGTCACCCGCCCGTCACCGCGCGCCAGCAACTGTGCGACCGAGGCGCCGGTCGAGCGCAGTTCCGCCCGCCCGTTCAGGGCGCCGCCGCCCCGCGACCCGGCGGCCGCGAGCAGCTTGGAAATGTCGAGGCGCTGGAACTGCGCCTTCACGTCCGCCCGCAGCCCGCCGCCATTGGCAGGCGCCAGCGTGCCGGTGAATAGCATATTGCCCTGCCCGACCCCGAAGCCGATCGGGTGCAGGTTGATGGCGCCGTCCACGATGTCGAATTCGGCGCGCAGGTTATCCAGCGGCATGGTGCGGCCGCCCCGGATCTGTTTGGCGCGGTATTGCACATGCAGGTCGGCGGCGGTCAGCTTCGGTATGCTGATGGGCATGTCGGGCAATACGCGGTCGCTGGGCTTGGCGGGAGCGGAATTGCCGGGCTCCGCGCCGATGAAACCCGCCAGATCATCCAGGTCCACGCGGTTGGAGGTCAGGTTGACCGTCACGTCCGGCCGGGGCTGGCGTGGCTGCACGGCCACGCTGCCGGCGATATCGCTGCTGCCGACGCTGCCCTTCATGTCGTCGAACCGCACCCGCCCCTCGGCATAGTCCAGCGCACCCGCGATGCGGTAGCGCGGCGTCTTCGGGATCGGCACGCCGGTCAGCGGCGTCAGCAGGCCCATATCCGGGCCGGCCAGCACCAGGGTCAGCGCCGCGCCCTGGAAATGCAGCGGGTCGCGCAGCGTGCCTTCCAGCGTCACGTTGGTTGGGCCATTATCGACGCGAAGCTGGACCGGCCAGGGCTTTTCCGCGTCACGCAGCGAGAGCAGCGCCCCGCCCACCATGCGGGCAGTGATGGGCTGGCCGGCATAGGTGCCCTCGGCGCTGGCCACCAGCCTGGTCGCCTCGCCTTGCAGAATCTTGGTGGTGAAGGTGTCGTTCTGCTCACCCGGCGGCGGGGGTGGCGGCAGGGGAATGTCATTCGGGGATTGCTCCGGGGCAGCGGCGGCGGTCTGGGTGGCATCGGCCGGCGCGCCATCCGCCGGTGCATCTCCGGCCGTGTTCTGCTCCGTCGCGTTCTCCTCGGTCGCGACCCGCACCTTGAAATCGGCGCGCAATTGCGGCAGCACCACCTTGGCCTCGCCCTCGCGGATGCGCAGCACGCCGATCTGCGGCTGGGTTCCGGCGGGCTGGTCCGCGCCGGAGGCGTCGCCGCCCATATCGAACAGGTAGTTGGCGCGCCCGTCGGGCATGGCGCGCACGTTCAGCACCGGGCGGTCGGCCTCGATCCAGGGCAGGGTCAGCGGCGCGCCCTTCCACCAGTCCCAGGCATTCACGGCGGCGCTCAGCCGGCCGACATGCGCGAAGGGCACGGGGTCGGCGAAGCCCTCGGGGTTGCCGACCTCCACGTCGTCGGCTGTCACCACCACGGTGCGGCCCAGCTTCACATGCAGATGCGCCAGCGTCACCTCGCGCCCCAGCGCGGCGGAAGCGCGCGGCTCAATGAACGGGATCAGCCAGTCCCAGCGGAACAGTGCCAGAAACAGGGCGATGGCCAGGATGGGGATGCCCAGCCACAGCAGCCATTTGCGTCCGCGATGCATCGCCATCTCCGCTTCCCGTTCCCCGTATGGTGAACGCTTCGTACCCGCCCAGGGTTGTCCTGCATGGCAACGCTCAGGCCATGGTCAGGCTGGCGGCGGCGCAACGATCCGTTATCCTGCGGCTGGACCGGACCACCAGGGCGGGGGCGACGATATGGAGGCCGGGCAGGGCAACGATCTGATGCGCGTTGTAGTGGTGCTGGCCGCCGGTGTGGTGGCGGTGCCACTGTTCCGGCGGCTGGGGCTGGGCTCCGTGCTGGGCTACCTGGCGGCTGGGCTGGTCATCGGCCCCTTCGGCCTCGGCTTCTTCGGCGACGCGCAGGCGGTGCTGCATGTGGCGGAACTCGGCGTCGTCATGTTCCTGTTCGTCATCGGGCTGGAGATGCAGCCCAGCCGGCTCTGGGGCCTGCGGCGGGATATCTTTGGCTCCGGCATTACGCAGGTGGCGGTCTGCGGCGGGCTGCTCACCGCGCTCGGCTGGGCCGCGGGGTACAGCGTGCCTGTCGCCTTCATCGGCGCCATGGGCTTCGTGCTTTCCTCCACCGCCATCGTCATGCAGATCATGGGCGAACGCGGGGAGACCAGTACCCTCGCGGGCCAGCGCATCGTCTCCATCCTGCTGCTGGAAGACCTCGCCATCGTGCCGCTGCTGGCAGTGGTGGCGCTGCTGGCGCCGGCGGTCACAGGCGGCGGCTCGGCCTCGCGCTGGCTGACGGTCGGCATCGCGCTGGCGGCCATCATCGGCTTGGTCGCCATCAGCCGCTGGCTGCTGACGCCGGTCTTCAACCTGCTCGCGAAATCCCATGCGCGGGAGGTCATGACGGCTGCCGCCCTGCTGGTGGTGCTGGGCGCGGCGCTGGCCATGCAGGCGGCGGGGCTCTCCATGGCCATGGGCGCCTTCGCGGCGGGGGTGATGCTCTCGGAGAGTACCTTCCGCCGCCAGCTGGAGGCCGATATCGAGCCCTTCCGCGGCATCCTGCTCGGCCTGTTCTTCATGGGCGTCGGCATGTCGCTGGACGTGGCCCTGGTCGGGCGGGACTGGCCGATGATCCTGGCCGGCGTGGTGGCGATGATGCTGGTGAAGTCCATCGGTATCTTCGCCGTCGCGCGCCTCACCTGCGCCGGCACGCGGGAGGCGCTGCATCGTGCGGCACTGATGGGCCAGGGCGGTGAATTCGCCTTCGTGCTCTACGCCGCCGCCGCCGCCGCCGGGCTGTTCGAGCCGCGGCTGAACGCGGTGCTGACGGCCATCGTGGTACTGTCCATGGCGCTGACGCCGCTGATGGTGATGGCGCTGCGCCTGCTGCCCCGCGCACCCGACGCGCCGGACATGGACGGGGTGGAGGATGCCGGCAGCATCGGCGAGGTCAGTGGCCACCTGCTGATGGTCGGCTTCGGCCGCTTCGGGCAGGTCGCCAGCCAGGCGCTGCTGGCGCGCGGCATCGACATCACCATCATCGAGACCGATACCGAGATGATCCAGGCCGCCGCCGGCTTCGGCTTCAAGGTCTATTACGGCGACGGCCGGCGGCTGGACGTGCTGCGCGCCAGCGGGGCCGGGGAGGCCCGCGCCATCCTGGTCTGTGTCGACCGCCCCGAGAGCGCGACGGAGATCGTGGCGCTGGTGAAGGAGGCCTTTCCCTTCACCCCGGTGCTGGCCCGCGCCTATGACCGCCCCCACGCGCTGGAACTGATCCGCGCGGGCGTGGACTACCAGATGCGCGAGACGCTGGAATCCGCCTTCGCCTTCAGCACCGCCGCGCTACGGCAACTGGGAGTGGAGGAGGATGCCGTGGCCGAGCTGGAGGCCGATGTCCGCCGCCGCGAGAACGCGCGGCTGGAACTGGAGGGGCTGGGCGAGCGGCAGGCCGCCATCGCGCTGATCCATGGCAACCGCATGACGCCAACGCCCCTGACCCGCCCGCGCCGCCAGGGCCAGGCGCTGACCGAGGAGACCATCGCCGTCATCCGTGACGCCGCCCAGGGCGAGGAAGCGCGGCTGGACGGTCATTCCGTATGACCGTGTGACCGGCGGCCTCCTGCCGCGTTGAAGCTCCGGCGACTGGCATGGAGTGGACGGAATGCGGGCATGGATGCGGCCGGGACTGACCCTGGCGATGGCGGGAATCGTGGCCCTGGCGGGATGCGCCACGCTACCCCCGCCCCCGCCGGTCCCGGAAGCCGTGCCTTCCGCCGGCATGCGGGGCCGGCTCGCGCGCGCGGCCCTGGTGGAATGGGATGCCTGGGGCCGCCTGACCGCCGATGGCTGGCCCGAGGCGCTGCCTGTCCCGGCCGCGCCCGAGAATTACAGCCGGGTACTGTCCTACTGGGACGCGGTTCCCGAGGGTCCCGCCGTCATCCGCCGCCATCAGGATACGCATGACGCGCTGCTGGCCGGCCTGACGGAAATGCTGCCGGAGGGCGCGCCGCCCCCGGCCCTGCCCTCCATCTCGCTCTGGGCCTATCCCGCCTGGTCGGCGGCCTTCATCAGCTCGGTCATGGGCAGGGCCGGCGTGCCGGGCTTTGTCTTCCCGCCGGCCGCGGCGCATTCCATCTATATCGACGCGCTGCTCTCGGCCGCCGCCGGCAACCCGGAGGGCGCGGCCTTCCGCCCGCACGCCCCCTCCGAATACGCGCCCCGCCCCGGCGACATGATCTGCGCCGACCGCTCATTCTCGCCGCTCTACCACTGGCAGGACCGCATGGCCGAGATGGGCGAGTTCCGCCCGATGCATTGCGACGTGGTGGTGGCCGCGGGCGGCGGGCTGGTGCAGGCGGTCGGCGGCAACGTGCTGGACGCGGTGGTGCTGCGCCGCTTCCCCGCCGATAGCGGTGGCCGGGCGCTGCCGCCGCCGCCCGACAAGCCGCCCTTCTTCGTGGTGTTCGAGAACCGGCTGGACGAGGCGCCCTGATCCCGGCTGCGCTCAGCCGATGCTCATCAGGCTGGCATTGCCGCCGGCGGCGGCGGTGTTGGTACTAATGCTGCGCTCCAGCAGCAGCAGGTCCAGCGGGTAGTCGCGCGCGCCGTCCCGCAGGCTGCCGGTATCCGCGCCGAACACCGGTACGATCGGGCCCGGCAGGGCCGCCACCTGCTGGCCCAGCGCCAGCAGCGCATCGCTGTCGCCCTCGAACAGCACCGCCTGGCAGCCGGCGGCATCCGGCGCTTCCAGCAGGGTCACATGCGCCCGCAGCGCCTTGGGCAGTTCCGCCAGCATCGGCCGCAGCGGGCCGGCGGCGTGGATCGCGGCCGTGTTTCCGGTGGCCAGCGCGGCGCCCAGTTGCAGGGCCAGCCCGAATTCCGTGGCCGGCAGGCACAGCACCCGGCCGCGCGGATGCAGCGCGTAGATATTGGTCTCGCCCACCGGCCCCGGCAGGTCCAGCCGCAGGCCAAGGCGGGAGACGGCGCCCAGCCGGTCGCACCGCGCTGCCGCCTCCGCCATGCCCCGGCCGGCCAGCCAGTCGCGCCAGAGCAGCAGCGGCGCGGCGGGTGCCCCGGCCGGTGGCAGCGGCGGCTCGGCCGGGCAGGCGGCGAGCAGGCGGCGCAGGTAGAGCGGCCCGCCCGCCTTCGGCCCGGTGCCGGACAGCCCGTGCCCGCCGAAGGGCTGCACCCCCACCACGGCGCCGACGAGGTTGCGGTTAACGTAGAGGTTGCCGGCCTCCACCCGCTGGCAGAGCCGCGCGATGGTCTCGTCGATGCGGGAATGCACGCCAAAGGTCAGGCCATAGCCGGTGGCGTTGATGGCCCGCACCAGCGAATCCAGTTCGTCGCGCCGGAAGCGCAGCACATGCAGGACGGGGCCGAAGACCTCGCGCTCCAGTTGGTCCAGGCTGTCGATCTCGACCAGCGTGGGCGCCACGAAGGTGCCGTGGCGGCAGGTCCCGGGCAGGGGCGCGGCGTGCACGGCACAGCCCCCCGCCCGCATGGCGGCGATATGCGCCTCCAGGCCCTCGCGGGCCGCGTCGCTGATCACCGGGCCGATATCGGTGGACAGGCGCGTGGGGTCGCCCACCGCCAGCTCCGCCATGGCACCCTTCAGCATGGTCAGCACCCGGTCGGCCACGTCCTGCTGCAGGCAGAGCACGCGCAGGGCGGAACAGCGCTGCCCGGCACTGTCGAAGGCCGAGGCCAGCACGTCGCCCACCACCTGCTCGGCCAGTGCCGAACTGTCCACCACCAGGGCATTCTGGCCGCCGGTCTCGGCGATCAGCGGCACCGGCTGGCCGTGGGCGCTGAGGCGCCGCGCCAGTTCCCGCTGGATCAGCCGCGCGACATCGGTGGAGCCGGTGAACAGTACGCCCCGGACACGCGCATCCGCCACCAGCGCGGCTCCCACCGCGCCATCGCCCGGCAGGTATTGCAGGGCGCCTTCCGGCACGCCGGCCTCGTGCAGCAGCCGCACGGCGAGGCCGGCCACCAGCGGCGTCTCCTCCGCCGGCTTCGCCAGCACCGTGTTGCCCGCCGCCAGCGCCGCCGCCACCTGCCCGGTGAAGATGGCCAGCGGGAAGTTCCATGGGCTGATGCAGGCGACGGGCCCGAGCGGCCGGTGCGTGTCGTTGGCGAATCCCTCGCGGATGCGGGCGGCGTAGTAGCGCAGGAAATCCACCGCCTCCCGCACCTCGGCGATGGCGTTGGGGATGGACTTGCCGGCTTCCCGCACGATGGGGCCGAGCAGCGCGGGCATCCGCTCCTCCATCAGCCCGGCCGCGCGCTCCAGGCAGGCGGCGCGGGCGGCGGGGGGCGTGGACTGCCAGGCGGGGGCGGCGTGCAGGGCACGGGCCAGCGCCGCGTCCACATCCGCCGGCATGGCATCGCGCACATGGCCCACCAGGTCGCGATGGTCGGCGGGGTTGCGGATTTCGCGCCCCTCGCCATCGCCCAGGGGCGCGGCGCCGGCCAGCAGGGCGGCCGAGAGGGAGGCCAGCCGCTGCTCGTTCGAAAGGTCCAGCCCGGCGGCGTTCAACCGCTCCAGCCCGAACATCGCGCGCGGCAGGGCGATGCGGGGGTGCGGCGCGCCGGGCGGCTCGGTGGCGGCGAATTCCTCCAGCGGGTCGGCGGCCAGCATCGCCACGGGCACCGCGGCATCGTTGATGCGATGGACGAAGGAGGTATTCGCCCCGTTCTCCAGCAGCCGCCGCACCAGATACGCCAGCAGCGTCTCATGCGTGCCGACGGGCGCATAGATGCGGCAGGGGCGGTCCAGCTTCGCAGGGCCCACGACCTCTTCGTAAAGCGGCTCGCCCATGCCGTGCAGGCACTGGAACTCGTACTGCCCGGGATGGAAGTTCTGCCCGGCCATGGCGTGGATGGTGGCCAGGGTGCGCGCGTTATGTGTGGCGAATTGCGGGAAGACGGCATCCGGCGCCGCCAGCAAGCGGCGGGCGCAGGCGATGTAGGAAATGTCGGTATACGGCTTGCGGGTGAAGACCGGGAAACCCTCCAGCCCGTCCTGCTGCGCGCGCTTGATCTCGCTGTCCCAGTAAGCGCCCTTGACCAGCCGCAGCATGATGCGGTGACCGCTGCGCCGCGCCAGGCCGATGATCCAGTCCAGCACGAAGGGCGCGCGCTTCTGATAGGCCTGCACGACGAAGCCGATGCCGTGCCACCCCGCCAGCGCGGGGTCCAGGCAGAGCGCCTCCAGCAGGTCCAGCGAGAGGTCCAGCCGGTCGGCTTCCTCGGCATCGATGTTCAGGCCGATATCGTAGCGCCGCGCCAGCAGGGCCAGGGCGGTCACGCGGGGCAGCAGCTCGGCCATCACCCGCCCACGCTGCGCGCGCGTGTAGCGTGGGTGCAGCGCGGAGAGTTTGATGGAAATGCCAGGGCCTTCGTGGATGCCGCGCCCGCCCGAGGCCTGCCCGATCGCATGGATCGCCTGTTCATAATCGGCGTGGTAGCGCGCGGCGTCGGCGGCGGTGGTCGCGGCCTCGCCCAGCATGTCGTAGGAATAGCGGAAGCCCTTGGCCTCCAGCGGGCGGCTGTTGGCCAGCGCCTCGGCGATGGTCTGGCCGGTGACGAACTGCTCGCCCATCATGCGCATGGCCATGTCCACGCCCCGGCGGATCACCGGCTCCCCGCCCCGCCCGATCAACCGGGTCAGGGCGCCGGACAGGCCGGCCTCGCTGCTGGTGGAGGTCAGCCGGCCGGTCAGCACCAGCCCCCAAGTGGCCGCATTGACGAACAGCGAGGGCGAATGGCCGAGATGCGAGCGCCAGTCGCCATGGCTGATCTTGTCACGGATCAGCGCATCGCGCGTGGCGCGGTCGGGGATGCGCAGCAGCGCTTCCGCCAGGCACATCAGCGCGACGCCTTCCTGGCTGGACAGGGCATATTCCTGCACCAGCCCCTCCACCCCGCCCCGGCGCGGCTTGGCGCGCAGCGCGGTGACCAGCCGCACGGCCAGTTGCCGGGCGGCCGACGCGACATCCGGCCGCAGCCTCGCCTCCGAGGCCAGCAGCGGAAGGCATTCCTCCTCCGGCCGGCGGTAGGCGGCGGCGATGGCCGCGCGCAGCACCGTCTGCGGCCGGACCGACCGCGCGAAATCCAGGAAAGGTACCGGCGCATCACCCGGCGCGCCCGGGGCCGGCCCCGCATCGAGCGCCGTGAGGATGGCCTGCTTGACCAGGCCATGCGGCGTGCGGCCCTGCGCGTCCGCCGCATCCCTGATCCGCGCGCGCAGGCCGTCATCCACTTTGACGCCGATCGTGGTGCTGGCCATGGCTCGATTCCGCTCGGGTTACCTGGCAGGTATCAATCACGAGCGGCGCAAGGTGCAACCAGATTCCATAACGGTTGCACCCTTCGCGCCAAAACGCCGGTGCGTCGCAGATAACGGGCCGGGCGGAGTACAGAATAGTCATCCGCATGACTGACACTCCCGCGCCATCATGCGCGACACGGCGGCCTCGCGCCTCGCCCTGCTCAACTTCGTGACCTCGGTCGGGCCGGGAGCGGCGCCGCTGGCCGGCACCTTTCTGTCGTAATGGCTGGGTTGGCGGTCGGCCTTCGTGCTGCTCTGCGCGATGGGCACCAGCACCACACAGCGGGCGCTGCGGCACCTGCCGGAAATCGGCACGGTGGCCCGCGGGCGCTGGCTTGGTGCGCTGGCGCGTGACTACCGGCAGTTGGTGCTGATGGCGGCGGCCGTGATCGGGCAGGTCCGCTGGGCATCGCGCTGCGCGCGGAATGCCGGCTGAACCAGAGAAAGCGGGAAGGGAAGATGGAGCGGGCGGGTGGAATTGAACCCCCGACATTCAGCTTGGGAAGCTGACGTTCTACCTCTTAACTACGCCCGCGATGCGGAAGTCTTAGCCTGCCCATGTGCGGGGGGCAAGCCGGGCGTAAGGTCGGTTTTGCTCCCGCGAGGGGGTGCTCGCGATTTGTCCGGCCAGCTTGCGGCGAGCTTAAATAACCGCGCTAAACGGCTGTGGTGGAATGCGCGTGGGATTCGCGTGCCCTTCCGCACAACCGGGCCGGGTGCTCAAAGCCCGAGAGTTGCTCGCCCGATGGCAAAGCCCGCACCCAACCGCCCCCTTCGTCCCGCCACCTTGCTGGTGCGTGGTGGGCTGATGCGAAGCAACGTCGACGAGACATCGGAGACGCTGTACCTGACTTCCGGCTATGTCTACGACAGCGCCCAGCAGGCCGAGCAAACCTTCACCGGCGAAGTCCAGCACTTCCAGTATTCGCGCTTCGGCAACCCTACCGTCCAGATGCTGGAAGAGCGCCTGGCGCAGTTGGAAGGCGCCGAGGCCTGCCGCGCCACAGCCACTGGCATGGCCGCCGTCAGCTCCGCCCTGCTGTCGCACCTGAAGGCCGGCGACCGCGTCGTCGCGGCCCGCGCGCTGTTCGGCTCCTGCCACTGGATCATCTCCACCCTGCTGCCGCGCTACGGTATCCAGACCGAGTTCGTCGATGGCGGCGACCTGGAACAGTGGAAGACCGCCTTCAAGCGCCCTTGCCAGCTGGTGCTGCTGGAAACGCCCTCCAACCCGATGATGGAACTGGTCGACCTCACCGCCGTCTGCGAGATGGCGCATGAGGCCGGCGCCATCGTGGTGGTGGATAATGTCTTCGCGACCCCGCTGCTGCAGCGCCCCATGAAGTTCGGCGCCGATGTGGTGGTCTATTCCGCCACCAAGCATTTCGACGGCCAGGGGCGCGTGCTGGGCGGCGCCGTGCTGGGCAGCAAGAAATGGGTGGAAGAGGTGCTGCAGCCCTTCATCCGCAATACCGGCCCGGCCATTTCCGCCTTCAACGCCTGGGTCATCCTGAAGGGCCTGGAGACGATGCACCTGCGCGTGCCGGCCATGTGCCGCAGCGCCGCCGCCATCGCCCAGATGCTGGAGGAGCGAGAGGAAGTCGAGTGCGTGCACTACCCCTTCCTGGCCAGCCACAAGCAATACGCGCTGGCGAAGCGGCAGATGGCGGCCGGCGGCACGATCATCACCTTCGACATCAAGGGCGGCAAGGCGGCCACCTTCCGCTTCCTGGATGCGCTGCGCGTCATCGACATCTCCAACAACCTGGGTGATGCCAAGAGCCTGATCACCCACCCCGCCACCACGACGCACAGCAAGGTGCCGGCGGAAGACCGCGCGCGGCTGGGTATCACCGAAGGATCCGTCCGGCTCTCGGTCGGGCTGGAAGATGTTGCCGACCTGATCGAGGATATCGCGACGGCCCTCGACGCCGCCGCCGGCAATACCGCCGCGCCACGCCGCAAGTCCGCCGGCCGGATGGTGGTGGAGGAAACCGCCGAGGCCCCGGCCGCCCCCGCCAAGGCCGCCCGTGGCGGCAAGCGCAAGGCGGCGCCCGCCGATGCGCCCGCGCCTGCCCACGCGGCCAAGGCGGCCGAGCCCGACCTGTTCGCCGAGGCGATGCAGGGCCTGTTCAGCGACCCGGAGACCACCCCGGCGCCGAAGCCCACCAAGCGCCGCCAGAAGGCCTGACATCCGCATGGCGTTGCAGGCCGGGCGGCGCGGGATCACCCCACGCCGCCCGGCCTGGCGCTCCGCGGCCCACCCGTGCCGGCGCATGGCCGCAGAGCGGCCGCGACGGGTTAACTCTTACCGCCATGCCGGCTAGAGAGGCCGGCTGACAAGGCGGGGCGAAACCATGGCATCGACGACGGAACGGGACGCGCCGGCGGACGCGCATCCCGGCATGGGTTTCAAGCAGTTCGTGGCCATCATCGCGGCCATGATGGCGACCAACGCGCTGGCCATCGACTCCATGCTGCCCGCGCTGCCGGAGATCGGGCACGCGCTCGGTATCGCCTCCGACAACCAGCGCCAGTGGATCATCACCGCCTACCTGCTGGGCTTCGGCTCGGCGCAGATCGTCTATGGCCCGCTGGCCGACCGCTTCGGGCGGAAGCCGGTGCTGCTGGTGGGGCTCGGCATCTATACCGTCGCCAGCCTGTTCGCCGCGCTGGCCAGCAGCTTCGAAACCATGATCTTCGCCCGCGTGATCCAGGGTATTGGAGCGGCCAGCACGCGCGTGCTGGCCGTCTCCATCGTCCGCGACTGCTACTCGGGCCGCAAGATGGCGCAGGTCATGTCGCTCGCCTTCATTGTCTTCCTGGCGGTACCGGTGATCGCACCCTCGGTCGGGCAGGCCATCGTGCTGGTGGCGCCCTGGCCCTGGATCTTCTGCGTGCTCGCGGTGTTCGGCGCGTCGGTCAGCCTGTGGGTCACGTTCCGCCTGCCTGAGACCCTGCATCCCGATGACCGCAGCACCATCGCGCCCGCCCGCATCCTGGCCGCCTTCCGCCTGGCGCTGACCAACCGCGTGGCGCTGGGCTACATGCTGGCGATGACGCTGCTGCTGGGCAGCCTGTTCGGCTTCATCAACTCGGCCCAGCAGATCTTCGTGGACACCTTCCAGGCGCCGGCGCTGTTCACCACCATCTTCGCGCTGATCGCGGTCGCCATCGCCGTGGCCGCGCTGGTGAACGCCCGGCTGGTCGGGCGCTTCGGCACGCGGCGCATCTCGCACACCATGCTGCTGGGCTATATCGCCTTCGCGGTCGTGCACGCGGCCGTGGCGCTGTCGGGCCACGAGAACATCTGGACCTTCAGTGTGCTGCAATCGGGCATGATGTTCTGCTTCGGCCTGACCGGGCCCAATTTCGGCTCCATGGCGATGGAGCCGCTGGGGCATATCGCCGGCACCGCCTCCTCGATCCAGGGCTTCGTCACCACGGTGGGGGGCGCGCTGATCGGCTTCTATATCGGGCAGAGTTTCAACGGCACCACCGGGCCGCTGATGGTGGGCTTCGCGGCCTGCGGCATCCTGGCGCTGGTGATGGTGCTGGTGGCCGAGGGCGGCCGGCTGTTCACCCCGCGCCAGGGTGCCTGAACCGGGACGGCACCGGAATTGCCGCGCGGCACGGCAATCCGCCAGGGCCGCGCCAGAAGGGCGTTCCGCCCCGTCACTCCGGTGCCGCGGAGCAGGGCGGCGCCGGTATCCGTCAGGCGGAGGCGCATCCTTCACGCCTCCGCCTGAACGAACCTCGCCCCACCGGGCGCGACGGCCCTAAGCCCCCAGCCGATCCATCGAAACCGTGATCGCCAGCGGCGGCGCGGCGTAGGGCGCGGTGGTAACCAGCATATCGGCGCCGGCGCCCGCGAAGGCGGCGGCATTGCTTTCATCGACCGAGCCCGCCGCCGCCAGCAGTGGGCGCGTGGCGTGGCCGGCCAGGGCGCGGGCGACTTCCGCGAACTGCTCCGGCGAAATGCGGTCGCACTGCACGATATCGACACCCGCATGGGCCAGCAGCACGGCCTCATCCACGCTGCCGGCCTCCACCATCACCTGGCGGCCCGGCTGCGCGGCGCGCAGGCGCGACACCCAGCGATGCGCGGGCTCCCGCCCCATGAAGACCCGGTGATGCGCGAAGACCAGCAGGCTGTCGGACAGCCCCAGCCGGTGCGGCACGCAGCCGCCGGTGACGATGGCCTTCAGCATGATGTCCTTGGCGCCGGGCAGGTGCTTGCGCGTGCAGGCCACCACGATGTCGGGCCGGGCGCTGCGGGCCTCGGCACGGATGCGCGCGGCGCGGGTCGCGATGCCGGAGGTCGCCTCCATCAGCGCCTGCGCCACCTTGGCGGCCAGTTGCAGGGCGCTGGCAGGACCCTCGGCGGTCAGAATGGTGCCGCCTTTCTCCAGCAATGCGCCGGAGGCCGCGACGCGGTGCACGTCGGCGCAGCCGGCCAGGCGGAACAGGGTCTCGGCTTCCTCGGCGCAGCACAGCGTCATGGTCGCGCCCGCGCGCAGCACGGCCTGCCCGCGCGTGTCGCCGATGCCCAGCGCCTGCGTGGTCAGGTCGCCATAGGGTGCGTCCTCCAGCAACATCGCCTCGAGCCGGGGGGTCGCGATCAGGAAGCTCATGCGAGGTCTCGGCGGATCATGGGTCTCTCCTCGGGCGGGGGTGACGAAGACTGGGCCCAGGATAGCCGCAGCCGTGCCCGAGGATGACAGGCGACAGCGGGCGGCACACATGCCGCGCGTTCATGCCTCGCCCGCGATCGGCCCGGAGAATAGCCGTGCCCGGACGCGGGCCGGCCGTGGTGGCCGGCCGCCGGTTCGCTTCCCGCCGGCCGGCACCGGCGGCTTGTCAGGCCGGCTGGAAGTCCATGGCGACGCCGTTGATGCAGTAGCGCTCATGGCTGGGCGGCGGGCCATCGGGGAAGACGTGGCCCAGGTGGCTGCCGCAGGTGGCGCAATGCACCTCGGTTCGGATCATGCCGTGGCTACGGTCGGTGGTCGTCTCCACCGCGCCCTCCAGCGGCGCGTCGAAGCTGGGCCAGCCGGTGCCGCTCTCGAACTTGCGGCCGGTGCGGAACAGCGGCGTGGCGCAGCCGGCACACGCGAAGGTGCCCTCGCGCTTCTCGTGCAGCAGGGCACAGGTGCCCGGCCGCTCGGTCCCGTGGGCGCGCATAACGTGGTACTGCTCGGGCGTCAGGCGCTGGCGCCATTCGGCATCGGTGAAGGTGACGGGATAGGTCTTGGTCGCGGTATCCATCGGGCGGTCCTCCGGGGATGCGGCCGGCCGGCGGAAGGGCCAGAGGTTCATCGGCATCTCCCCTTTCTCGGGTCTGGCTGGAAGATGGGGTGCCGCTACTCCGCCGTCCAGCCGCCATCGACCAGCATGGCCGAGCCCGTCATCAGCCCCGAGGCATCCGAGGCCAGGAACACCACCGCGCCCATCAGGTCCTCCACCTGCCCGAGGCGGCCGAGCTTGATGCGGGAGAGCACGTTCTCCTTGAAGGCCGCGTCCTCGAAGAAGGGGCGGGTCAGCGGGGTCTCGATGAAGGTGGGGCCGATGCTGTTCACGCGGATGCCATGCGGCGCCAGGTCGATGGCCATGGCCTTGGTCAGTCCCTCCATCCCGTGCTTGCTGGCGCAATAGACGGTGCGGCGAGGCCCGCCGACATGGCCCATTTGCGACGAGATATGGATGATGGAGCCCGGCCGACCCACCGCCATCAGCCGCTTCGCCACGGCCTGCGCCACGAAGAAGGCGGCGCGCAGGTTCAGCCCCATGACGGCATCGTAATCCTCCACGCTCACCTCGGCGAAGGGGGCGGGGCGGTTGGTGCCGGCATTGTTCACCAGGATGTCGAACGGCTCGCATGCCTCCAGCGCCGCGGCGGTGGCATGGGGGTCGGAGATATCCAGGCGGAGCGTGTCGGCCGCGCCGCCGGCGGCGCGGATGGCTTCCGCCCCCGCCTCGATCTCCGGCGCGGTGCGGGCCAGCAGGGTGACATGCGCGCCCGCCTCGGCCAGCGCGGCGGCCATGCCGAGGCCGAGGCCCCTGCCCGCCCCCGTGACCAGCGCCCGCTTGCCGTCCAGCCGGAAGGAGGGTGTCCGGGGGAGCGTGACGGTCATGCTTCGGCATCCTTCTTGTGGCGGGCCAGGGCCATCAGGCGGCGGTCACGCCAGGCGCGGCGGGCGGCGAGTTCCGCCTCGGGCAGCACCTCGCGCCGTTGCGCCTCGACCTTCCCGATCAGCGTCTCGTCCCAGACCCGGTGCTCGGCCGTGGAGGCCGCGATGCTGTGGTAGAGCGGGCCAAGCCGCCGGGCGTAATCCGCCACGCCGCCGGGGGCGTTGAGGTCGATCGTCTCGAAGGGCCCCATGAAGGCCCAGCGCAGGCCGAGGCCCTGGGAGACGGTCTTGTCCACGTCCTCCGCCGTCGCGAGCCCCTCCTCCACCAGCCGCCAGGCTTCCATCAGCAATACGCCCTGGAGCCTGTTGAGAATAAAACCCTCGATCTCGCGGGTCATCTCGACCGGGGCCTGGCCGACGCGTTCCATCAGGGCGCGCACGGCCTTGACGGTTTCCGGCGCCGTCCAGGGCGCGGGCACCAGTTCCACCACCGGCGCCAGCGAGGGCGGGTTGACCGGGTGCGCGACGAGGCAGCGCGCGCGGCAGCCCACATGGTCGGTATAGGCCGAGGCCGGGATGCCGGAGGAGGAGGACCCCACCAGCGTATCCGGCCCGATCACGGCATCGATCTCGGCAAAGACCTGGCGCTTCACGTCGGTGCGTTCGAAGGTGCTTTCCTGGGCGTAGACGGCGCCATCCAGGGCATCCGCCAAATCCCCGGCCACGCGCACGCGGGCCAGGATGGTGTCGGGATCTTCCCCCACCAGCCCATGCGCGGCGAGGTCGCGAAGCTGCGTCGCGACCACCTCCCGCCCCTTCGCCGCCGCGCCGGGCCCGGCATCGTAGAGCGCCACATCGCAGCCGGCGCGGGCGAAGACCACGGCCCAGCCACTGCCGACCAGCCCGGTGCCGATAATGGCGATCTTCTCGGCCATGCCGCCTTACTCCGCCGCGGCGCCGTAGGGCACGTTCTTGCCGCCGTAGCGGCGCACCCGGACATTGGCCTGCTCGCCATGGCCGGTGAAGCCTTCCAGCGCGCAGAGACGCGAGCAGTATTCGCCGATGCTGGCGGAAGCCTCGTCCGTCAGCACGCGCTGGTAGGTGCAGGTCTTGAGGAACTTGCCGACCCAGAGCCCGCCCGTATAGCGCGCCGCCTTCTTGGTCGGCAGGGTGTGGTTGGTGCCGATCACCTTGTCGCCATAAGCCACGTTGGTGCGGGGGCCGAGGAACAGCGCGCCGTAATTGGTCATACGCGCCAGGAACCAGTCCGGGTCGCGGGTCATCACCTGCACATGCTCCGACGCGATCTGGTCCGCGATCCGCAGCATTTCCTCGTCGCTTTCGGCTACGATCACGGCGCCGTGGCTTTCCCACGCCTTCCGCGCGATGGGCGCGGTGGGCAGGATGCCCAGCAGGCGCTCCACCTCCGCCATCGTCTCGCGCGCGAGCTTTTCCGAAGTCGTCAGCAGGATGGCGGGGGAATCGGGGCCGTGCTCGGCCTGGCCCAGCAGGTCGGTGGCGCAGATTTCCCCATCGACGCTCTCATCCGCGATCACCAGCGTCTCTGTCGGGCCGGCGAACAGGTCGATGCCGACCCGGCCATAGAGCTGCCGCTTGGCTTCCGCCACGAAAGCGTTACCCGGGCCGACCAGCATGTCCACGCCGGCGATGCTCTGGGTGCCCAGCGCCATGGCACCGATGGCCTGGATGCCGCCCAGGCAATAGATC
>JAQGHX010000206.1 GCA_028288745.1 Roseomonas sp. | reverse complement strand
CGGCGCCAGGGCCACCAGCACGGGCCGGCGCACCGGCAGCGGCGGGGCGCGGCGCCTGGACGGCGTCACGGCCACCATCGCGCGGCGCCTGATCACGGGAGACGGGGCGGGCCACCTGTTGCGGGGCGTCGCGGCGGCTCTCTTCATCGGCCTTGCGGCGGCGCTCGTCCTCGGCCTTCTGGCGCGATTCCTCGGCGGCGCGCGTGACGGCCTCCTCGGCCGCACGGCGGTCGTCCTCGGCCTTGCGGGCAGCTTCCTCGGCGGCGCTGCGCAGCATCAGCGCCTGGCGCTCGCGCGCCTCGCGCTCACGCTGGGCTTCCTGCCGGCGGTGCTCTTCCAGCACGCGCAGGCGGGTCGCCTGCTCCCCCTGGTTCAGGGGACGGTTGGAGGGGGCGCTGCTGGCGCCGCCCCGCTGCGGGCCGGAGGCCCCACGCGGCGGGCCACCGGCCGGGCGCGGGCCGGAGGCCACGGGGCCACCTGGCTTCTGTGCCGGCGCAGGGGCGCCGGGGGCGCGCTTTTTCACGACCTCGACCTGCACCGTCTTGCTGCGGCCATGGCTGAAGGACTGCCGGACGCTGCCGGCATCCACAGTCTTGCCGATTTCAAGGCGTCCACCGGGCCGCAGGCTCAGCCTGCTTTTACCCGGGTCCTGCTCGTTCTGGTCGCTCATACGTTCGCTAACACCCGATCCGTCTTCAGCCATTTTAATTCATACGCGAGCCGTTGCCGGGCTCACGACCCCGCTCCGTTCGCGTTGACAGAAATTCCAGCCAATCGACCAGCCTCCTGTATAATCATCTGCGCGATTCGCCCGGATGAGATCGCGACATGCACCGCATGATCCCGCCCGAACACCGCGCCGAGTTCGGCCGCAGTCAGCACAGCCACCAGCGGCACATCGTGCCCGCCCTGTAGCCTGCGCCGTTCCGCGGCACTGCCATCGGCCGCCTGTACCAGCAGCCCGGCACGCCCAGCCTGCAACCACTCCCGCGCCTGCTGAAACCCGCAGACCGCCTGTCCCGCCCGGCGTGCGAGGCCAACTTGATCGCGTAGGCGACCGCGAAGACCCAGCTCGATTCGGGCGCGAAGGTCGGGGGGCGGCAGCACCAAGCCACGCGCTGCCCTCGAAAAGGCACCACGACCTAGCGCGCGTTCTAGCACATCGGCACGCGCGCTCAACCACATTCCCCGTCCCGGCAGTTTCCCTGCCAAGTCGGGCACGATCTCCCGCCCAGGGCCCAGCACGAAGCGCAGCATCGTTTCCTTGGGAGAACTCTCCCGCGTCACAATGCAGCGGCGCAGCGGCCCCTTGGGCTCCGGCTCCATCGCGCCACCATCCGAATCATCGGATGGGGTGGCGCGGCCCGGTCTCGGCTCAGGATTGCTGGTCGTCGCCCTTCTCCTCGCCGGCCGGCTCCGCGGAGGCCGCGTCCTTGGCTTCCGCGGTCCCGCCCTCTCCGGCGAACCAATGCTCACGCGCCGCCATAATGATGGCGTTCGCCGTATCCTCGTCCACCGCCTCGGTGCCCAGGATCTCGATCAATTCGTCCGCCGCGAGGTCACCCAGGTCATCCAGGGTTTTGACACCCTTCTCGCCCAACGTGACCATCATGGCGGGACTGAAGCCACCGGCCTCGCCCACCGCATCCTCGACGCCGAGAGCGCGGCGCTTCTCGTCCATTTCCTCGTCGCGGCGGTCCAGGAAAGCCTGGGCGCGGCGCTTCAGTTCGGCCGAGACGTTTTCGTCGAAGCCCTCGATCTCGGCCAGGTCGTCATCGGCAACGTCGATCAGTTCCTCGACGGTACCGAAACCCTCGGTCACCAGCAGGCCGGCGATGACATCGTCCACGTCCAACGCCTCGACGAACAGGCCGGTACGCTTGCGGAACTCTTCCTGGCGGCGTTCGCTTTCTTCCGCCTCGGTCATGATGTCGATGTCCCAGCGGGTCAGCTGGCTGGCCAGCCGGACATTCTGTCCCCGGCGACCGATCGCGAGGGAAAGCTGGTCATCCGGGACCACGACTTCAACCCGCCGGGTCTCCTCGTCCAGCACCACCTTGGTCACTTCGGCGGGCGCAAGCGCGTTCACCACGAAGGTCGGGTTCTCGGAGGACCAGGGGATGATGTCGATCTTCTCGCCCTGCAACTCGGCCACCACGGCCTGCACGCGGCTGCCGCGCATGCCGACGCAGGCGCCGACCGGGTCGATCGAGCTGTCGTTCGAGATCACCGCCATCTTGGCGCGGCTGCCCGGGTCGCGGGCCACGGCCTTGATTTCGATGATGCCGTCATAAATCTCGGGCACTTCCTGCGCGAACAGTTTTGCAAGAAAGCCCGGATGGGTCCGGCTCAGGAACACCTGCGGGCCACGCGGCTCCTCGCGCACATCATAGATATAGGCGCGGACACGGTCACCGTTGCGGAAAGCCTCGCGCGGGATGGTCTCATCGCGGCGCAGCAGCGCCTCGGCGCGACCGAGATCGACCATCAGGTTGCCGTACTCGGTGCGCTTGACCACACCGTTCACGACCTCGCCGATGCGGTCCTTGTATTCGTTGAACTGCTTGCTGCGCTCGACCTCGCGCACGCGCTGCACGATCACCTGCTTGGCGGTCTGGGCAGCGATGCGGCCGAAATCGATCGGCGGCAGCGGGTCGATGATGAACTCGCCGATGCCGATTCCCGGCTTCACCTTCTGCGCGATGCGCAGCGGGATCTGGGTCGCCTCGTTCTCGACCGGCTCGGCCTCGACCACCTCGGACCAGCGGGAGAGCTTAACCTCCCCGGTGCGGCGGTCGATGATGGCGCGGATGTCCTTCTCGTGCCCGTACTTGGCGCGGCCGGCCTTCTGGATGGCCTGCTCCATCGCCTCGAGCACTTCGTCGCGCTCGATCATCTTCTCGCGCGCCACGGCCTCCGCGACCTGCAGAAGCTCCGGGCGGGCGATGGTGATGTCCACGGCCATGATCCTAGTTCCTCTTGGCGAAGGGGGTGCCATCCGTGTCGTCGGCCGGGCCTTCGTCCCCGTCCTGCTCCACGCCGGCTTCGGCCGCGGTCGCGGCGATCAGTTCGTCCGTCATCACCAACTTGGCGCGGCGCATGTCGGGGCGCGGGAGCGTGATCTCGCCCCCGTCGTCCAGCTTCAGCCGCACGGCGTCGTCGTCGGCGCCCAGGATGAAGCCGCGGAAGCGGCGGCGCCCCTCGAAGGGGACGCTCATCTCGGCCGTGGCGAGCTGGCCGATGAAGCGCACCCAGTCCTTGGTGCGCGTCAGCGGCCGGTCGATGCCGGGCGAGGACACCTCCAGATGCCATTCCTTGGTGAAGGGATCGTCCACGTCCAGCACGGCGCCGGCGGCGTGACTGATCGCGGTGCAATCATCCACCCCGATCGGACGGCCATCCATGCGGTCGGCCATGATCTGAACCGTAGGAGTCTGCTTGCCCTGAATCAGGACGCGCACGATCTCATACCCCATCGCCGACAATGTCGGAGCGATGGTCTTGGCGATGCGGGCCTCGAGGCCCTCATTCAATTGTGCGTCGTCGTCCAAAAACAAAAAAAGGCGGCCGGTTAAGGCCACCCCCCTGACTGTGCAGCGAAGATGCTCGCAAACGCATTATAGACGCGCGTTTCGCCCCCCGCAAGCGAAACGCTGCGGGACCGGCCGCGCGCCCCATGGCGATGCCCCGCCCCGTTGCCGGCGCCGTGGCCATGGCCGCCGGAACCGGCCGTGGCGGCTTGGCGCCGGCCGCCTTTCAGGCCGCCAGCAGGCGGGCCAGATGCGTCACCCGGCAGCGCCCGTGGCTGTGGGCCGAGAGCGCAGCGCCGCAGAGCCGGTTGTCATGCACCTGCGCCAGCCCGAAGCCATGCAGCGTCAGCAGCAGGAAATGCCCGGTCACCCGCACCAGATAGAGCCCCGGCTCCAGCCCGCCGCGCCGCGCCAGCGCCAGCAGGGTCGGGCCTCGCGGCGTTGGCGGGCGGGGCACCGGGGCAAGGGAAACCAGGGCCTGGGCGGCCAAGCGTCGCGGGGTGGCTTTCGGCCGTACCGGCAGCGGCTCCGCCGGCAGGCCGCCGAGCCGCACCGCCGCCACCACGTCGCGCCAGTAGGCGGTGACGATGTCGCGCTGCCCGGCATAGCGGTCCGGCGCCACGTGGCGCAACAATTCGCAGGCCCGGGCGTAGCCGCAGCCGGTCGCCAGCGCGATGGCGGCGGGGCCGCACCAGCCCGGCTGCCCGCCGCGTTCCAGCGTCAGCCGGTCGGCTGAATGGGGGAGGAACGGCTGCCCGTCCGCCATGGCGGCGGGCTTGGAAATCCTTTGGCCATCCTCACGCGCCACCCCGCCTGGCCCCCAACCACTCCGGGCGCCCCCCAGGGGGCGCCGACAGCGCACGGTGTCGTGATGGCGGCAGGAGCGTCAATGACGGCGTGCAATGCAACAGCAGGTTGAACGCGCCTGTTGCCGGCGCGCCACAGCACCTGTGGCTTCAGCGTCACCGGTGGGTCAGGCCGTCACTCCGCCGCCTGGGGCAGCGCCGTGGCGGCGCCGGAGCCGGGCTCCAGTTGCACGCCCAGCCGGCTGTACACATCGGCCAGCCGGCGCTCGTACTGCTCGGGGCCGAACAGCGCGGCACGGCGGGGGCCGGCATGTGCCAGCCAGGTCCGCAGTTCCGGGTCGGTATCAAGGGCGCGGATGGCTTCCACCATCGCCCGCACGTCGTAGGGGTCCACCGTGATGGCGGCCTCCCCCACCACCTCGGGCAGGGAGGAGGTGTTGGAGGTCATGACAGGCGTGCCGAGCTTCATCGCCTCCAGCGCCGGCAGGCCGAAACCCTCGTAGAGCGAGGGGAACAGCGCCGCCTTGGCGCCGCGGATCAGCGAGATCAGCAGGCGGAAGGGCGCGTAGTCCAGCAGGATGATCTTGCGCTTGGTCCGCAGGATCGAGCCCTCCTGCACCTGGTAGCGAATATGGTCGTCGAAGAGCAGCTTCAGCTCCTCCTCGCTCTTCCAGGCCTGCTTGCCGACGATGATCAGCGGCAGATCGGAGCCGGAGGAGAGGAAGGCCTCGATCATCCGCCCCACGTTCTTCTTCGGCTCGATCGCGCCGAAGAACATGAAGTAGCCCTTCCAGTCGAGCCCGAAGCTGCCCTTGATCTCGTCCTGCGCCTCGTTGACCGGCTTCTCCGCGAACTTCCGGGGAATTTCCACGGACTGGTAGGTATTCGTCACCTTGTCCGGGTCGGCGCCCAGGAGGTTGATGATGTCGGTGCGCGAGGCCTCGCTGACCGTGATGATGTGGTCGGCCTTCTGCACGATCAGCCGGTTCAGCCGCAGGTAGCGGCGCTTGTGGTCCAGCGTGGTGAAGGGCAGCCGCAGCGGCACCAGGTCGTGCAGAGTGTAGATGTTCTTCACGCCCGGCACGCGCATGGCCAGCGGATAAGTCCAGTGCATGATCTGCGGCGGCCGCGGCATCCGCACCGCGAGGCGGGAGCGGTAGTGGCGGAAGTGGTTATAGGCGAGCGTGAAGCCGTTCTCGACGTTCCAGATGTGGTCGTAATGCGGCATCCGGCTCTCGAAGGTATTCGCCACGACCTTGCCGGTGATGGGCACGCCCGTCGCGTATTCCCCGAAGGGGGAGAGCAGCGTCCGCCGCACCGCCCGGGCCGAGCGCAGCAGCGAGGAGGCCTCGCCCACCCGGTTGTCGAAGAAGGCGATCTCGCGGATCAGCTCGTTGCGGCTCGGGCTCGCGCGGGTGCCGTAGAGCACGCCGACCTCCGCCCCCAGCCCGCCCAACCGGAAACTCAGATTGCGGGCATAGGTCGCGACGCCGGTCCCCTGATCGAGCGCGAGATTGTGGCCGTCGATGTAAATTCGGGGGCGCATGGGCCAGGACCTCGGCGATCTGGAAAGGGCAGCGGGCACGGCGGGCGCGCGGCAGGCTGATGGGGCCATGCGCGCGTGCGGCCGCAAGGTAGACAATCCCCGCCGCCACGGCCATGCCTTGCGCTGCACCACATGGCGGGGGATGACAGGACGGTCATGATGCGGTCCCGATGGTAGCGTTGCGGAACAACGAGGTGGAGGCCGCGCGGCGGCGCGCGGACGGCCTGCGCGACCGGCGCGACTGGCTGGCCGCCGCCGCCGCCTATGCCGCCTGCCTGCGGCTGGCGCCCGGCGATGCCGGCCTGATGGCGCAGCAGGCCCATTGCACCCAGGCGGCGGGACAGGTGGAGGCGGCGCTGGGCCTCTATCGCGCCGCCGCCGCGCTGGCGCCGGATGACGCCGCCATCACCGGGCAGGCCGGCCACGCCGCCGCCCTGCTGGACCGCCATGCCGAGGCCGAGGCCGCCTTCGCCCATGCCGTCGCCCTGGCACCAGGGTCGGAAGACGCCTGGCAGGACTGGCTGGCCACCTTCCCCCGCGCCCCCGGGCCCGCCCCCGCCACCGGCGTCGTGCTGGACCTGACGGACCTCGCCACATGGATCGCCAGGGGGCGCCGCGTGCCCTCCGGCATCCAGCGCGTGCAACTGGAGATCGCGGCCGCCGCGCTGGCGGGGCCAGTACCCCCCGTGCTCTGCGCCATGCCGGCGGCCCCCGCCGAGGGCAGCCTCCGGCCGGACGGCTGGCGCTGCTGGCCCGCCGCGCTGTTCCACCGAGTCGACCACCTGATGCGCCTGGGCGCCGACACGGCCGAGCCCGCCTGGCGCGACGCCGCCGCCCTGCTGGCCGACATGCTGGAGGAAGCGCCGCTGGCCTTCGCCCCCGGTGCCACGCTGGTCTCGCTGGGCGGCAGTTGGGGCCGGTCCGGGCATCTGGCCTGCCTGCGCAGCGCCCGCGCCGCCACAGGACTGCGCCATGTGCCGCTGCTGCACGACTGCGTGCCGCTGGTGGTGCCCGAGCATTGCGAGGCGCGCGTGGTGCGGGCCTATGCCCGCTGGTTCGCCAGCCTGGCCCTGCATGCCGATGGCGTGCTGGCCAATTCCCGCTCCACGCGGGACGACCTGCGGCGGCTGCATGCCACCCTGCTGCCCGGCCTGCCGCTGCCCGCCACCGCCATCGTCCGGCTGGATGCCGCCCCCCGCCCGCCACCGGCCGAGGCGGCGCCCGCAACCCTGCCCCGCCCGCTGCGCGGTGGCCGCCCCTACGTGCTGTTCGTGGCGACGCTGGAGGGGCGCAAGAACCACCTGCTGGTGTTCCAGGCCTGGCTCACGCTGCTGCGGCGGCTGGGGCCGGGGACCGTTCCGGACCTCGTCTGCGTCGGCCGCCCCGGCTGGCAAGCGGAGGCGGCGCTGGACCTGTTGCAGAACGCGCCGGCCCTGCGCGGCCGCGTGCACCTGCTGCATGGCGTGGCCGACCCGGTGCTGGCGGCGCTGTACCGTGGCTGCCTCTTCACGGTGTACAACAGCCACCACGAGGGCTGGGGCCTGCCGGTGACGGAAAGCCTGGCCGCCGGCAAGCCGGTGCTGGCTCCGGCGCATTCGGCATTGCTGGAGGCCGGCCAGGGCGGCGCCACCTTCTTCGAGAGCGATTCCGAGCCCGGGCTGGTGGCGAAGCTGGAGGCGATGATCACCGACC
>JAQGHX010000179.1 GCA_028288745.1 Roseomonas sp. | reverse complement strand
CCACCTCAAGACACATTCCTACGTGTTACTCACCCGTCCGCCACTGACATTGCTGCCCGTGCGACTTGCATGTGTTAAGCATGCCGCCAGCGTTCACTCTGAGCCAGGATCAAACTCTCAAGTTCATTAAGCATGGCCAAGCATAAACTCAGCCATACAGATGCTTTTTGATCAGGCTCCGCTCACCACTCTCGATGCAAAGCGCTAACTTAGCCGCGACAAGATACTTACCCTATTTCAGGGCAACACCAGCATTCGCGACCAAAGCACGCTTGCTTACTTCCAAAAGACTGATGCAATTTTCAAAGAACACACTCTTTTCGCCGGATGACTACGCTTTCGCGCCATCAACCAACAGCAGATTGCCCCACATCTTTGCAGGGAAATGAGCAGTGCCGAAAGGCACAAAAACAGGATACAACAACAATACGCTTCGTCGCCTCAGCCGTCAACCCTGCTTCTCAGCAGGCCGACAATCTGAAGCAAGACACCGTCTCGCTGCGGAGTGCGTGATTTAACCTCCCAGGCCCCCACTTTCAACCCCCTTTTTGACGCTTTCTGAAAGAACGGCACTTCCCCGCGCAACTCGGAATGGCGCAGGGAGAATATGGTGGGGGCGCGAACCATGGGCGGGGCTTACTGAACTGCATAAGCCTGACCCGGCTGGTATCAGGGCCGCCGGCTGGCTTGGGGCGCCGCAAGCCAACCGGCATGGACCCAGGCTCCGGCCTGAGGCGCCTTCGGGGCAGGTGCTGCGGTCGAGCACCTCGACGCTTCATGCCAACACCTTCACCGCCGACCGGTAGCGGCTGTTCATCAGGTCGTTCAATTTTAGCCCGCGATCGATACGCCTGAACACCGACGCCTGCGGCACGGCCGCCGCCGGACCGGGCGCAGGCGGGGGCCGACTTCCCCGGCCACCAGGCATGGTGGCCGGGGGCGGATGAACCCGTTTCGGATCAGCGGCGCCGCAGTGCGCGGACATCCCGCACCGCGCCGCGCGCGGCGCTGGTCGTCATGGCGCTGTAAGCCTGCAGCGCGGCCGAGACCTGCCGCTTGCGCGGTGCCGCGGGCTGCCAGGAGGCATCGCCCCGGGCTTCCATGGCGGCGCGACGGCGGGCGATTTCCTCCTCCGGCACCAGGGCGCGGATGCCGCGGCTGGGAATGTCGATCTCGATCTGGTCGCCATCCTCGATCAGGCCGATCAGCCCGCCTTCCGCCGCCTCCGGCGAGACATGCCCGATGGACAGGCCGGAGGAGCCGCCCGAGAAGCGGCCATCCGTCACCAGGGCGCAGAGCTTGCCGAGGCCCTTCGACTTCAGGTAGCTGGTCGGATACAGCATCTCCTGCATCCCCGGCCCGCCGCGCGGGCCCTCGTAGCGGACCATCACCACGTCGCCGGCCTTCACCACGCCGCCGAGGATGCCGTCCACCGCCGCATCCTGGCTCTCGAAGATCCGCGCCGGCCCGGCGAAGGAGAGGATGGAGGCGTCCACGCCCGCCGTTTTCACGATGCAGCCTTCCTCCGCGAGGTTGCCATAGAGCACCGCGAGCCCGCCATCGGCGGAGAAGGCGTGGGTGGCGGCGCGGATGACGCCGGCCTCTCGGTCGAGGTCGGGTTCCTCCCAGCGGCAATCCTGGCTGAAGGCCTCGATCGTCGGCACCCCGCCCGGCGCCGCGCAGAAGAAGCGTTGCACGGCCGGGTCCTGGGTGCGCTTCACATCCCACGCATCCAGGGCCTCCGCCAGGCTCGGCGCGTCCACCCGGCTGACCGAGGTGTCCAGCAGCCCTGCACGGTCCAACTCGCCCAGGATGCCCATGATGCCGCCGGCGCGATGCACATCCTCGACATGCACATTGGCGACAGAGGGCGCCACCTTGCACAGCACCGGCACGCGCCGCGACAGCCGGTCGATATCCAGCATGGTGAAGGGCACACCGCCCTCATGCGCCGCCGCCAGCAGGTGCAGGACCGTGTTGGTCGAGCCGCCCATGGCGATATCGAGGGTCATCGCGTTCTCGAAGGCGGCGAAGGTGGCGACGTTGCGCGGCAACACCGACATGTCGTCCGTCTCGTAATGCCGGCGGGTGATCTCGACGATCTTGCGCCCAGCCTCCAGGAACAATTCCTTGCGGTCGGCATGGGTGGCGAGCACCGTGCCGTTGCCGGGCAGGGCGAGGCCCAGCGCCTCGGTCAGGCAGTTCATCGAATTGGCGGTGAACATGCCGGAGCAGGAACCGCAGGTGGGGCAGGCCGAACGCTCGATCTCGGCCACGTCCGCATCCGACACGGTGCTGTCGCCGGCCTTGATCATGGCGTCGACCAGGTCGAGTTTGATGACCTTGCGTTCGTTGTTCACCACCTTGACCACCTTGCCGGCTTCCATCGGACCGCCGGACACGAATACCACCGGGATGTTCAGGCGCATCGCGGCAAGACCCGCTCGATCGACTTGATCGACGCCATGGTCGCCGCCGCCGACAGCACCATGACCGACGAAGAAGTGAAGGTCATCTAACGGTCGGCCTGCCCGACCTGCGGCTCGTGCTCCGGCATGTTCACCGCCAATTCGATGAACTGCCTGACCGAGGCGCTGGGCCTGTCGCTGCCGGGCAACGGGTCGGTCCTGGCTACCCACGCGGACCGCGAGCGCCTGTTCCTCGAGG
>JAQGHX010000173.1 GCA_028288745.1 Roseomonas sp. | reverse complement strand
CGGCCCTGGCGGCCCCGCCCGCTGCCGCCACCCAGGCCCCGGCAGCCGGGGCCAACCCCGTAGTCGCCCGCGTCGAGGGGCAGGAGATCCGCCGCAGCGACGTGGCGGCCGCCATCGCCGAACTGCCACCTGAGCTGCGCAGCGCGCCGGAGGACATGCTGTTCCCGCTGGTGGTGGACCAACTGGTGACCCAGAAGGCGCTGGTCGCCGCCGCCCGCGCCCAGAAGCTGGACCAGGACGAGGCCGTGCGCGCCCGTATCGAGAAGGCGGTGGACCAGGAATTGCAGCAGGCCCTGCTGCGCCGCGAGATCGCACCCCTGCTGACCGAGGAGGCGCTGCGCGCCCGCTACCAGCGCGACGTCGCCAGCAAGCCGGGCGAGGAAGAGGTCCACGCGCGCCATATCCTGGTCACCGGCGAGGAGGACGCGAAGAAGGCGCTGGCCGAGGCCCGCAAGCCAAGCGCCGATTTCGCCGCCCTCGCCACCCGCCTCTCCACCGGCCCCGGTGCCCAGCAGGGCGGCGACCTGGGCTTCTTCAAGAAGGGCGACATGGTGCCCGAATTCGCTGAGGCCGCATTCAAGCTGCAGCCAGGCCACATCAGTGAGCCGGTGCGCAGCCCCTTTGGCTGGCATGTCATCAAGGTGGAAGCCCGCCGCACCTCCCAGGCGCAGAGCTTCGAGGACAGCATGGAGCAGTTGCGCCAGGCCGCCTTCGAGGAAGCGGTGCAGGCCACCGTCGCCCGCATCCAGGCCGCCGCGAAGATCGAGCGCTTCAACGAGGACGGCACCCCCCGCCCCGAGGCGCCGGCGCCCTCGCTGCTGGATGGCGCGACGCCACCCGCCGCGACCCCCGCGCCGCGCCGCTGAGCAGGCCGCCGCGCAGCGTGCCACCGGCGGGCCGCGTGTGCCCGCCGTCCCTTCCCTTCACGAATTCATCCGAGGACTAGCCCCATGGCCGGCAAGGATCTGCCCGTCTCCCCTCTCGCCGTGGCACTGCCCCCGGTGCCGCCCATCGCGGGCGTGCGCCTGGGCACGGCCGAAGCGGGCATCCGGTACAAGGGGCGCGCGGACCTGACGGTGATGGAATTCGCGCCGGGCACCACCGTCGCCGGCGTCTTCACCCGCAACAAATGCCCTGGCGCGCCGATCGACTGGTGCCGGGCCGCGCTGAAGGGCGGCAAGGCCCGCGCGCTGGTGGTGAATGCCGGCAATGCCAATGTCTTCACCGGAAAGGCCGGGCGCGACGCCGTGCAGGCCACGGCCGAGGCCGCCGCCAGGCTGGTGGGCTGCAAGACCAGGGAGGTCTTCCTGGCCTCGACCGGCGTGATCGGCGAGCCGCTGCCCTATGAGAAGCTGACCGCCGCCCTGCCCGCGCTACATGCGAAGCTGGCTGATGGTGCCTGGGCGGATGCCGCGCGCGGCATCATGACCACCGACACCTTCCCCAAGGCCTGCATCCGCACCGCGATGATCGGCGATACGGAAGTGACCATCGCCGGCATCGCCAAGGGCAGCGGCATGGTGGCGCCGGACATGGCGACGATGCTCTGCTTCATCGCCACCGACGCCAAAATCCCCGCCGCCGCGCTGCAGAAGGCGCTGGCGAAGGGCACGGAAGCCAGTTTCAACCGCACCACCGTCGATTCCGACACCTCCACCAGCGATACCGTGCTGGTCTTCGCCACCGGGCAGGCCAAGCACCCGCGCGTGCCGGCCGAGGGCGGGTCGGTGCTGCGCGGCTTCGTGAAGGCGCTGCACGAGTTGCTGCTGGACCTGGCGCTGCAGGTGGTGCGCGATGGCGAGGGCGCCCAGAAATTCGTCCGCATCGACGTGACGGGGGCGACGACGGCGCGCTCGGCGCAAAAGATCGCCATGGCCATCGCCAATTCGCCACTGGTCAAAACCGCCATCGCCGGCGAGGACGCCAATTGGGGCCGCATCGTCATGGCGGTGGGCAAGGCCGGCGAGCCGGCGGACCGCGACAAGCTCTCCGTCGCCGTGGGCGGCACCTGGATGGCACGCGATGGCGGCGTGGTGCCGGGCTATGACGAGACGCCGGTGGTGGCCCACATGAAGGGCCATGAGATCGAGATCACGGTCGATCTCGGCCTGGGCAAAGGCCGTGGCACCGCCTGGACCTGCGACCTGACGCATGGCTACATCGATATCAACGGGTCGTACCGCAGCTAAGACGCCCCACCGGGCGGGAACAGCCTCCGGCGCGCAGGAACCGATGCGGGATGAGTGCTTTCATCCCGCGCCGGCCCTCAATGACGCACGTGGGCCGTGTCTGCATCCGCGCCCGCCATGCGGCTGAGCGGGTAGATCTGCCAGAGGGCGGACAGGCCAACCAGCGTGTAGACGATGCGCGAGAGCGCGGTGTTGGGCCCGAAGATGGCCGCGACCAGATCGAACTGGAACAGGCCGACCAGACCCCAGTTGATCCCACCTATGATGACCAAAATCAGCGTGATGACGTTGATGGCTCTCATGTCCTACCTCTTCTGCCGTTGGGTGCCAGGCCCACGCAGGCTGACGGACGGTCAACATGCGATGCGACAGGAGGTTCCCGGGGGCAGAATCCACCGCCCGTGGCGTGGCGGGGATGACACAACCCGGCGGCGGAAGGGGCGCGGAACCGGCCCCCGGGGCGGCGTCAGACCACCCCGTGCCGGCCCATTTCCAGGAATTTCTCGCGGCGGCGGGCCCGCAGCGTGCCGCCATCCATCGCCAGCAACGGCTCCAGGCTCGCCCAGACCCGGTCGGCCACGGCGGCCACGGCGGCCTGCGGGTTGCGATGCGCGCCCCCCAGCGGCTCCGGCACGATCGTGTCGATCAGCGCCAGGCGGCTGAGATCCTGCGCCGTCAGCTTCAGCGCGTCGGCGGCGGTGCTGGCCTGGGCGGCGTCGCGCCACAGGATGCTGGCGCAGCCCTCCGGGCTGATCACGGAATAAATGGAATGCTCCAGCATCAGCACCCGGTCGGCCGCCGCCAGCGCGATGGCGCCGCCGGAGCCGCCCTCGCCGATGATGGTGGCCACGAAGGGCACCGGCGCGTCCAGCCCGGCCTCGATGGCGCGCGCGATGGCCTCGGCCTGGCCACGCGCCTCGGCCTCAATGCCCGGGACGGCGCCGGAGGTATCCACGAAGGAAATGATTGGCAGGCCGAAGCGCCCGGCCAGTTCCATCAGGCGGCGGGCCTTGCGGTAGCCCTCGGGCTTGGCCATGCCGAAATTATGCTTCACCCGGCTTTCGGTGTCCGAGCCCTTCTCGGTGCCCAGCACCATGACCGAATGGCCACGGAAGCGCCCCATGCCGCCGATCACGGCCGCATCATCGGCGAAGGCCCGGTCCCCGGCGAGGGGCACGAATTCCTCGATCAGCGCCTCGACATAGGTCAGGCATTTGGGGCGCTCGGGGTGGCGGGCCACCAGCGCCTTCTGCCAGGGCGTGAGTTTGGCGTAGGTCGAGGCCAGCAGCTTGTCGGCCTTGGCCTGCAGGTTGCCGACTTCCTCTGCCACGTCGATGCCGCCCGCATCGGTGGTGCGGCGGAGCTCCTCGATCTTCCCTTCCAGTTCGGCCAGGGGCTTTTCGAAGTCCAGGAAGTGACGCATCTCGGTTCCGTCTTGTGCCATGCCGCGGACGCTGGGCGGCGGCCTGCCCTACCCTACCCGGCGCCCCGGCGCCAGTCCGGGCA
>JAQGHX010000145.1 GCA_028288745.1 Roseomonas sp. | reverse complement strand
CCACCCCCGAAACCCTGGCGCGGCCCTGGCTTTGATACCGTGGGCAGGGCGGTGCCGATCCGCCCCGCCGGTATCGTGGGGGTGAGCCATGCCGGCCGAAGACGCACTGGTGCGCTACCATGCCAAGCGCGACTTCTCGCGCTCTGCGGAGCCTGAGGGCAAGGCGCCGGCCCGCCGGAAGCGTGCCCCCAAGGCGCCCGCCTTTGTCGTGCAGAAACACGACGCCACGCGGCTGCATTTCGATTTTCGCCTGGAACTGGATGGAACCCTGAAAAGCTGGGCGGTCACGCGCGGCCCCAGCCTGGACCCGGCCGACAAGCGCCTCGCGGTTGAGGTGGAAGACCACCCGCTGGATTACGGCGGCTTCGAGGGCACCATTCCCGCCGGCGAATATGGTGGCGGCACCGTCATGCTCTGGGACCGTGGCGGCTGGGAAAGCCTGGACGACGACCCCGCCGCCGCGCTGGCCGCCGGCAAGCTGAAATTCCGGCTCTTGGGCGAGCGGATGCGCGGCGGCTGGACCCTGGTGCGGATGCGCCCGCGTGGGCGCGAGAAGACGCCGCAATGGCTGCTGATCAAGGAACAGGACGAGGAAGCCCGCCCGGGCGAGGGCGAGAGCCTGATCCAGGCAGCGACGACCTCGGTCGCCTCCGGCCGCTCGATGGAGGAGATCGCGGGCAAAGCCGGGACGAAGCCCGGGGCGAAGGCGAAGTCCGCAAGCCGGGTGCCCAAGCCAAAGCCCACGTCAAAACCGGCGCCGCGCGCGCGGGCGGCGGAGCCCGTGCCTGTCATCGGCCAGTTCGTCCCGCCCCAGCTTTGCGGCAGTTCCGACCGGGCGCCTTCCGGAGATGCCTGGGCGCATGAGGTGAAGCTGGATGGCTACCGGCTGCAGGCGCATATCGCCGGCGGCAAGGCGGTGCTGATGACCCGCAACGGCCATGACTGGACCGCCCGCTTCCCCGAGACCGCCGCCGCCCTGGGCCAGTTGCCCGACGCCATTCTGGACGGTGAACTGGTCGCCACCGATGCCGAGGGCCACCCGGATTTCGCCGCGCTGATCGCCGCGATGGAGCGCAAGCGCACCGGCGAACTGCGCTTCTATGCCTTCGACCTGCTGACGGCCGATGGCACGGACTGGCGGCCGCGCCCCCTGCGGGACCGCAAGGCCGCCTTGCGGGCCTTCCTGAAGCAGGCCCCCGCCGCCGCGACCTATGTCGAGCACTTCCAGGCGGCGGGCGAGGCCATTCTGCGTTCCGCCTGCCAGATCGGGCTGGAAGGGGTGGTGTCGAAGCGGCTGGACGCGCCCTACCGCGCCGGGCGCGGCGACGACTGGGTCAAGACCAAGTGCCGCGGCAATGATGAGTTCGTCATCGGCGGCCATGGCACCGGCCCCAAGGGCAGCATGACTCTGCTGCTGGGCGCTTGGCGGGAAGGGGCGCTGGTCTATCTGGGCCGCGTCGGCTCCGGTATCTCCGGTACCAGGGCGGCGGAACTGACCCGGCGGCTGAAGCCGCTGACCCGCAAGACCTCGCCCTTCGCCACCCGTGCCGACCCGACCGACCGGCGCGGCGCGACCTGGGTGGAACCGCAACTGGTGGCGGAGGTCGACTACGCCGGCTGGACCGGCGATGGCCGCATTCGCCAGGCGTCCTTCAAGGGGTTGCGGGAGGACAAGCCGGCCGAGGCGGTGGAACCGCCCGGCCCCATCGCCGGCCAACCCCCGCCGCCTGTCCCGGCTGCCACTAAAGCGGGCGCTGGCAGGCCCGACGCGCCGTCCAGCCCGCTGGCGGCGGGGAAGTCGCGCGTCAGCAGTTCCGGCGCCACGGTGGCCGGGGTGCGGCTGAGCCACCCGGACAAGCTGCTCTGGCCGGAAGAGGGCGTCAGCAAGCAGGCGTTGGCCGAATACTACGCCGTTGTGGCGCCGCGCCTGCTGGACTATGCCGGCGGCCGGCTGGTCGCCCTGCTGCGCGCGCCCGATGGCATCGGCGGCCAGCGTTTCCTACAACGCCATGCCGGCCCCGGCACGTCCGCCCTGCTCCATCAGGTGCCCATCGCGGGCGAGGAAGCGCCTTTCCTGTTCGTGGACAGCGTGGAAGGGCTGGTCGCGCTGGCGCAATCGGCGGTGCTGGAAATCCACCCCGGCGGCGCGCGGGTCGAGGATGTCGAGAAGCCGGACCGGCTGGTCTTCGACATCGACCCCGACGAGGGATTGGACTTCGGCGCCGTCATCGCGGCGGCCAGGGAGGTGAAGGGGCATCTGGACACGCTAGGCCTCGGGGCCTTCGTTAAATCGACGGGTGGCAAGGGGCTGCATGTCGTGGTGCCGCTGGTGCCGCGCGCGGAATGGCCGGAAGCGAAGGGTTTCTGCAAGGCGCTGTGCGACGCCATGGCCCAGGCAGCCCCCCGCCGGTACACCACAACCATGTCCAAGCGGGCGCGGACCGGGCGGATTTTCCTGGATTACCTGCGCAATGACCGCACCGCGACCGCCGTGGCCGCCTGGTCGCCCCGCGCACGGCCGGGTGCCACCGTCTCGATGCCGCTGGCGTGGCGGGAACTGGGGCCGGACCTGAACCCCCGCGCCTTCACCATCGAGACCGCCCCCGCCCGGTTGAAGCGCGCCGACCCGTGGAAGGGTTACGCCGAGGCCGCCAAGCCCCTGCCACCGGCGTGAGGATGCGGAACCAACCAATCGGGCCGCGCCGCATTATTCCGCCAGGATCAGGGAAGATCGCGCCATGACGGACGGCCGCATCAACATGCACGAGAATGACGGGCTCCGGTACTGGGGCCAGCATTACGGCGTGACGCCAGGTACGCTCCGGGCCGCTATCGAGGTGGCCGGCCCGGTGAGCAAAAACGTGGCGAAGCATCTCGGCAGGGCATGAGACGGGAGGGAAGATGCAATGAGCGAGCGGCCCCTCTGGCGCGGCGTGCTGCGCCTGGCGCTGGTATCCTGCAGGATCGCGCTGCTGGCAACGAAGCACGAACGGAACAACCTGCATTTCCACCTCATCAATCCCGATACCGGGCATCGCATCAAGTCGCTGACGGTGGATGAGGAAAGCGGCAAGGAAGTGGAGCGCGCGCATCTCGTGCGTGGCTACGAGTACGAGAAGGGCGAATACGTCCTGCTCTCGGACGAGGATTTCGATGCGGCGCGCGTCGATAGCAGCAGCACGCTTTCCATCGCGAAATTCATCCCGGCGGGCTCGGTCGGCCCGCTCTATTTCGACGCCAGCTACTACGTGGTGCCGGACGAGAAGGAAGGCACCGAAATCTACGCCGTGCTGCGCGAGGCCCTGGCGGAAAGCGGCATGATGGCGCTCTCGCGCCTGGTGCTGTTCCGGCGCGAGCGGCCGGTCGCGATCATGCCGATGGGCAAGGGCCTCGTGTTGCACACGCTGCATGAGGAAAGCGACCTGCGCCCGGCGGCATTGGCCTTCGACGAGGTGGGGGATACCAAATCCGACCCCGAGATGGTCAAGCTGGCCCGGCAATTGATCGAGCGGCAGGTCAGCGAATACGACGCAGCCGATACCGAGGACCGCTATGAGGCTCGCCTGCGCGAGGTGATCGGCGCGAAGGTGAAGGGCGAGGCGCTGGAGACGGAGAAGGAGGAGCCGCCGGAGCGGGACAATGTCATCGACCTGATGGCGGCGCTGCGGAACAGCCTGAAGCAGCACGCGCCTGATGTGGGCAAGGCCAAGGCAAAGCCGGCGGCGAAGGACGGCGCCAAGGCGCCGGCCCCGAAGAAGCCCACCCGCAAGGCGGCGCCGAAACCCACCGGAAAGCGCCGCCGCGCCTGAAGCGCGGCGATTGGCGAAGTGGATCAGGGGGATCGCGCCGATGCCCTGATTCTTGCTAAGGATGGCCTTCGCGGCGGGCGCCTGCCGGGGGACCGCCAAAGGAACAGGCCATCATGCAGAACAGTGACGATATCTGGCGCCGGGTCGAGCAGAAGCGCCCGCGCTTCTCCGAACTCAGCGATCGCATCTGGGGCATGCCCGAGCTGAACTATGCCGAGCACCGCTCCGCCGCCGAGCACGGCGCGGCGCTGGAGCAGGAAGGCTTCCGCGTCACCAGGGGCATCGCCGGCATTCCCACCGCCATGATGGGCGAGGCGGGCGAGGGCGGTCCGGTTATCGCCATCCTGGGCGAATACGACGCGCTGCCTGGCCTGAGCCAGGAAGCCGGCATGGCCGAGCACCGCCCTGTCGAGGCCGGCGGGCATGGCCATGGCTGCGGCCATAACCTGCTCGGTTCCGCCTCGCTGCTGGCCGCCGCCGCCGTCAAGGACTGGCTGGCCGGGCGCGGGCTGAAGGGACGGGTGCGCTACTACGGTTGCCCCGCCGAGGAAGGCGGTTCCGCCAAGGGCTTCATGGTGCGCGACGGCGCCTTCGACGACGTGGATATCGCCATCTGCTGGCACCCGGCGCCCTTCTCGGGCGTCAACAAGCCGCGTTCGCTCGCCTGCATGGAAGTGGACTTCTCCTTCACCGGCCGCTCCTCCCACGCCGCCGCCGCGCCGCATCTCGGCCGTTCCGCGCTGGATGCGGTGGAACTTATGAATGTCGGCGTGAACTATATGCGCGAGCATATGCCGGGCCACGCGCGCATCCATTACGCCTTGCAGGATGCCGGCGGCATCGCCCCCAACGTGGTGCAGGGCAAGGCCCGCGTGCGATACCTCGTGCGCTCGCTGACCATGGCCGAGGTGCTCGTGCTGCTCGGCCGTGTCAGGAAGATCGCTGAGGGTGCCTCGCTGATGACGGAAACCAGCGTCACCCACCGCGTGCTGAGCGCGGATGCCGAGCTGGTGGGAAACGATCCGCTGGAACAGGTGATGGAGGACAATTTCCTGCGCCTCGGGCCGCCACGCTTCGATGAGGCGGACAAGGATTTCGCCCGCCGGATCCAGGCGACATTGACGGCGCCCGAGATCGATGCCGCCTACCGCCGCGCCGGCCTGCCGCCGATGCCGGGCGAGGTCCTGGCCGAACGCCTGGTGCCGCTCTCGGCGCCGGAGCCCGCGGGAATCGGCTCCACCGATGTCGGCACCGTGTCCTGGAAGGTGCCCACGGTGCAGGCGCGGGGCGCCACCTACGCCATTGGCACGCCGGGCCATTCCTGGCAGCTTGTCGCCCAGGGCAAGGCGCCGGCCGCCCATAAGGGGCTGGAACATGTGGCCAAGATCATGGCCGGCACCGCCGCGGACCTGTTCTCCGACGCCACGCTGGTCGCGCGCGCCAAGGCCGACCACGCCGCCCGCACCGCCGACATGCCGGATGTCTTCCCGATCCCGAAGGATGTCCCGCCGCCGCTTGACATGGCCGATGGCCATTAACCGGAAACCCACAGCATGACCGCTTTCCGCACCGCCGCCGCCTGGCTTGCCGCCCTGCCGCTGCTGGCCGCTCCCGTGCTGGCCGCCGACCTGCGCATCGGCCTCTCGGCACCCGTCACCTCGGTCGACCCGCATTTCGCCAATGCGGCGCCGAATTCCTCCTTTGCCCGGCATATCTTCGACACGCTGGTGATGCGCGGGCCGGATGGCCGCCCGGTGCCGCACCTGGCGCTGTCCTGGACCCCGGTGAGCGACACGCTGTGGGAGATGAAGCTGCGCCCCGGCGTCACCTGGCATGACGGGCAGCCCTTCACGGCGGATGACGTGGTCTTCACCTTCGGCCGCGCCCCCAGCGTGCCGAACAGCCCAGCCAGCTTCGGCGGCAGCCTGCGCACGGTGACGAAGGTGGAGGCGGTGGATCCGCTGACGCTGCGCATCGCCACCTCCGCCGCCACGCCCAACCTGCCGATCGACCTCACCGCCATCGCCATCGTTTCCCGCCACGCGGGGGAGGGGGCGAGCACGGCGGACTACAATTCCGGCAAGGCCGCCATCGGCACCGGCCCGTACCGCTTTGTCAGCTACGCCTCCGGCAGCGCCATGACGGCGGAGCGGAACCCGGATTGGTGGGGGCCGAAGCAGTCATGGGATAAAGTCGATTTCCGCATCATCCCCAACCCCGCCGCGCGCACGGCGGCGCTGCTCTCGGGCGATGTGGACCTGATCGCCTCGCCCTCCGCCAGCGACCTGCCGCGGCTGCGCGGCGAGCAGAACCTGCGTATCTTTGAGCGCGAGGGCTCGCGCGCCCTGTTCCTGTCGCTGGACATGGAGCGGACCGGCCCCACCCCCTTCATCACCGGCAATGACGGCAAGCCGCTGCCGAAGAACCCGTTGATGGACCTGCGGGTCCGGCAGGCTCTCTCGCTCGCCATCAGCCGCCAGGGCCTGGCGGAGCGGGTGCAGCAAGGCATGGCCGTGCCGACCGGCCAGTGGATGCCGCCCGGGGCCTTCGGCTACAACCCGGCCGTTCCCGTGCCCGTTCAGGACCTCGCCGCCGCGCGTCGCCTGCTGGCGGAGGCGGGATACCCGCAGGGCTTCAAGGTCACGCTGCATGCCAGCAACGACCGCTACCCCGCGGATGGCCAGACCGCTCAGGCCGTGGCGCAGATGTGGAGCCGCGCCGGCATTGCCACCACGGTCGAGGCGATGCCCTTCGCCACTTATCTGACCCGCTTGTCGCGGCAGGAATATTCGGTGGTGCAGAACAGCTGGGGCAGCACCACCGCCGAGGCCGGCAGCGTGCTGCTGAACCTCGTTCACAGTTACGACGCGCCGAAGCGGCTTGGGGCGAGCAACGACACCCGCTACAGCAACCCCGCGCTCGATGCCCGCATCGAGGAAGCGCTTTCCACCATGGACCCGGCACTGCGGGAGACGCGGCTGGCCGAGGCCGTCGCCCTCGCGATGCAGGACGTGGCGCTGATCCCGATGATCATGTTCAACAACGCCTGGGCCGCGCGCCGCCCGCTGACCTACGAGCCGCGCATGGACGAGGCGACGCTCGCGATGAGCGTCGGCCGCCAGGACTAGCGCTCATCCACCCTCAGGATTTCAACCGCGGGGGGAGACAGGAGAATGTCGCTGAACGCGCGCATCCAGTCGCCGGTCTCCTTGGTCGATCCCGCCCCGCGCTGCCGGAACTGATCGAGCTGGTCGAGGCTGTTCAGCGTGACCTCGAACTGCAGGGCCGCGCCGCCCTGGGCGCGCGTCAGCGGGATCAGCAGCCGGGCGTCGAGGCCATCCTTGCGCGCCGCCTCGACCTCGCGCCGCACGAAGTCGAGGGCCTGGGGGCGATTGACCGGCAGCACGTCATACGAAAAGCGGGCGAGATACATGGCAACCCTCCTGGTCCGTGGCGGCGCAGCGTATCCCAGCCGGCCGAGGCTGGCGGAACACGCTATCGGCATAAGCCGCCCGCCGCTGGACAGGGAAGGCTGCCTGGGGCGGGCCTTGCCGAGGACCGGCGGCGGCGTCCGTACCTATGGGATCAGCCGGTCCGCCCGTAATTGCTCGAACAGGTCGAAAAAGGATTCCTCTGTCGGCTGGTAGGCGGTGAAGCCCAACTTCCGGCTCTTGGTCATGTCCGTCATCACCTCGATCGGCCGCCCGAGGTCGAGGTCGGTATGCCAGGGCGAGGCCAACCGGCCCAGGTCGGGCTCCACCAGACCGTGGCGGGCCACGATCTCGCGCCACAGCGGGCCGTCCTGCGCCATCGTGGGCTCCAGCGGATGCACCGTGCCGTCAAAGCCCGCCGGTTCCACCCCGAACCATCCGGCCAGCCGGGGCCAGAGCCAGTTCCAGCGCCAGACATCGCCATTGGCCACGTTGAAGGCCTCGTTCCAGGCGAGTTCGGTGGTGGCGGCCCAGAGCAGGTGCTTCGCCAGCAGCCGCGCATCCGTCACGTCGGACAGCCCGTTCCATTGCGCTGCCGAGCCCGGCCAGCGGAACGGCCGCCCGCTCTCCCGGCAGAGCGAGGCATAGACGGCCAGGGTGGTGCCCATGTTCATCGCATTGCCCACCGCCTGGCCGATCACGGTATGCGGGCGATGGATGCTCCAGGTGAAGCCGTCACGGGCGGCGGCGGCATAAACCTCGTCTTCCTGGGCGTAATAGAAATTCTCGATGGGCAGGCGCGGCTGTTCCTCCCGCAGCGGCGTCTGCGGCAGCGTGCCCCCGGTGGCATAGGCGTCGAACGGGCCGAGGTAATGCTTCAGCCCCGTCACCAGCGCCACGTGCCGCACCGATCGTGCGGGCCGGACCGCATCCAGCAGGTTGCGCACCATGGCACCGTTGACGCGGATATTCTCCGCCTCGGTAGCGTTGCGCATCCAGGTGGTCAGGAAGACATGCGTGGGCGCGAGGCCCGCCAGCGCCGCCTTCAGCCCGGCGGGGTCCAGCAGGTCGGCCGCGACAGGCCGCAGCCCTTCCACCGCGTGCCCGGGCCGGCGCGCCAGGCCATGGACCGTCCATCCGTCGTCGATCAGTTCGCGGGCCAGGTTGGCGCCGGTGATGCCGCTGGCCCCCACGATCAAGGCGGTCCTGGTCATGTCCTGTCTCCGTTCTCAGGGTCGGGATGTAGATGGACCGTGCCATGCGGCTCCGCCAGATGGTGCCCGTCACGACATGGGGCGCGGGAGGCGATGGTGCAGCCTGGCGGCCCCGTGGCCCCCTGCCACGCTGCTTCCGGGGCATGGCGGACGGGGCCTGTGCCCGGCGCCGCCCGGGTCATGTGGCGCCGCCGCGCCGGTCCAGGCAACCTTGCGCCGGGCTGAGGCATAAGACATCACAGGTGTCGCGCTCCGGCTTCCATCCGGCCAGGGCGAGCGCCGCCCTTCCTCCGCTGTGACCGGTATATGCCCCCATGACCTTCACGTCCCTCTACCGCCACGGCTTCGCCCGCATCGCCGCCTGCACCACGCGCTGCACTCTGGCGGACCCGGCGGCCAATGCCACGGCCCTGCTGGAAGCCGCGCGGCACTGCCACGATCAGGGCGCGGCCGTCGCCGTCTTCCCCGAACTGGCCCTTTCCGGCTACGCCATCGACGACCTGCTTCTGCAGGACACGCTGCTGGACGCGGTGGAAGCGGGGGTGGAACGGCTGCTGGCGGAATCGGCGGCGCTGCGGCCGCTGCTGCTGGTGGGCGCGCCGCTGCGGCATGAGGGGCGGATCTATAACACCGCGCTGGCCATCCAGGGCGGCCGCCTGCTGGGCGTGGTGCCCAAGGTGCACCTGCCCAATTACCGCGAATTCTACGAGCACCGCCACTTCGCCTCCGGCCAGGGCACCGATGGCGGGCGCATCCGGCTGGCCGGGCAGGAGGCGCCCTTCGGCCCCGACCTGCTCTTCGCCGCCAGCGACGTGCCGGGCCTCGTGGTGCATGCCGAGATCTGCGAGGACCTCTGGGTGCCCGTGCCGCCCAGTGCCCAGGGCGCGCTGGCGGGGGCGGTGGTGCTGGCCAACCTCTCGGCCAGCAACATCACGGTGGGCAAGGCGGAGACGCGGCGGCTGCTGTGCCAGTCCCAATCGGCGCGCTGCCTGGCGGCCTATGTCTATGCCGCCGCCGGCGCCGGCGAATCCACCACCGACCTCGCCTGGGACGGCCAGGTCTCGATCTACGAGAACGGCGTGATCCTGGCGGAGAGCGAGCGCTTCCCGGCCGAGGGCCAGACCGTGCTGGCGGATGTGGACCTGGACCTGCTGCGGCAGGAACGCGCGCGGCAAGGCACTTTTGATGATAACCGCCGCCGGATGGCGGCAGGCGATGACAACCACCGCCGCATGGCGGGCGCGGTCTTCCGCACCGTGACCTTCCGCCTGGACCCGCCGGAGGCCGACCTGGGGCTGGAACGCCCGCTGGAGCGCTTCCCCTTCGTGCCCTCCGACCCCGCCCGGCTGGGCCAGGATTGCTACGAGGCCTATAACATCCAGGTCTCCGGCCTGGTGCAGCGGCTCCGCAGCACGCGCGGCAAGATCGTCATCGGCGTCTCGGGAGGGCTTGATTCCACCCAGGCGCTGATCGTCGCCGCCAAGGCCATGGACCTGCTGGGCCGGCCGCGCACCGATATCCTCGGCTTTACCATGCCCGGCTTCGGCACCAGCGAGGGCACACGCGGCAATGCCCATGCGCTGATGGCGGCGCTCGGCATCGAATCCCGCGAACTGGATATCCGCCCCGCCGCGAAGCAGATGCTGACCGACCTCGGCCACCCCTTCGGGCGCGGCGAGCCGGTCTATGACGTGACCTTCGAGAATGTGCAGGCCGGGCTGCGCACCGATTACCTGTTCCGTGCCGCCAATTTCCATGGCGGCATGGTGCTGGGCACCGGCGACCTGTCCGAACTGGCGCTGGGCTGGTGCACCTACGGCGTCGGCGACCAGATGTCGCATTACAACGTCAATTCCGGCGTGCCCAAGACCCTCATCCAGCACCTGATCCGCTGGATCATCTCCTCCCACCAGTTCGAGGATGACGTCTCGGCCACGCTGACCTCCATCCTGGGCACGGAGATCTCGCCGGAACTGGTGCCGGCCGAAGGGCAGGCGCTGCAGAGCACCGAGCAGAAAATCGGCCCCTACGCGCTGCAGGATTTCCACCTGTTCTACACGCTGCGCTACGGCTTCCGGCCCTCCAAGATCGCGTTTCTGGCCTGGCACGCCTGGCACGACGCGGCACAGGGCCGCTGGCCCGCCGGCTTCCCGGAGGATGCGCGGCCGCAATACGACCTGCCCACCATCCGCCGCTGGCTGGAGGTGTTCCTGGCCCGCTTCTTCGGCTTCAGCCAGTTCAAGCGCTCGGCCATGCCGAACGGACCCAAGGTCGCGGCGGGCGGCTCGCTCTCGCCGCGTGGCGACTGGCGCGCGCCCTCGGACGGCACCGCGACGGCGTGGCTGGAGGAATTGCGGCGCAACGTCCCGGAAACCTGAACCGGCCCCGCGCGCTGCAACAGCAGCACGATGGAGGACAGCCAGATGACCCACCAGGACGGCCTGCGCGACGCCCCGCTGACCGGGCGTTGCCTGCATCTCTGCATCGACATGCAGAACCTTTTCGCCGAGGGGTCGGACTGGCACACGCCCTGGATGAAGCGCGTGCAGCCGCTGGTGGAGCAACTGGTCGCAGCGCATCCCGACCGCACCATCTTCACCCGCTTCATTCCCGCCCGCCGCCCCGGCGAAGGGGAGGGCACCTGGAAAGGCTACTACCAGCGCTGGTCCAGCATGACGCTGGAAGCCCTGCCGCCCGACGCGATCGAGCTGGTGCCGCCGCTGGCGCGCTTCGCCCCGCCGGCGGCGGTGATCGACAAGACGGTCTATTCGCCCTGGCTGACGCCCGATCTTGATAACCTGCTGAAGCAGCGCGGGGCCGAGGCGCTGATCATCAGCGGGGCCGAGACGGATGTCTGCGTGCTGGCAACGGTGCTCGGGGCTGTGGACCGCGGCTACCGCGTGGTGCTGCCGAGCGACGGGCTCTGCTCCTCCTCCGACAAGATGCACGACGCGCTGCTGGGCCTCTATGCCGAGCGCTACGGGCAGCAAATCGAGGTCGGCACCGTCGAGCAGATTCTGCGGCACTGGAAGTGACGGAGCGGCAGGGCGGCACCAACCGCGAATACGCCGTGGGCCTGGCCAGGGCCTTCGCGGGTGCGCTGATCTTTGCTTTTCCGTTGATGATGACGATGGAGATGTGGTGGATCGGGTTTTCCATCACGCCGCTGAGGCTGCTGGTCTTCCTGGCGTTCGGCCTCGCCGTGCTGGCGGGCCTTGCTTATTACAGCGGCTTCGAGCCCGCCGACACACCGCTGGACGCGGTGCTGGACGGGTTCACCGCCTATGGCGTCGGGTTCATCGTCGTCGGCCTGGCGCTGTGGCTGCTGGGCATGCTGAACGCCGACATGGGCTGGCGCGGCTCCATGGGCATGATCGCGATCCAGGCCATTCCGGCGGGCATGGGCGCCGTGGCGGCCCGCAAGCAGTTCGGCGCCGGGGGCGGGGGCGGGCGCGAGGACCGCGCCGGTTACCCCGCGCAGCTTTTCCTGATGGCGGCGGGCGGCCTGTTCATCGCCTTCAACGTGGCGCCGACCGAGGAGATGATCCTGATCACCTTCAGCATGAGCCCGCCGCAACTGCTGGGGCTGATGGCACTCTCGGTCGTGGTGCTGCACCTGCTGGTCTATACGGTGGGCTTCGGCGGGCAGGAGCAATGGCCGGAGGGCGCGGGCTTCTGGCGCGTCTTCCTGCATTACACGGTGGTCGGCTACGCGCTGGCGCTGCTGCTCAGCCTCTGGGCGCTCTGGACCTTCGGCCGCACCGACGGTGCCGGGCTGCCGCTGGTCGCGATGATGTCGGTGGTGCTGGGTTTCCCGGCTGCCCTGGGGGCCGCCATCGCGCGGCTGGTGGTGTAGCATGGCCGGCAAGCCTGCCCTGGAATGGGCCTGCGCCACGGTCGGCGCCGTATTGGTGGCGGCGACCTTCGCCATCGTCGCCGCCCAGATCCCGGGCGATGACGATGCGCCGCCGGCCTTGCGGGTGGAGGTGCTGGACGTCTCGCCGGGCCCCGCCGGTTACCTGGCGCGCTTCGCCGTCACCAATGCCTCGAAAGCGACGGCGGCCGCGGTGGAGATCGAGGGCCAGCTGCGGGATGGCGAGCGGACAGTCGAGACCAGCCGCGTCAGGCTGGATTACGCGCCGCGCGGCTCCACCGCCCGCGGCGGGCTGTGGTTTCGCGAGGACCCGTCCCGCCTGACGCTGACGGTGCGCACCACCGGCTACAGCGCGCCCTGACCGGCGCTACCGCTCGCAGCGGATGAAGACGGTGCTGCGGTTGGCGATCTCGCCCACATCGGCGGCGCTCTTGTCGGTGCCGGCGCTTTCCTCCAGGCGCGGCGTCAGCCCGGCGCGGCGCAGGAATTCGGCGGCGGCCGTGCCCTTGACGGCGAAGTTGACGTTCTGCGCGATGTCGCCGGTGCGGCGGGAGACGGCGCCGGCATTCAGCTTGCTGACCACCACGCCCACCACATGCCCCTGCATGTCCAGCAGCGGCCCGCCGGAATTGCCGGGCTGCACGGCGGCGCTGATCTGGTACTGCGCCGGGTTGTCGCCGAGGCCGTTCAGCCCGTTCACCTCGCCCCGCGTCAGCTTGGGGTCGGAGGAGAGCAGCCCCGGCAGCGGGAAGCCATAGGCCACCACGCCCTCGCCCCGCCGCACCTCCGGCCGGGCGCGGAAGGCCAACGCCGGGCCGGGGTTGCCCGGCACCGCCAGCAAGGAAAGGTCCAGCGTGCCATCCACCTTGGCTGGCGGCACCGCTGGCAACATGCGGCCATCGGCGGTGCGGATGAACAGCTTGTCGCAGCCGGCCACCACATGCTGGTTGGTCAGCACGCGGTCCACCGCCACCACGAAGCCGGTGCCGCTGGAGACGGCGCGTGCCTGCGGGTTTGGCTTGCCCGGTGCCGGCTGGGTGGGCCGGGCGGTGGCGTCCGGGGCGGCGGCGGCGGCGCGCACCGCGCCGGGTTCCAGCACCGCGCGCGGGGTGGCGCAGATGTCCTGGTCGCGCAGCACGGCCTCCCGCCCGTCGGCCAGGACCAGCCTGACGTCGAAGCGGCAGCCGGCATCGGCATCCGGCCGCAGGGTCAGCGACTTGTCGGTGGGCATCGGCCTGGGGGCCAGGTTGCCGCCCCAGTCAGCGCGGCCACTGCGCACGGCATAGACGGCCGCCGCGTCCTGCCCGGTGCGGTTGACGATCTGGAAGCGGTTCTGCGCCGGCTGCGCGCCGGCCAGCAGGGGAAGCCCGGCCAACGGCAGGCCGGCGGCGAAGGCGAGGAGGGTGGTGCGGAGGTGGGAAGGGTGCATATCGGCTGTGTGTTCCCTGTCGCGGGGGCGCCGTCAATCGGGCTTTGGAGCCCCTTGACCTTCCCATAATGGGAAGCCCCACATAGGCAACATGCCCGAAGCCGCCACGCTGCCGACCGCCTCTCTGTCCCTGCCTGTCACGGGCATGACCTGCGCCAGCTGCGCCGGGCGGGTCGAACGCGCGCTGCGCCGCGTACCGGGGGTGGAGGAGGCCGCCGTCAACCTCGCGACGGAGACCGTCAGCCTGCGCGGCACCCCGCCGCTACCAGCCCTGGCGGCGGCGGTGCGCGAGGCCGGATACGACCTGGCGGAGACCACAAGGGACATTGGCATCACCGGCATGACCTGCGCCAGTTGCTCGGGGCGGGTGGAGCGCGCGCTGCTGGCGGTGCCCGGCGTGCTGGCGGCCGGGGTGAACCTCGCCAACGGGCAGGCGCATCTACGGCTGCTGCCGGGCGTCGAGGACACGACGCTCATGGCGGCCATCGAGAAGGCTGGCTACGGCGTGGCGCCCGGCACCGGCGCCGATACCGCCGCCCCGGACGGCATGGCGCCCGACCGGCGCGCGGCGGTGGAAGTGGCCGTCGCCTTCCTGCTGGTGGCGCCGTTCCTGGTGGGCATGGCCGGCATGGCGTTCGGCCGGCACTGGATGCCGCCGGGCTGGGTGCAGTTGTTGCTGGCCGCGCCGCTGCAATTCGGCCTGGGCGCGCGTTTCTACCGCGCCGGCTGGCGGGCGCTGCGGGCGGGGGTGGGCAATATGGACCTGCTGGTGGCGCTCGGCACCAGCGCCGCCTTCGGCCTTTCGGTTGTGCTGCTGCTGCAAGGCGAGCAGCACCTGTATTTCGAGGCCGCAGCCGTCGTCATCGCCTTCGTTCTGCTGGGCCGCTTCTTCGAGGCGCGGGGCAAGCGCGCCACCGGTGCCGCTATCGCCGCCCTGCTGGCGCTCCGCCCCCGTACCGCCCGGCGCCTGGACGCGGCGGGGCGGGAGGAGGAGGTGCCGCTCGCCCTGTTGCGTGTCGGCGACCGCGTGGTGGTGCGCCCCGGCGAGCGCCTGCCCGCCGATGGCGTGGTGGAGGAGGGGGCCGCCGGCCTGGATGAAAGCGCCCTGACAGGCGAGAGCCGCGCCGCCGAGAAGCAGGTGGGTGACAGCGTGGCCACCGGCACCGTCTCGCTGGACGGGCGGCTGGTGGTGCGCGCCACGGCGGTGGGCGGCGATACGCGCCTGGCCCGGGTGGCGGCGCTGGTGCAGGCGGCCCAGGCCAGCCGGGCGCCCGTGCAGAAGCTGGTGGACCGCGTCAGCGCCGTGTTCGTGCCGGTGGTGGTGGGCATCGCGGCGCTGACTCTGCTGGGCTGGCTGTTGGCTGGCGCGGGCCTGCCGGCCGCGCTGCTGCATGCCGTGGCGGTGCTGGTGATTGCCTGCCCCTGCGCGCTGGGCCTCGCCACGCCGGCCGCCATCATGGCTGGCACCGGTGCCGCCGCGCGCGCCGGCATCCTGTTCCGCGATGCCGCCGCGCTGGAACAGGCGGGCCGGATCGACCTCGTCGCCTTCGACAAGACCGGCACCCTGACCAATGGCCGCCCGACACTCGCCGCCCTGCACCCCGCCGAGGGCGTGACGCGGGAGGAAGCCCTGGCCCTGGCCGGCCGGCTGCAGGCCGGCAGCGAGCACCCGCTGGCGCGCGCGGTGCTGGAGGCCGCGGGCGGCGAGCCCCGGCCCGCCGAGGCCTTCCGTGCCTTGCCGGGGCGGGGGGTGGAGGGTGTGGTGGATGGCCGCCGGCTGTTGCTCGGCAGCCCGCGCCTGCTGCGGGAGAGCGGCGTGCCGGAGGCCGCCCTCGGCGCCCTGGCGGAGCGGGAGGCCGGGCAGGGCCATACCCTGTCCTGGCTGATCGAGCCCGCGGGGCCGCGCCTGCTGGCCCTGCTCGCCTTCGCCGATGCCCCGCGCGACGGTGCCGCCGCCGCTATTGCCGGCCTGAGCGCCCAGGGCGTGGCTGTCGCCATGCTGACGGGCGACGGTCCCGATGCCGCCGCCTCCGTGGCGGGCGCCCTGGGCATCCAGGACGTGACCGCCGGCGTGCTGCCGGAGCAGAAGGCCGCCCGTATCGCCGAATGGCGGCGGCAAGGCCGGCGTGTGGCCATGGTGGGCGACGGCGTGAACGACGCGGCGGCACTGGCCAGCGCCGATCTCGGCATCGCCATGGGCAGCGGCACCGATGCCGCGATTGCCGCCGCCCATGTCACGCTGCTGCGGCCCGAGCCGGCGCTGGTGCCGGCGGCGCTGGCCATCACCCGCCGGACCCTGGCGAAGATCCGCCAGAACCTGGCCTGGGCCTTCGGGTTCAATGCGCTGGGCATTCCGCTGGCGGCGCTGGGCGGGCTGTCTCCGGCGCTGGCGGGCGCGGCGATGGCGTTTTCCTCGGTGGCGGTGCTGGCCAATGCGCTGCTGCTGGCACGGTGGAGGCCCGAATGAATATCGGCACGGCGGCGAGGCTCTCCGGCATCAGCGCCAAAATGATCCGGCATTATGAGGAGCTCGGGCTGGTGGCCGGGCGCCGGCTGCTCAATGGCTACCGCGATTACGGCGAATCCGACGTGGCCACCCTGCGCTTTATCCGCCATGCCCGCGCGCTGGCCTTTCCGCTGGAGGATGTGCGGAAGCTGCTGGCGCTGTGGGGCGACCGCAACCGCGCCAGTGCCGATGTGCGCCGCATCGCGCTGGACCATGTGGCGGCGCTGGAGGGCAAGGCGCAGGCGATGCAGGCCATGGCCAGCAGCCTGCGCCACCTGGCCAAGCATTGCTGCGGCGACGACCGCCCCGACTGCCCCATCCTGGACGAATTGGAGAAGACCCTGTGACCGACACGATCGAACTGAAGGTTGGTGGCATGAGCTGCGGCCATTGCGCCCGCGCGGTGACCCAGGCCATCCGTGCCATGGACCCGGCGGCCGAGGTGCGGGTGGATGTCGCCGGCGGCACGGTGCGCGCCGTCACCGCGCTGCCCCGGGCGCGGGTGGCGCAGGCCATCGCGGAAGAAGGCTACGTGGTGGCGGAATAGCGCGGGCTGCACGGTTTCTTTACCTCCGGCGTGGCAGAAAGGCGTGCCGGCCCCGCACCGCCGGCGTGACGAGGCCAGCCGCCATGACCGACCAGAGCCCTCCGCCGGATTCGCCACCCACCGGCTACACCACCAACCGCTTCACCGGCTATGGCGGCAGCGACGAAGCCACCCGGCAGCGGATGCTGCTGGAGGCTCAGGCGGCGCAGGCGCAACTGGCGCTCTCGCCGGCCCTGAACCCCGTCATCTCCCGGTTGCGGGAGGACCTGGACCGGCTGCTGGACGAGGTGCTCGAACCGCCCCCGCCCGGCAGCGCGGAGGCCCGCATGGCGCAGAGCCTGGAAAGCTGGTCCCTGGCCTGGCGGCAGCGCGCCCTGACCGACCTGGACGAGCGCGTGGCGGAGATGAGGCAGGTGTATGTGATCCACCGGGGCGACAGTTACCGCCACCTGCTGTTCCTGGACCGCAACGGGCGCCACATGCTGGCGGTGCAGCCGCAGGAGCCGGGCTCCGAGCGCCGCTACAGCAAACTGGCCCAGGGCGCCGAACTGAATGACCTCTACGGGCCCTTCGCCCGGCTCGCCGATACGCCGCGGGGCTGACAGGCGGCTTGTCCGGGGGTTTCCTGGCGCCGCGCGCACGCTACTGTGGCAGGCCAGACCCTCGCCGGCCCTCGCGACAGGACCGGCCGGGGGCAGAGGGAGGACCACCGGACCCATGCTGCCGCTCGCCCGTTTCACCGTGCTCGACCTCACCCGCGTCCGCTCCGGCCCCACCGCCGTGCGGCAACTGGCGGATTGGGGCGCCAATGTCATCAAGATCGAGGCGCCGGAGGAAGTGGATACCGGCAAGGGCCTTGGGGGCGACCCGCTGGGGCCGGATTACCAGAACGTCCACCGCAACAAGCGCGGCATCACGCTGAACCTGAAGGCGCCGGAGGGCATCGCCGCCTTCCGCCGCATGGTGGCGCAGGCCGATGTGGTGGTGGAGAATTACCGGCCCGACGTGAAAGCGCGGCTCGGCGTCGATTACGAGCAACTGGCGGCCATCAACCCGCGCATCGTGCTCGGCAGCATCTCGGGCTTCGGGCAGGACGGGCCTTATGCGCGCCGCCCGGGCTTCGATCAGATCGCACAGGGCATGGGCGGGCTGATGAGCGTGACCGGGCTGCCCGGCCAGGGCCCGGTGCGCGCCGGGATTCCCGTGGCGGACCTGACCGCCGGGCTCTACTGCGCCATCGGCATCCTGGTCGCGCTGCTGGAGCGGGAGCAGACCGGCAAGGGCCGCTGGGTGCATACCTCGCTGCTGGAAGCCATGGTGGCCATGATGGATTTCCAGGCCACGCGCTGGACCATGAAGGGCGACGTGCCCGGCCAGGCCGGCAACGACCACCCCACCACCATACCGACCGGCCTGTTCCGCACCAGCGACGGCGTCATCAACATCGCCGGTGGCGGCAACGAGATGTGGCGCCGGATCGTCGACGTCCTGGGCATCGCCGCTGAGGCCAGGGACCCCGACCTCGCGAGCGACGCCTTGCGCGCGAAGAACCGCGCCAAGACCAATGCTGTGCTGCAGGCGAAGCTGGAGACCGACACGGCCGCCAACTGGGTCACGAAATTCAATGCCGCCGGCGTGCCCTGCGGCCCGGTCTATTCCATGGACCAGGTCTTCGCGGATGAGCAGGTGAAGCACCTGGGCATCGCCTGGCCGGTGCAGCACCCGAAGCTGGGCGAGATCGCGCTGGTGCGGCCGCCAATGCAACTGGACGGGGTGGAGCCGCCACGGGTGCCGACGCCGGAGCGGGGCCAGCATACCAGCGCCGTGCTGGCGGAATTCGGTTTCTCGCCGGACGAGATCGACAGCCTGCGCGCCGGGAAGGTGATCTGACCGATGCGCATCGTCTCCATCCGCGACGGCGTGGCGCCGATCGCCAGCGACATCGCCAATGCCTATATCGATTTCTCGAAGATGACGGCGAGCATCGTGGCGGTGACCGTCGAGGATGGCGGCGGCAGGCAGGCCACCGGCTTCGGCTTCAATTCCAACGGCCGCTACGCGCAGCCGGGGCTGCTGCGCGAGCGCTTCATTCCCCGCCTGCTGGAGGCGCCGGAAGTGGCGCTCTCCACGCCCGAGGGCACGCTGAACCCGGCTGGCGCCTGGTCGGTCATGATGAAGAACGAGAAGCCAGGGGGCCATGGCGAGCGCAGCGTCGCCGTCGGCGTGCTGGACATGGCGCTGTGGGATGCGGCGGCGAAGCTGGAAGGCGTGCCGCTGTGGAAGCTGCTGGCCGAACGCTACCGCCAGGGGCAGGCGGACGAGACTGCCTGGATCTACGCGGCCGGCGGCTACTACTACCCCGGCAAGGGCGTGGAGCAGTTGCTGGAGGAAATGCGCCGCTACCTCGGCATGGGCTACTCGGTGGTCAAGATGAAGATCGGCGGCGCCCCCGGCACACCGCTGCGGGACGCACTGAAGGAGGATGTGGCCCGGATCGAGGCGGTGCTGGGCCTGCTGGGTGGCGACGGGTCACGCCTCTGCGTGGACGTGAACGGACGCTTCGGCCTGCATGCGGCGCTGAGCTACGGCGCCGCGCTCGCCCCCTACAAGCTGCGCTGGTACGAGGAGCCGCTGGACCCGCTGGACTACAGCACCCACGCCGCGCTGGCCGAACATTATGACGGGCCGATCGCGACGGGCGAAAACCTGTTCAGCATGGTTGATGCCCGCAACCTGATCCGCCATGGGGGATTGCGGCCGGACCGCGATATCCTGCAATTCGACCCGGCCCTGTCCTACGGGCTGGTGGAATACATGCGGACGCTGGACATGCTGGTGGCCCATGGCTGGAGCCCGCGCCGCTGCATACCGCATGGCGGACACCAGTTCGCGCTGAACATCGCGGTGGGGCTGGGGCTGGGCGGCAATGAAAGCTACCCGGAAGTCTTCGCGCCCTTCGGCGGTTTCGCCGACGACACGCCCGTGCAGGACAGCCGTATCCGCCTGCATGACGGCCCCGGCATTGGCTTCGAGCAGAAATCGGCGCTCTACGCGGTGCTGAAGGGCCTGGTGGCCTGAAGCAAACAGCGGTCTGGCGGCGCGCTCACAAGGGCGCGTGGCCAGGCCGCTTTATGGCCGGCTGTCAACCTCAGAAGGGACGGTAGGAGCCCATCAGGAAGTTGTTCTTTTCGCCCCAGCTGTTCCAGCTGCCGTTCACTTCGGCCAGTTCGGCATAGGCGGCGCTCTCACGCTCCTGGCGAGCGGCAACCTCCGCGTCTTCCCGGCTTTTCTTGGCGCTGCGGCTGTCGATCAGCTTGCTGTCCATGGTCGGCCTCCTGAGTACAGGTACGAATATGGCATGGCTTTGCCATATTGCAGCCTCAAATCGGCTAGAGCCGGTCACGTCTCCGCCATATTTTGGCTTGCCACAGCGTTATATCGAACTAAACAAGAACAAAATGTGCCGGATTTCAACAGCCAGCCTTTAAATGTGGTGAGGCTTTGGCTATCCCGGATCGATCCGGGAGGTTCGCAGCGGGGTGATCTCCACCATCGCCGTGCCTTTTTCCCGCATGCCCAACTGCGTGGCGATACGCGGGCTGACGTCGAGGACCCGGCTGCGCAGCCTGGGCCCGCGATCCTGGATCGTGACCACGGCGGTGCGGCCGTTCTCCAGGTTCCGCACCCGGGCGCGGGTGCCAAGCGGCAGGCTGCGGCTGGCGGCGGCATTCGAATCACGGTCGAAGCGCCGGCCATTGGCCATGCGGCGGCCATGGAAGCGGCTGCCGTAATAGGAGGCCCGGCCGCGCTGGGGATGCAGCGCGTGGGCCGCATGGCCAGCGGGGCGGATGCCATGCTGCCGTTCCCGCGCCACGGCATCGGGCCAACCGGCCCCCAGGCCCAGCAGCAGCGCCAATACAGCCCAGATAGCGGTTTTCATGGCCAAATCCCCTCTCTGTCCCCCACATTGATGCACAGGCGGCAGATGGTGCAGGGGCGGCGGCCTTCAACCGGCCGGCTGGCTAGGCGCGCAGGACAGGGGTGCGGCGCTCGGGCCGGGCGAGGGCGGGGCGGCGCCCGCGGCGGTGCCAGAGCGCGCGTGGCAGGGCCAGCAGCAGTTGCGCCAGCAGCAATCCCAGCGTCAGCCCGGCCAGGCCGTAGATGGCGGCGGCCATGCTGATCACGATCTGGGGTGCGTGGGTGTCGATGGCCGTCCGCAGCACCGCGCGCTTGTCGGCCCGCCCATCGGACAGCATGTCCCATGCCGCCTGGATGGGGCGCAGCAGCGCCGGGAGGGCCATCAGCCGGTCATGGGTGCCGCGCAGCACCTGTTCCCGCGCGACGGAAACCGCCAGTGCCTCGGCATTGGCCGGCTCCACCGGCCGCAGCGCGTCGATCGCCGCGCTATCGCTGGTGACATCGGCCCAGCGGTAATATTGCCGCGCCACCTCCTTGCGCTGGGTGATGTCGCGGCGGGCATCCTCCGAGATCTGCAGCAGCGCGGCGGTATAGGCATTGGTCAGCGCGGGCACCTGCATCGCCGCCAGCGCCAACATCAGCCCCAGCCCGAAGCGGATACTGTCCGAGAGCCACCGCCCGATGAAACCTGTCATGCCTCGACCCTCCGCCGCTTCCGTTGAAAGCCCCTCAGCACGGATCGGGTTGCGGCGGGAAGGGCAAAGCCCATGTCGATGGGCTGATGCCGGGAACCGGCGGCGCTATGCTGGCCGGATGAGCAAGCCGCGTGCCCCGGACATCAACCCGCCCCGCCTCGTTTCGCCCCGCCTCGTTTCCGCGCGTCCCGTCACGGCGCATGACGTGGCGCGGCTGGCAGGGGTCTCGCAATCGGCGGTGTCGCGGTGCTTCACCCCGGGGGCCAGCATCGCGGCGGAGACGCGGCGGCGGGTGGAGGAAGCAGCGGCACGGCTCGGCTACCGCCCCAACCTGATCGCGCGTTCGCTCATCACGCGGCGCTCCACCATCGTCGGCGTGGCCGTGGCCTATCTGGAGAACCCCTTCTACCCGGCGGTGCTGGAGGCGCTGTCCAATGCGCTGGAAGGGGCGGGATACCGCGTCCTGCTCTTCACCGCTCGCCCCGGCGAGAATGCCGACCCCATTCTGGAGGAAGTGCTGCGCTACCGTGTCGATGCGCTGGTGCTGGCCTCGGCCAGCCTCTCCTCCCATTTCGCGGAGGAATGCCGGCAGGCGGGCGTGCCGGTGGTGCTGCTCAACAGGCGGACGGAAAGCGGCGGCGTGTCCACCGTCACGGGCGACAACCGCGCGGGCGCCGGCACCGTCGCCCGTTTCCTGGCGGCCGGCGGGCATCGGCGCTGCGCCTTCATCGCCGGGCTGGAGAGTGCTTCCACCAGCCGCGAGCGCGAGGCCGGGTTCAGCGGGGCGCTGGCCGCGCTGGGCCTGCCGCCGGCGGCGCGCGAGGTCGGGCATTACGATTTCACGGCGGCGCTGGAGGCCACACGCCGGCTGCTGGCGCTGCCCCTGCCGCCGGATGCCATTTTCTGCGCCAACGACCACATGGCGCTGGCCGCCATCAACGTCGCACGGGCGGAGTTCGGGCTGGAGATGGGGCAGGCCCTGTCGGTCGTGGGCTTCGACGATGCCGGACCGGCGGCCTGGCCCCTTTTCGGGCTGACCAGCTATGCCCAGCCGGTGCGGCCGATGGCGGAGCGGGTGGTCGCCATCCTGCGCCGCCACCTGGAGGAGCCGGAGGCCGAGGCGGTGCAGGAGGTCGTGCCGGGGGCGCTGATGGTGCGCGCCTCCGCCCGCCTGCCGGCGGAAGGGGTGATGGAGCAGGGTGGCCGGCGCATCTGGCGGGGCTGACCCGTTGCCACTCAGGCGGCGCTGGGCTATTCTTATTGCATACGTATGCAATCAGCGGGAGGACGAGCCATGGCACAATGGCTGAAGCGTGGCACCGATACCGAGGCGGCCAAACAGGCTGACCGCCAGGTGCGCGAGACCGTCGAGGGCATCCTGCTCGACATCGAGGCCCGTGGCGACGCGGCGGTGCGCGAATTGTCCGTCCGCTTCGACAAGTGGGACCGCCAGGAATACCGCCTGAGCGATGCCGAGATCGCCGCCTGCATGGCGCGGCTGACCGAGCGCGACATCAGCGACATCGCTTTCGCCCAGACCCAGGTGCGCAACTTCGCCCAGGCGCAGCGGGAATCGATCAAGGATATTGAGGTCGAGACGCTGCCGGGCGTGGTGCTCGGCCACAAGAACATCCCGGTCAACTCGGTGGGCTGCTACGTGCCGGGCGGCAAGTATCCGCTGCTGGCCTCGGCGCATATGTCCGTCGTGACGGCCAAGGTCGCCGGGGTGCCGCGCATCGTCACCTGCGCGCCGCCCTATCATGGGAGGCCGGCGCCGGCGATCGTCGCCGCGCAGCATCTGGCGGGCGCGGATGTGATCTATTGCCTGGGCGGCATCCAGGCCATCGGTGCCATGGCGCTGGGCACCCAGAGCATCGCCGGCGTGGACATGCTGGTCGGCCCGGGTAACGCTTTCGTGGCGGAAGCCAAGCGGCAGCTCTAT
>JAQGHX010000098.1 GCA_028288745.1 Roseomonas sp. | reverse complement strand
ATGGCGATGCGGCGGCCGGAGGAGCGTATCTCGGCGGCGCTGCGGCGGGGCCTCGCGGCCCTCAGCATCGGCCCCGGAGCCCCGAATGCCGAAGGGCGCCGGCAGGACGTGCCGCTGGTGCGCACCCGTCTGCCCGGTGGCACCTGGGTGGAGGACGAGGGCGTCTGGTCCTTCAAGGCCGGCCTGCTGATGCGGGCGACGAACATGCTGATCCAGGCGGCCCAGGCCGGCGCTGTGGCGCTGGAGGAAGCGGAGCGGGAACACCTGCAGACCCTGTTCGACACCTGCTTCCGGCTGTTGCGCGGCCGCGTGCGGGTCATCGACGGCGACCTGGAGGTGCTCACCGGCCCCAATGCCACCGAGGGCAATGCCGCGACCCAGCCGGTCGTCCTGCTGGCGCTGCTCTCGCCGGACGAGGCGGTGCTCGGCCTCGGGGCGCCCCAGATGGCGTGACGGCTGCTGGCGCAGGGGTGGCGCCGGGCCGCTTCGTCATCGGTGGGCCAGGCGGACGGGTTGGCCCTACCGCCGCCACGGCCCCGCCCCTTTATGCCCGGCCCCGTTCCAGCCGCCGCCCGGCACGGTCCGCGCAACACATTCGCGTTCCAGCCCTGGCCCCCGCTCTTGGAACCGCCACGCCACGCGGCGATAAGCCCTGCCCGACAGATCTGGATGCCCCCGACCATGCCGCCAGCCTTCCGCGCTCTTTTCCGCCATACCGCGCCGCTGCTGGGGCTGGCGCTGCTGCTGGCGGGCTGCGCGGCGCCGCCCGCGCCGGTGGCCACGGCCTCGCCCCCGCTCCCCTACCCGCCCTCGGCGCGCGACCGGATGCTGCGCGGCGTCCTGGCGGAATGGGAGGACTGGGGCCGCGTCGTCGTGGAGGATTCGACCCCGGCGCCACCCGCCGCCGGGCCGGGGCAGGAATCGCAGATGACCAACTTCCCCCGCGTCCTCGCCTACTGGCGCGCGGTGGAGAGCGGCCGCGCCGCCATCGACCGCAACCGCACCCGCTATGCCACCGCGCTCAGCGACCCCGGCGCGCCGGGGTCGCTGTGGAGCGAGCCCGCCTGGTCGGCCGCCTTCGTCAGCTACGTGCTGCGCAACGCGGGCGTGGACGAGCGGGAGTTCCCCTCCTCCGCCGCCCATGCCTTCTACATCGACGGGATGCTGGCCGATGCCGCAGCCTTCCCGGCGCAGGCGTCCTTCATGCCGCATGACATCGGCGCCTATGCTCCCCAGCCGGGCGACCTGGTCTGCGCCGACCGCAGCCGCCATCCGCTGGCGGATTGGCGCCAGCGGCTGGCCGAGGCCGGGCAGTTCCGTGCCATGCATTGCGACATCGTGGTTGCGGCCGGGCCCGGATTGGTGCAGGCGGTGGGCGGCAACGTGGCGGACGCGGTCACGCTGTCGCGTTTCGCGGCCGATGCGGCGGGTCGGCTGGTGGCACGGCCGGCCGGGCGCCCCACCTGGTTCGCCGTGTTCGAGAACCGCCTGGGCCGCCTGCCGCCCTTCAACCCTGCCCCGGCGGTGCCGGTGGCGGGGCTGCGCGGCCCCCGCCCGTTGACCTGACCCCGCCGTTGCGCTGAACCCGCTGGCAACGTGGCCCGCGGATATCCTCACGGCCGTGCCGGACCTGCCCCTATCCCGGCCCCGCCGCCGCCTGCACCCAGGCCGGCGGGCCGCACCTGAACCGGAGTGCTCTTCCTTGACCGATCTTTTCGCCCCCATCACGCTGCGCGGCGTCACCATCCGCAACCGCATCGGCGTCGCGCCGATGTGCCAGTATTCCTGCGCGCCCGACGGCCTGGCCACCGACTGGCACCTGGCCCACCTGCATGCCCGCGCCATCGGCGGCGCCGGGCTGGTGGTCACCGAGGCGACGGCGGTGACGCCGGAAGGCCGCATCACCCCGGGCGACCTCGGCCTCTGGAGCGACGCCCACATCGCCGGCCATGCGCGCATCGCCCGCGCCATCGCCTCCACCGGCGCGGTGGCGGGCACGCAGATCGCCCATGCCGGGCGCAAGGCCAGCACCAACCCGCCCTGGCAGGGCGGCGTGGCGGGCGAGGACGCGCATGGCTGGACCCCCATCGGCCCCAGCGCGCTGGCCTTCCCCGGCCTGAAGGAGCCGCGCGCGATGTCGGAGGAGGAGATCCTCTCCACCATCGATGCCTTCGCCGCCACCGCCCGCCGCGCGATCACGGCCGGCTACCGCTTCATCGAGCTGCACGCGGCGCATGGCTACCTGCTGCACCAGTTCCTGTCGCCGCTGGCCAACCACCGCAACGACGCCTGGGGCGGCGACTTCGCCGGCCGCACGCGGTTGACGCTGGAGACTGTGCGCGCCGTGCGCGCCGCCATCCCGGACGACGTGGCCCTGGGCATCCGCTTCTCGCATACCGACTGGCTGGAAGGCGGCTGGACGACCGAGGAGACGGTCGAGCTGTCCCGCCTGGTGAAGGCGCTGGGCGTGGACCTGTTCGACATTTCCTCGGGCGCGGTGATGCCGGCGAAGATCCCGCTGGAGCCCGGCTACCAGGTGCCCGGCGCCTCGGCGGTGCGGCATGGGGCGGCGGTGCCGGTGGCGGCCGTGGGACTGATCACGGAGCCACAGCACGCGCAGCAGATCCTGACCGAAGGCCATGCCGACATGATCTTCCTGGCCCGCGCGCTGCTGCGCGACCCGTACTGGCCGCTGCATGCCGCCGTGGCGCTCGGCCGGACCGATGCCCTGAAGGCGCCGGCGCAGTACGACCGCGCCTGGGGCGGCCTGGGCAAGATGGCGGTGGATTTCAGCCCGGCGGTGCCGCTGCAGGCGCTGTGACGCCGCGGCGCGCCGGGCATTCCGGCGCGCCGTGACCCAGCCGGCCGTAACCCCGGCCGGAGGAGGCACCGCCCGCCCCGGGCATCCACCGGAGCGATGGCGCTATCTGGGCCGCGCCATCGCCCCGGCGGGCAGCGCGGGATAGGGTGGGGGCCGGCCATCCACCCCTGTCCCCGCCCGCCGGCGAATCGGCCCCTGCCGCGCTGTCCCGGAACACGGTTCCAGGGCGGCGCGGGGGCTTTTGCCGGGCGCGGGCCTCGGGTGCGGGGCGGCGGCCCCGTCATCGCCCCGTTCAAGCCGCGAAGAGCAACCTTTGCGGCCCACGCACGGCCGCCCGCGTCTTTGTGCGGTTGCGGCGCGGCACCCCCACGCCCTATCTGAGGGTCATGAAACGGCTCCTCCCTCTTCTTCTCGTGCTGGGCGCTGCTGGCGGTTCGCTGGCGGGTGCTTCCGGCGTGGCCCTGGCACAGCAGCAGCAGGCGGCCCAGGCCGGCCCCCGGGCTCTGGGCAGCTTCCAGGACTGGACCGCGGCGACCTACATGGAAGCCGGCAAAAAGGTCTGCTACGCCTTCACCCGCGCCAGCAAGAGCGAGGGCGGCGGCACTCGCCAGAACGTCATGCTGACGGTCACGCACCGGCAGCAGGGGCGCGACCAGGTGGCGGTCCGGGCCGGCTATACCTATGCCCGCAACGCCGAGGTCGAGGTGAAGGTGGGCGCCACCGGGCTGCCCTTCTACACCGCGCAGGACAACGCCTTCGCCCGTGAGGGCGCCAAGGCCGTGGCCACCTTCCGTGGCGGCGCCGACGCCATCGCGCGCGGCACGGGCCCGCAGGGGCGCGGCACGGCGGTGGACAGTTTCTCGCTTTCCGGCTTCACCGCGGCCTATGAGGCGATCGGCAAAGAATGCCCCGCCGGGCGCCGCTGAGCCGCCATCCGGAACCCTGACATGACCGACGCCACCGCCACCGCCGACGCCGCCGAACTGAGCGCGGCGGAACGCGACCGCATCCTGGCCAAGGCCGCCCTGTTCTCCCCGCCCGCCGCCACGCTGGCGGACGGGCGGCGCGAGCTGGTGGGCCTCTCGCGCGAGGAACTGGTCGAGGAGATGGTGGCGATCGGCGAGAAGCCCTTCCGCGCCAAGCAGCTCTGGCACTGGATCTACCACCAGGGCGTCACGGATTTTTCCAGAATGCCGACCATCGCGCGGACGATGCAGGCGAAACTCGAAGAAAGATTCGTCATCGGCCGCCCCGGCGTGACCACCGAGCAGACCAGCACGGACGGCACCCGCAAGTGGCTGTTCGGCTTTCGCGACGGCCAGCAGGTCGAGACGGTCTATATCCCGGACGAGGACCGCGGCGCCGTCTGCATCTCCACCCAGGTGGGCTGCACGCTGTCCTGCAAGTTCTGCCACACCGGCACGCAGAAGCTGGTGCGCAACCTGGGCGCGGCCGAGATCGTCGGCCAGTTCATGGCCGCGCGCGATTCCTACGGCGAATGGCCCAGCCCGACGGACGGCACGCCGCGCATGCTGTCCAACATCGTGATCATGGGCATGGGCGAGCCGCTCTATAATTACGAGAACGTCGCCAAGGCGATGCGCATCGTCATGGATGGCGAGGGCATTGGCCTGTCGAAGCGCCGCATCACCCTCTCCACCAGCGGCGTGGTGCCGATGATGGACAAGTGCGGCGCGGAACTGGGCGTGGGCCTGGCCGTCTCGCTGCACGCGGTGCGGGACGAGGTGCGCGACGAGATCGTGCCGCTGAACCGCAAATACCCGATCGACGAGTTGCTGGCCGCCTGCCGCCGCTACCCCGGCGCCACCAACGCGCGGCGCATCACCTTCGAATACGTCATGCTGAAGGGCATCAACGATTCGGAGGCCGATGCGCGGGAACTGGTGCGGCTGATCAAGGGCATCCCGGCCAAGGTCAACCTGATCCCGTTCAATCCCTGGCCCGGCAGCCCTTACGAGACCTCCTCCAACAACGCCATCCACCGCTTCGCGGATATCGTGCTGGAGGCCGGCTACGCCTCCCCGGTGCGCAAGCCGCGCGGGCGCGACATTCTGGCCGCCTGCGGCCAGCTGAAGACCGAGAGCGAGCGCCAGCGTCCTGTCCGCGCCGGCGCCGCCGTCATGAAAGCCGCCGCCGCGTGAGCACCGCGTCGGCGGCGGCCGCCCCGCCGCTGGCGATCCTGCCGCTGCTGGCCGCCGCCGCCTTCGCCACCGGCTGCGGCATGCGCCTGCTGGACCCGCTGCTGCCGCTGGTCGCCGCCGACCTGCACGTGACGGTGGCGGAGGCCGCCATCGTCATCTCCGCCTTCGCGCTGCCCTACGGCCTCTGCCAGATCGTGCTCGGCCCGCTGGGAGACCGCTTCGGTAAGCTGCGGGTACTGACCCTTGGCCTGCTGCTCTATGGCGGCGCGATGGCCGCCTGCGCGCTGGCCACCGACCTCGGCCGGCTGGTGGCGCTGCGCGCCGTCACCGGCGGGCTGGCCGGGGCCATCGTGCCGCTGGCCATGGCCTGGATCGGCGACAACGTCCCCTATGCCGAGCGGCAGGCGGTGCTCGGCCGCTTCCTCACCGGCATGGTCATGGCGCAGCTCCTGGCGGGGCCGATCGCGGGGGTCGTGGGGCAGGCCTTCGGCTGGCGTGCCGTCTTCCTGGTGGTCGGCACCGTCGCCACCCTCACCGCCTGCGGCATCCTGCTCGCGCTGGGCAGGGGGCTGTGGCGGCGCGGGCCGGCGGGGAATGGCGGCAGCAGCTTCGCGCGCTTCGCCACGTTACTGCGCAAGCCGGCGGGCCGGCTGCTGCTGCTGGCGGCCTTCCTGGACGGGTTCCTGCTCTTCGGCGGCGCCTTTCCCTTCATCGGCTCCTACCTCATCCAGGGCTTCCACATGCAGGCCTGGCAGGCCGGGCTGGTGGTGGCGGGCTTCGGCCTGGGCTCCTTCCTCTATACCCGCACGGCCCGCCTGCTCGTCACGCGGATGGGCGAGGCGCAGGTGCTGCTCGCCGGCGGCCTGATGCTCAGCGCCGGGCTGGCGGGGCTGGCCCTGGCGCCGGTCTGGTGGGTGGTGGCGGGCATGCAGGCCATGCTGGGGATGGCCTTCTTCATGTTCCACGGCGTGCTGCAGGCCCGCAGCACCGAGGCGCTGCCGGAAGCCCGCGCCACCGCCGTCTCCGCCTTCGCCATGGCGCTGTTCCTGGGCCAGGGGCTGGGCTCGGTCGCCTTCGGTGCGGTGCTGGCACAGGCGGGCTATTCCGGCGCCTTCCTGATGGCGGCGGCGGCAATGGTGGCCCTGGCCATCTGGACACGCGCGGCCGTGCTGACACAATAGGCCAGGCCCCGCGCCGCCGCGCCAGCCGGCGGCGCGGCGGCCCCCAACCGCCCCGCGTGCCTCCGACACGGCGTTGATAAGAGAAACAACAAGAATGAAGACCAGGGAGGGCTCGGCCGCCTTCGTGGCACCGCTGTTGGTGCTGGCGCTCGGCCACATGATTTCCAACCTGCTGCGCACGCTGCCGGCCATTTCGGCCGACGTGCTGGCCCGCGACATCGGCGTCACGGCCGAGGGGCTGGCCGGGCTGACCGGGGCCTACCACTTCGCCTTCGCCGCCGGGCAGATCCCGCTGGGCGTGGCGCTGGACCGCTTCGGGGTGCGCCCGGTCTCGCTGGCGCTGCTGGCCACCGTCACGGTGGGCGCCGCGCTCTCGGCCATGGTCGGCGGGCCGGTGGGGTTCCTGCTGACGCAGGTGGTGCTGGGGCTGGGCAGTTGCGGCATGCTGCTCTGCCCCATGACGCTGGCGGCCAAGACCCTCAGCCCCGCCCGCTTCGGGCTGTGGTCGGGGCTGATCCAGGCCACCGGCAATGTCGGCATG
>JAQGHX010000097.1 GCA_028288745.1 Roseomonas sp. | reverse complement strand
GGAAGGTCCACCCGGGACCCCGCTGTGAGTTTTTGGTCGTGCTTTGAAGCCGGAGCGGAGCGCGGGCTGGTTTTCGGAAATGCCGCGCGGGCTGAATCCTCAGTCGCCGGAGGGCCAAGGCCTCCGGCGCGCCCACCTGCTCTTGTCTGAAATCATGGCGGGGTCCGGGGTGACACTGTCACCCCGGCGGGAGTGTCCAGAGAGGGCAGCGCCCTCCTTGGCCCCGGCCTGAGACGAACGCCCCCTTCAACCCTTCCGCACCGTCTCCCGCAGCTTTGCCTTCTGCAGCTTGCCCGTGGACGTCTTCGGCACTTCCCCGAAGACGACCCGTTTCGGTGCCTTGAACGAAGCGAGCCGGGAGCGCGCGAAGGCGATCAGTTCCTCTTCGCTCGCCTCGGCACCGGGGCGCAACTCGACAAAGGCGCAGGGCACTTCGCCCCATTTATCGTCCGGCATGGCGATGACGGCGGCGATGGCCACGGCGGGGTGGCGGTACAGTGCTTCCTCCACCTCGATGCTGCTGATGTTCTCGCCGCCCGAGATGATGATGTCCTTGGCCCGGTCGCGCACCTGCACATAGCCGTCGGGGTGTTTCACGCCGAGGTCGCCGGTGCGGAACCAGCCGCCGGCGAAGGCCTTGGCGGTGGCGGCGGGGTCCTTCAGGTAGCCCTTGGCCACCACGTTGCCGCGCATCACCACCTCGCCCATCGTGGTGCCATCGGCGGGCACGGGGGTATCGCCGGGGCCGAAGACGTCCAGGGCTTCCAGGGTGACGTAGCGGATGCCCTGGCGGGCCATCAGGCGGGCGCGGGCGGTGGCGTCCTCCGCGTCGTGCTCGGGCTTCCACTCGTTCACCACGGCGGGGCCGTAGCATTCGGTCAGGCCATAGATATGCACCACCTGCACACCGGCCTCGGCCGCCTTGGCCAGCACGGCCTCGGGCGGCGGGGCGCCGGCTACCATGAAGCGCAGCGGGTTGGCCATCGCCGGCGGGTCCGGCATGTCCAGCAGGGTGGCGAGCACGATGGGCGCGCCGCACATGTGGGTGACGCCGTGTTCGGCGATGGCCTGCCACATGGCGCCGGCCCGCACCGCGCGCAGGCAGACATGCGTGCCGGCCAGCGCCGCCACCACCCAGGGGAAGCACCAGCCGTTGCAGTGGAACATCGGCAGGGTCCACAGGTAGGTGGGCGGGCCCGCCATCTGGCAGGCCAGTACCTCGCCCAGCGCCAGCAGATGCGCGCCGCGGTGGTGGTAGACCACGCCTTTTGGCCGCCCGGTGGTGCCGGACGTATAGTTCAGCGCGATGGCGTCCCATTCATCGGCCGGCGGGGACCAGGCGAAGCCAGGGTCGCCGCTGGCCAGCAGGCTGTCGTAATCCTCGCCGCCGAGCGTGTGGGGGAAGCGGGCCTCGGGGTCGTCCACCTCGATCACCAGGGGGCGGACAGTGGCCAGGGCCAGGGCGCGTTCCAGCAGCGGCAGGAATTCCCGGTCGGCGATCACGGCCCGCGCTTCGCCATGATCCAGAATATAGGCGATGGTCTCGGCATCGAGCCGGATGTTGATGGCGCCCAGCACGGCGCCCGACATCGGCACGCCGGTATGGCATTCGACCATGGCAGGGGTATTGGGCAGCAGGACCGCGACCGTGTCGCCGCGCCGGATGCCGCGCGCGGCGAGCGCCGAGGCCAGCCGCACGCAGCGGTCGCGGTGCTGCTTCCAGCTCCAGCGCTGCTGGCCATGGACCACCGCCACGCGGCCGGGGAAGGCCAGGGCCGAACGCTCGGTGAACAGCGTCGGCGTCAGCGCCACATGGTTGGCGGGGGTGCGGAGGAGGGCGTCGTAATCCAGCGCGGCCATCAGCGGCGGGCCCTGGCCGGCCGGGGAGCCATGGCGGCATGGCTGTGGCCCGGCGCGCAGCGCCCGGCATCCTGGGCCGGAACCTCCATGTGGAACAACATTCGTGCTTCTCCCCTTCACCCGCGCCGGTCGTGCAATCCTTGGCGTAGGGGAATTGTGTCACGCTGTGCCCCGCCGGCGCCAGCCCCTGGCAGGGGTCATGGCCGGCGGGTGAACGGGCGTGGGGAAGGGTAACCCCACATGGCAAGGACACGGCGGAGGATGGGACCCGCCCGCGCCCCGCCTTCGCGGGTGCCTCAGGCCAGCACGGCCTCGTCGCGGCCGAACTGCGTGACGCCCATCTCTGCCATGGTATCGGAGAGCGCCTGCAGGGCCTCGCCGATATCTTCCTCGGTCACGTCGCCCATGCAGCCGATGCGGAAGGTATTGGCCAGGGCCAGGCGCCCGGGAAAGATCACGAAGCCACGCCGCTTCATGCCCTGGAACAGCGCCTGGAAGCTGAAGTCGGGGTGGTTCGGCTCGCGGAAGGTGGCGACGATGGGGGAGGCGAAATTGTCCGGCACCACGGCCACGAAGCCCATCTGCCGCATGCCGTCGATCAGCCGCTTCCAGTTGCGGCTGTAGCGCGCCAGCCGGGCTTCGACCCCGCCTTCCGCCGCGTGTTCCCGGCAGGCCTGGGCGAAGGCGGCGACCACATGGGTGGGCGGCGTGAAGCGGAAGCCGCCGGTGCGTTCCATGTGCTGGTTATGGTCCCACAGGTCCAGCGCCAGGGAACGGCACTGACCCTTGGCATTCTCCAGCGCCTGCTTCTGCACCACGGCCCAGCCGACGCCCGGCACCCCCTGCATGCACTTGTTCGAGGAGAGCGTGATGGCCTGGAAGCCCAACCGCTTCGCATCGAGCGGAATGGCGCCGTAGGAGGCGACGGCATCGACCAGCAGCCCCTTGCTGTGGGTGCGGCAGAGGTCGGCCACTTCCTCCAGCGGGTTCAGGACGCCGGTGCTGGTCTCGCAATGCACCAGCATGACATGGGTGATGCCGGGATCGGCGCGGATCGCCTGCTCGAACAGCGCGGCGGAGGGTGGGGTGAAGGGCGGCGTGCGCACCACGCTATGCGCCACCTGCAGGTGGGCGCAGATTTCCACCAGGCGGTCGCCATAGACGCCATTGCTGTGCAGCAGCACCTTGCCGCCGGGCGGCACGAGGGAGGCGATGACGCCCTCATTGGCGTAAGTTGCGCTGCCAGGCAGCGGAATGGCGGTATAGCTCTCGCCACCGCCGATCAGCGATACCAGGTACCGCCGCGCGAAGGCGAGGTCTTCCTGGAATTCCACGTCGCCCGCGGGGCGGTCGACCATCATGGCCTCGCGCGTGGTGCGCGAGACGCTGACCGGGCCGGGCGTCAGCAGCAGTGGTTGGGCTGGATTGCGGGGCATTGGGACATCCCTCCACGAGGATGATCCAGCTTGGCAC
>JAQGHX010000063.1 GCA_028288745.1 Roseomonas sp. | reverse complement strand
CAGGAACGGCAGGCCGGGCAGGATGGCGAATAATCCTGCCAGGCCCGCCGCCAGGTAGAGCGGCTTCGGCTGCGCGCCCAACTGGCTGATGAAGGCCTTGTCAGTGGAGCCGCGCACGCTGCCCTTGGAGACCAGCATGCCGGCGCCGATGGAGACGATCAGGCCGGGGATCTGGCTGACGATGCCGTCGCCGATGGCCAGCGTGACATAGTTGCCGGCGGCCGATTCCAGGCTCATGCCATGCCGCAGCGTGCCGACGACGATGCCGCCCAGCACGTTGACCACGGTGACGATGATCGAGGCCACCGCATCGCCGCGGACGAATTTCGAGGCGCCGTCCATGGCGCCGAAGAAGCCGTTCTCGTCCTCCAGCTCGCGCCGGCGGCGCTTCGATTCGGCATCGTCGATGGTGCCGGCCGCAAGGTCGGCGTCGATCGCCATCTGCTTGCCGGGCATGGCGTCCAGACTGAAGCGCGCAGCGACTTCGGCAATGCGGCTCGCGCCCTTGGTGACGACGATGAAGTTCACGATCACCAGGATCGAGAACACGATGACGCCGATGATGAAGTCACCGCCGACAATGAAACTGGCAAAACCGTGGATGACGCTGCCCGCCGCGTCCAGCCCCTTGTGGCCATTGGCCAGGATCAGCCGCGTGGTGGCCAGGTTCAGCGCCAGCCGCAGCAATGTCGCCACCAGCAGCACGGTGGGAAAGACGGAGAAATCGAGCGGCCGCTCGATCCAGAGGGCGACCATCAGGATCAGCACGGAGAGGGTGATGGAGGTGGCGAGGCCGAGATCGACCAGCCAGCTCGGCATCGGCAGCACCAGCACCGCCAGCAGCAGCACCATGGCGGCGGCGAAGAGCAGATCCTGGTGGCCGACGACGCGGCCGATGCGCGAGAGGATGCCCATGGTTCAGAGTCCCACGATCATCTGCGCGATTTCCTCGGTATAGGATTTCAGCGCCGCGAAGCCGAGCGGCAGCGACAGCATCACCGCTACCATCGTGACGACGATCTTGGGCACGTAGGACAGGGTGACTTCCTGGATCTGCGTCAGGGCCTGCAGAAAGGAGACGGCGACGCCGGTGACGAGCGCCGCCAGCAGCGGCGGCCCGGCCACGACCATGGTGGTGAAGAAGCCGTTGCGCAGCACCTCGATGACGTCGCCTTCGTTCATGGTAGTCTCAGACCGCCATGCGCAGGACGTCGTTATAGGCACCGACCACCTTGTCGCGCAGTTGCGTCATGGTCTGCACCGTCAGTTCGGCGGCGGTCGCGGCCTGCACGACCTCCTGCACATCGGCGGTGCCGGCGACGCCACGGGCGCTGACCAGCTCGCCCCGCCGCAGGGTCGCGAGGGAATGGCGCGCGGCATCCCCCACCATGGCGCTGAAATCGCCAGTGGGTCCTGCGGAGGCGCCATAGGCGCGCAGCGCCGCGGAGACGGGCGCGATGCCGGGGATCGGGGTGGACATGATTTATGACCTCAGGATGTCGAGGGTTTTGCCGAAGAGCGAGCGGGCCTGCTGCATCACCGCGATGCCGGCCTCGTAGCTGCGCTGCGCGCTGCGCAGGTCCGCCTGTTCGATCAGCGGATCGATATTGGGCATTTTCACGTAGCCGCGCTCGTCCGCCGCCGGGTGGGCGGGGTCGTATTGCGTGCGGAAGTCGCGCTGGTCGCCGGTGATGCCCCCGGTACGCACCAGGCTCGCCCCCGTCGCGCGGTCCACCGACTGTTGGAAGCTGACCAGCTTGCGCCGGTAGGGGTCGCCGCCGCCGGTGGCCGCGGTGGAGGACGCGTTGGCGATGTTCTCCGCCGCCACGCGCATCCGCACCGCCTGGGTGTTCATGCCCGAGGCCGCCGTGGCCATCGCCTGGGTCAGCGGGCCGCTGCCGCCGATGGGCTCGATGCGGATCATGACCGGCTGCCCACGGCGCTGCGCAGCAGGGCGGCGCTGCGCTTGTAGACGAGGGTGGCGAGATCGTAGTTTTTCGCGACGTCTGCCTGTTTCACCATCTGCTCTTCCAGGTCCACGGTATTGCCGTCCGGGTCCTCGCTATAGGAATTCGCACGGTCGGCGGTAACGCCGGCGTCGCCGCGCCCGCCGGTGATATGGCCCGCCTGCGTGCCGGCCAGCCGCAGCGGCACGACGCCGCCCTGGCTGCGCAACAGCGCGCTGTCGAACTGAAAGGCCTTCACGTCCCGCGCGCGGTAATGCGGCGTGTCGGCATTGGCGATGTTCTGCGCCAGGACGTTCTGCCGTTCCGACAACTGCCGCATCCGGGCGCCGGTGATACGGAAGACCTCGATACCGTCGAGCATAGGGGTGCCTGCTCCTGCGTTCTGTGCTGCGAGCCATACTCCCCGCGAAGCTGTCGTGTCGAGTATTTTTCGCATAGACGGACTTGAAGTTTCGCGCAAGAATGGGCTGGCAGAACGGCGCCCCTGGTGGGCCATGGCGAGGGCATCCGGTGACCACCGATTATTTTCGCACACTTGGCGTGCCGGCCTTCCCGACCCGCCCGGCCGCGACCCTCGCCGATGCGCCGGTGCTGTTGCGGCAATTGCCGCGCGCCGCCCGCTGGGGCCGGTTGGCCGGGGTGAAGGGCGCGGCGCTCTCGGTGGAAGGACTGGGCGGCAGCGCCGCGATCGGCGACCGCATGATGGTCCGCTGTCCGGGCCAGCCGCCGGTCCAGGGCGAGTTCGTCGCCTTCGACGGCGTCGCCGCCGTCGCGGTGCCGGAAGGCCATACCGAGGGACTGGCCCCCGGCGCCCGCGTCTGGCTGGAGGAGCCGATGGCCCTCTACCCGTCCGATGCCTGGCTGGGCCGGGTGATCGACGGGCAAGGGCAGCCGCTGGATGGCGGCGGGCCGCTGCCGGCCGGGCGTCGCGCCGTGCCGCTGCGCCGCCGCGCGCCGGATGCGCTGACCCGGCGGCTGGTCGGGCCGCGGCTGGAGACCGGGCTGCGCGCGCTGGATGTCTTCACTCCCATCTGCCGTGGCCAGCGCATGGGTATTTTTGCGGCCTCCGGCGTCGGCAAGTCCACGCTGATGGGCATGCTGGCGCGCTTCGTGGAAGCTGATGTCATCGTCGTCGGGCTGATCGGCGAGCGCGGGCGCGAGGTGCGGGAATTCCTCGACCAGACACTGGGAGAGGAGGGGCGGCGGCGCTCGGTGGTGGTGGTCTCCACCTCGGACCAGCCGGCGCTCGCCCGCCGCCGCGCGGCGCAGGCGACGCTGGCCGTGGCCGAGCATTTCCGCGCCGAGGGGCGCCAGGTGTTCCTTCTGCTGGACTCCGTGACGCGCCTGGCCCATGCGCAGCGCGAGATCGGGCTGGCGGCTGGGGAGCCGGCGACGGCACGGTCCTATACCCCCTCGGTCTTCAACGAATTGCCCGCCTTGCTGGAGCGCGCCGGCCCCGGGCCGGAGGGGGAGGGTGACATCACCGCCGTCTTCACCGTGCTGGTGGATGGCGACGACCATGACGAACCGATCGCCGATGCGGTGCGCGGCATCCTCGACGGCCATGTCGTGCTGGACCGCCGCATCGGCGAGCGGGGGCGCTGGCCCGCCATAGACATCCTGCGTTCCGTCAGCCGTGCGCTGCCACGTTGCCATACGCCGGACGAGAACGCGCGGCTCGCCGAGGCGCGGCGCCTGCTTGGCGCCTATGCCGACATGGCGGAGATGATCCGGCTGGGCGCCTACCGGCAGGGCAGCGATGCGCTGGTGGATGCCGCGATCCTGCGCCACCCCGCGATGGAGGCGTTCCTGGGCCAGGGCGTGGATGAGCGGGTCCCGGTCCGCCAGGCCTTCGCGCGGCTGGAGGATATCCTTCAGGCGCGCGACGAAGGCTGAACGGCATGGCGCCCGGCGGGTGAAGGCGGCCTGGCGCATCTGAAGTGCCGGCTGCGTCATCCGGCAGGGCAGGGGCGCGGCGCGCAACAGGCCGTCCGTCACCCTGGCCTGCGCGGTTGTGCCGGGGCGCGTTCTGACGGATGAAGGTTCCAGGCGGGTGCTGAAAGCCCGTGTCGCGGGTGGATGATGTTCATGCGGCATCGTCTGGTTCTGGCCGCCGGCATCGCGGCCATCGCGGCGGCGCCGATGATGGCGGAGGCGCAGATCGCCTGCGCCCGGGCCACCAGCCCGATCAACCGCGCCATCTGCGGCTCGCTCCACCTGCTGGACTGCGACCGCGAACTGGCCGCCGCCTATGGCGAGGCGCTGCGGCGCCGGCCCAGGCCGACATGGTGAGGCAGGTCCAGCGGCAATGGCTGGCGGCCCGCCAGCAGCGCTGCGCCGCTTCGGCGGGTGAAGCGTTGCAAGCCTGCCTCGACGAGATGTTCGGCAGCCGCATCGCTGGCTTGTCGGATGCCGGCAGGGCCACCGTCCCGCCTGCGGTCCGGGAGGCGGCAGCCGGCCATGCCGCGCGGCCGGCCAACGAGGCGCCCGCTCCGCCAGAAGTGCCCGCCTGGCCCAGGCCTTATCCTGTCGCCCCACCATCCCTCGCGGCTACCGCCCCGCAAGCCATGCCCGCGCCGGAAGCGCGCCTGCTGCGCGACCGCTTCGTCATGGAGGGGACAGCCGCCGGTGGCACGGCGATGGAAACGCTGCTGGAGGTCACGCGCCCCGGCCGTTTCGCCCTGCGCGCCGAAAGTCCCACCGGTGCCGCGCTGCAACTGGTCGACATGCTGGCGGGACCGGGCGAGGCCGCCGGGCAGGCCGGCGCCGCCGATGGGCGGCTGGACCCGCTGCTGGATACCGGCACCTATAAGCTGCGCGCCTTCGCGGCACCCGGTGCTACCGGCGAGACCCGGCTGCATGTGGCTCCCTTCGCCGAGGCCGCGCCGCCGGCCACGCTGGGCTCCGGCGAAAGCCTGGACGGCACCCTGCGGACCTGCAGCAACGCGGCGTCTGGATTGTGGTGGAGCGGCAGCGCGGCCTGCGCCTCGAGGCCGCCGGGCGTCCTGGCCGACCTGCGCCTCTGGCGTGACGGGCGCGAGCTGGTGGCGGCGGTGGCCGAGACCAGCGTGATCGAGCCCGTGCCGGGGCACCCGCTGAACCGCATCCTGCTGCGGCCGGAGCTGGAGCCCGGCACCTGTCTCGCCATGGCCTATGGCGGCCCGGCGCTGCCCTGGGCGGATGGCGCGGGCGCGCGGCCATGGCATCTGCGGCTCGATGCCACGGCGGCACTGGCGGAGGGCTGGGTCAGCGGGAAAATCGGTCCCTTCGGCTCGGAGGTCATGAGGGTGGCCTCGCAGGCCGACGGCCTCCGGCTGGACCTGCCGGAACCAGCGGCGGCCACGCTGTCGGTCGCGGCCGGCGATGACGGCCCGGTGACGGCGGAGATCGCCCGCGACAGCCGGGAGCCGGCGGTGACGCTGCGCCCGGGCTGGCGGGGCCAGGCCGCGCGCGTCGTGGAACTGCGCGGCGCCGAGGGCCGGCCTTTCCAGTTGCGCGCCTTCGGCGGCGGCAATGTGGCGCGGGTCAGCGAGCCTGGGCGCTTCCTGGTCGCGGCGGACATGCCGGGATATGGCGGTGATGGGCCGCCGGCCACCGCCTTGCTGCTGCGTGGCGAACGGGGCAGGCCGGATGCCGTCGCGGGCGGCGTGGCACCGCGCATGGCACCCGGCCTGGCATGGCGCTCCCGCTTCAACCTCCGGGGCCCGGCGGCGCTGCTGCTCGAAGTGACGGCGCCGGGGCCGGTGGCCGTGCGGGCACGCGGCGTCGTCTTGCGCGCCACGTTGCAGCCGCTGGCCGGAGGCCCACCGCCGGCCGCCGCCAATGGCGAGGCCAGCGGGCCTCCCGCAGCGCCCGGCCTTCACAGGCGGTGCGGAACAGGCCGCAGCGCTGCGGCCCGGGCAGGCCCGGGCGGCATCCGCCCACCGGGGCGCACCGATGCCGCCGTACCGGTGGCTCGGGAACACCGGACCGGTGCCGAAGCATGAGGCGCCATCTCGCCAAATTGCCAACGACATGCGGCGGGCCGGGCTGCAAGGCGGCGCTACGCGGCCGCCGCGGCGGCACCGCGTACCGGCGGATGCACGCTCGCGGCCGCTGAAGACGGCCCGCCGCCTCTGACGTTCCAATACCGCGAAACGCCTTGCGGCCCGGCGCGTCCTGCACAATCCAGGGCAATCGGGCCCAGGGGCACCTGGTCCAGGGGCAGCCGGCATCTCTCCGGCCAGACGGAGCTGGTCAGTCATCGGAAAGGAGCAGTGCGGGGGAAAGGGGCAGTGCGGGCGGCCGCGCCGCCGCGCATCCTTGCGCCCATTGCAAGGGAACTGCTCGCGCCCTGGGGCTGTTGCGGCGGCCGGGGGATGGCCGATGCTGACCATGGCCGGGCTTCACGGCCAACGGGAGGTTCAATCCTTGTCGACGCAACAACTAAACAAATTCGCGGGCCGGCGCGATGTGCTGCGGGGTGTGTCGCTGGCCGCCGCCGGGCTGGCGGCGCCCTTCGCCATGCCGCGCCTCGCCGGGGCCAGTGCGCCTCTGGCCCAGCAGCAGGTGCCCGGCCTTTACCGGCTGCGCATCGGGCAACTGGAGGTCACGGCACTGCTGGACGGGCATACCGCCTTCCAGGACCAGGCGCTGCCCGGCCTCTTCCCGAATTACGACGCGACGGTCGCCGGGCGGTTGCGGCAGCAGGCCTTCATGCCGGCCGGCGCGGTGCCGCTGGCGGTGAACGCCTATCTGGTCAATACGGGCGGCCGGCTGATCCTGATCGATGCCGGTGCCGCCGGGGCGCTGGGCCCGACGCTGGGGCAGATCCCGCGCAACCTGGCCGCCGCCGGCCTGACGCCCGCGCAGGTGGATACCATCGTCATCACCCATTTCCACCGCGACCACGCCGCCGGGCTGCTGGATGCCGAAGGCCACGCGCTGTTCCCGAATGCCGAGCTGGTGGTGGCCGAGGCGGAGGTCGCCTACTGGGACGACGATGCCGCGATGTCCCAGGCCCGTCCCGCCGTGCGCAGCTTCTTCGAGCCCGCGCGGCGGTCTCTGGCTCCCTACCGCGACCGGCTGCGCCGCATCACGCCGGGGCAGGAGGTCTCGGCCGGGGTGGTCACGCTGCCGCTGCCGGGCCATACGCCGGGCCATATGGGGGTGCGCGTGCATTCCGGGCCGGAGCAACTGATCGTCTGGGGCGACGTGGTGCATACCCAGGCCTTGCAGATGCCGCGCCCGGACTGGTCCATCGCCTTCGATTCCGACCCCGGCCAGGCGGCCGAGACGCGCCGCCGCACCTTCGACATGGCGGCCACCGACCGCCTGCTGGTGGCCGGCATGCATCTGGACTTCCCCGGCATCGGCTATGTGGTGCGCCGGCAGGAAGGCTATGGGCTCGAGCCGCTGCCCTGGCGCTCGGCCCTGTAGGATGGCGGGCGGGCGCCGCGCGCCCGCCTTGCCTCAGGCCAGCACGCGAATGGGCGAGCCGGCGCGCCAGGCCGCGATATCCTCGACCATGTCGGGAAAGAAGGCGCGATAGGTACCCTCGGTGACATAGCCCAGATGCGGGCTGAGCACGGCGTTATCCAGGCCGCGCAGCGGGTGGTCCGCCGGCAGCGGCTCGATGTCGTAGACATCCAGCCCGGCGGCGCCGATGCTGCCTTCGCGCAGGGCCTGGACCAGCGCGGGCTCATCCACCAGCGGCCCGCGGGAGGTATTGATCAGCACCGCGTCGGGCCGCATCAGCGCCAGTTCCGCCGCGCCGACGATGCCCTGGGTGCGTTCCGACAGCACCAGGTGCAGGCTGACGATATCGGCCTCGCGGAACAGCGCCTCCCGCTCTACCCGGCGGGCGCCCACCTCAGCGCAGCGCTCCTCTGTCAGGTTCTGGCTCCAGGCGATGACGGTCATGCCGAAGGCGCGCGCCACCTCCGCCATCCGCCCGCCCAGCCGGCCGAGGCCCAGCAGGCCCAGGGTGCGGCCATGCAGCGTGCGCCCCACCGTGCCCTGCCACAGCCCCTGCCGCATGCGGCGGTCCTCCAACGGCAGGTGCCGCATGGCGGCCAGGATCAGCGCCCAGGCCAGTTCCGTCGTGGCGTGCAGCGATTCCCCGCCGCGCGTGTGGCAGACCTGGATGCCGCGGGCCCGCGCGGCCTCCAGGTCCAGCGTGCGGTTATGCGCGCCGGTCGCCACGATCAGCTTCAGCTTTGGCAGGCGCGCGATCAGCGCCGCCGGCACCGGCATCCGCTCCCGCATCAGGCAGATCACCTCGTAACCGGCGAGGGCCGCCGCCGCGCTCTGCGTGTCCCCCAGCGGGCGGTCCAGGAAATCCACCCGGCAGTCCGGGCCCAGGCTCGCCCAGTCGGCCAGGCCATGTCCTACCTGCTGGTAGTCGTCGAGAACGGCGATGCGGATCATGCGGGCTCCTGCCTCAGTCCAGCTTGATGTTGGCGCGCTGGATAACGCCGCGCCAGGATTCCATGTCCTGCCGCACCGTCTCGGCGAAAGCCTCTGACGTGCTGCCGACGGGCGTGAGGCCCAGCCCGGCCAGGCGCTCCCGCACATTCGGCTGGGCGAGCACCTCGCGGAAGGCGGCGTTCAGCTTCTGCACAACGGGCGCGGGCGTGCGGCCGGGCGCGAAGATGCCCAGCCAGTAGCCGACATCGAAATCGGCCAGCCCGCTTTCCTGCACCGTCGGCACGCCGGGCAGCAGGGGGCTGCGCTCGGCGCCCGTCACCGCCAGCCCGCGCAACTGGCCTTCCAGCACCAGCGGGCGGGAGGTCTGCACGGTGTCGAAGACGAACTGGATCTCGTTGGCCAGCAGCGCCGTGATGGAAGGGCCGCCGCCGCGATAGGGTACATGGGTCGCATCCAGCCCGGTGCGCTGCGCGAACATCGCGCCAATCAGGTGGCCGGACGAGCCGGTGCCGGCCGAGCCATAGAGCAGCTTCCCGGGATTGGCGCGGCCATAGGCGATCAGCCCGGCGAGATCCCGCGCGGGCAGTTTGGGGCTGCCGACCAGCAGATAGGAGCCGCGCACGGCCTCCGTCACCGGTTGCAGGTCCGTCTCCAGGCGATAGGGCAGGTTGGACTTGAGGGAAGGCTCGGTCGCGATGGCGGTGGTGTGCAGCAGCAGCGTGTAGCCATCGGGCGCCGCGTGCGCGACGCTTTCCGTGCCGATCGCGCCGGCGGCGCCGGAGCGGTTCTCGACGATCATGGCCTGGCCGAGCCGCCCCTGCATCTCCGCCGCCAGCAGCCGCGCCACCGGATCGGTCGAGCCGCCGGGCGGGTAGGGGACGACGAGGCGAATGGGACGGTCGGGGAAAGCCTGTGCCAGGGCGGCGCCCGGCAGGGCGGGCGTGGCAAGGCCCAGCATCAGCGCGAGCGAAAGCCCGCGGCGCGTCATCGGCATGGATCGTTCCCTTCCTTCCAGTCGAACCGGCCGTTTGGTTTTTATCGGCCGGGAAAGCGCTTGGCGCGATTCACCGAGGCTAGTGATACGGATGCCTGACGGAAACCGTGCCCAATGAACATCATCCTTCCGGAAAGCGGAAAGATGGCGTCAGGTGGCCATGCCCGGCATGGCTCTCACGGAACAGAGTGACCAGAAAATCGATAAAGGCGCGCAGCTTGGCCGACATGTGGCGGGTCTGGAGATAGACGGCATAGATGCCGTTCTCGAACTCCACATGGCTGACCGTGTGCTCCGGGAAAAGCCGCACCAGCCGGCCCTCGCGCAGTTCGGCATGGATCGACCAGTCCGGCAGCAGCGCGATGCCGATGCCCGCCTGCGCCGCCGCCACCACGGCGGGGCCGTTATCGGTGCGGAAGCTGCCATCCACCGGCACCTCGGTCAGCGCGCCGGCCGGGTCCAGGAAGCGCCAGACGGTGCGGCCCATATTGAGGCGGTAGGTCAGGCAGTTGTGCTGCATCAGGTCCATCGGCGCCTGGGGCGGCGGGCGGCTGGTGAGATAGCCCGGCGTGGCGCAGACGATCCGCTCGCTGCTGGCCAGCTTGCGCACCATCAGCGCGGAATCGCCCAGCTTGCCGATGCGCACGTCGATATCGACATTGCGCTCGATCAGGTCGACCGGGGTGTTGGAGAGGGAGAGATCCACCCGCACGTCCGGATGCGCCGCCAGGAAGCGGGGCAGGGCGGGCACGATATACTGCTGCCCCACCAGCAGCCGCGAATGCACCCGCAGCATGCCGCGCGGCTTCAGCTCCAGGCTGGAGACGCTGGCATTGGCCTCCTCCACCTGGTGCAGGATCTGCTCCGCCTGCCGGGCATAGAGCTCCCCCGCCTCGGTCAGGGTCAGCCGACGGCTGGTGCGGTGGATCAGGCGGGTGCCCAGTTCCTCTTCCAGCGTTTGCAGGTGCCGGGAGATGGAGGCCGGCGAGAGCCCGAGCTGGCGCCCGGCCGAGGACAGGCTCCCGTTCTGCACGACACTGACGAAGACCCGCATCGCCCGCAGCGATTCCACCCTGTTTGCCCCCATCATTCCGTTTCTTGCAAAGACACTACGTGCCCCGCGCGTGTTTGCAAGCGCCCACCCCATGCCTAGCCTGGGCGGAAACGGGGGAGACGGCGCATGAGCGAACACACGCCAGGCAGCACGGTACTGGTGACAGGCGCGGCACGCGGGGTCGGCCGCGCCATCGCGGAGCGGTTGCTGCGGGACGGCTACCGCGTGGCCCTGTGCGATGTGGTCCCCGGCGCGGCCACCGCCACGGCCGCCGCGCTGGGCGGCAGCGCCTGCGGATTCGATGCCGATGTGAGCGACGAAGCCTCGGTCGCCGCCCTGTTCGGCCTGCTCTCCGCCTGGTGCGGCGGGCGGCTGCGGGGCGTGGTGAACAATGCCGGCATCGCCCCGGCCACGCCGCCGGCGGTGGAGGACATGCCGCTCGCCCATTGGTCCCAGGTGCTCGCGGTGAACCTGAACGGGCCCTTCCTGGTCAGCCGCGCCGCCATTCCGCTGCTGCGAGCCAATGGGGGTGGCGGCATCGTCAATATCGCCTCCCGCGCCGCGCGCACCCATTCAGCGACGGTGGGGGGCGCCTACGCGGCTTCCAAAGCCGGGCTGGTGGGGTTCTCGCGCAGCCTGGCGGGGGAGGTGGGGCCGCTGGGCATCACGGTGAACGTCATCGCCCCCGCGCGCGTCGCGACGCCCATGACGCGCGGCGCCGCCCATACGGCCGAGCGCGACCAGCGCACCATCGCCGCCACGCCGCTGCGGCGGGTGGGACAGCCCGAGGACATCGCCGGCAGCGTCGCCTTCCTGCTCTCGCCCGACGCATCCTTCATGACCGGGGCTATCCTGGACGTGACCGGCGGTTCCTTCATGCCGTGATCTTTCCACTTTCCGGAAGGATGCCGCTTGTCAGAGGCGCGTTCCGCTCAGGAAACCGGGGTGTTAGCCGTCATACCCAGAACGGGGCGCGACATGATGCCCCGCAGGTCGCGAGGACAACGCCATGCCCACTCGCCGAATGCTGCTTGGCGCCGCCGCGCTGGCGGCCCCCGCCCTGCTCGCCGGGCCATTGCGCGCCCAGACCGGCGGCCGGGCCATCCGCTTTGTCGTGCCCTTCGCGGCTGGCGGCGGGTCCGACATCGTGGCCCGGCTTTTCGCCGAGGACCTGACGCGGGCGCTGGGGGCGCCGGTGGTCATCGACAACCGCCCCGGCATGGCGGGTTCGCTGGGCGCGGACAGCGTCGCGAAGTCGCCGCCGGACGGCACCAGCATCGTCATCTGCACCCCCGGCGTGCAGATGACCAACCCGTTCCTCTATCCCTCGCTGCCCTATAACGCCGAGACCGACTTCACCCCCATCATCCATCTGGCGGAACTGCCGAACCTGCTGGTGGTGCATCCCTCCGTGCCGGCCAAAAGCACCGCCGAGCTGGTGGCCTACCTGAAGTCCAGGCCGGGATCGCTGAACTTCTCCTCCACCGGCCCCGGCTCCTCCAGCCACCTGGCGGCGGAACTGTTCAAGACGATGGCCGGCGTGGACATGACGCATGTGCCCTACCGCGGCTCCGGCCCCGCGTTGATCGACCTGCTCGCGGGCCGCGTGCAGGTGGCGGTGGACAGCTTCACCGCGATGAGCCAGCCGGTGCAGGAGGGCACTCTGCGCGCGCTCGGCATTTCCACGGCGCAGCGCCTGCCGGATTACCCCGACATCCCCGCCATCGCGGAGACGCTGCCGGGCTACGAGGCCTCGACCCTGCTCTACATCGCGGGCCCCGCCCGGATGCCGGCCCCGGTGGTGCAGCGGCTGAACGCCGCCTTCAACGATGTCCTGCGCACGCCGCGCATCCACGAGCGTTTCAAGCAGCTTGGGATGGTGCCGACCGGGGGCACGCCGGACGACCTGCAGAAGATCATCACGACGCAGACGGCCAAGTGGAAGCGCGTGATCGAAATCTCCGGCGCCCGGGTGGAATGAGCGGCATGGACCTGACCACGTTGCGGCTGGAGGTGGCGGACGGCATCGCCACCGTCACCCTGGACCGCCCCCCGGTGAACGCGCAGAACCGCGTGCTGCGGGAAGAACTGCTCTGGCTGTTCGACACGCTGAGCGACCGGGAGGATGTGCGCGTCATCATCCTGACCGGTGCCGGCAACAGCTTCTCGGCCGGCGCCGACATCAAGGAACGCATCGGGCTGGTGCAGGAGCCGGGCGATTACCTGCGCCACAACCGGCTGACGCGCGAATTTTTCCACGTCGTCGCCGATTGCGCCAAGCCGGTGATCGTGGCGGTAAACGGCCCGGCCATTGGTGCCGGCTTCGCGCTGATGAGTTGCTGCGACATTCTGCTGATGGCCGAGGAAGCCTGGGTGCAGATGCCGGAGCTCGATGTCGGGCTGGCCGGCGGCGCCGCCTTCCTGTTGCGGCATTTCTCGCCCTCCGCCGCGCGCACGATGTTCTTCACCGGCCGCCGCGTCGCGGCCCGCGACCTCTACCGGCGCGGCATCGTCGAGGCCTGCGTGCCCCAGGCCGCGCTGATGGACACGGCGCTGGAACTCGCGCGCGAGATCGGGGCGAAAAGCCCGGTGGCCGTGGCCAAGGCCAAGCACGCCTTCGGCACGGTGGAGGAAATGCCGTTCCGCGATGGCTACCGCTTCGAGCAGGGCGTGACCGTCGAGCTGTCGCGCACCGCGGATGCGCGCGAGGCGCAGCGCGCCTTCGTCGAGAAACGCAAGCCCGTGTTCCAGGGCCGCTAGAGCGTGATCGCTTCAGGTGGAGTCGCCGCGAAGCATGAGTCACGCGAACAAATATAAACCGGAGCATGCGCCGCGAGCCTTCGAGCGGGACTTGATCCAGACCAGAACAGGAGGAATGCCATGGCCACCGGCCGATATACCAGCGACCTGGAAACCGGCGACGTGCTCGGCCCTGTCGAGTTCACGCTGAGCCCCTTTGTGGTGCGCGAATACTGCCACGGCAACGAGATGCACCACCCCTGGTTTCAGGATACCGACCGGCCGATGGTGCCGCCCACCATGGTGCACCTGCAGAAGCTGCGGCTTTATACCCACGCCTGCCCGGCGGGCACCGGCCCGGATGCGCGCGTGCATGTGGAATTCGACGCCACCTGCCATGACGTGGTGCGCGCGGGCGAGAAGCTGCGCGCCACCGGCCGCGTAGCGCAACGCTATGTCAAGCGCGAGCGCACCTATGTGCAGGTCGAGATCGACCTGCGCGCGGTGGAGGGCGACCGCCCGCTGATCACCTACCGCGACACCGTCATCGTCGCCTACAAGCCCGGCAAGGTGGAGGCATGAGCATGGACGACCCCCGCCTGGAGATCGGCACCGAGCTGCGCGCCCTGCCGCGCCGCATGACGCGCGAGCGGATGCGCTGGTACGTGGACCTGCTGCCAACGGTGGAGGCCGATGACGGCCGTGTGCACCAGGCCGAGCCCACCATCCACGACGATGACGAATTCGCGAAGTCGCAAGGCCTGCCAGGAATCATCGCGGATGGCATGATCTCGACCAACTGGATCCTGTCGCTGCTGATGGATGCCTTCGGGGAAGACGCGCTGCGGCCCGGCGCGCTCTCCACCCGCTATATCGCGCCTGTCTTCGAGGATGTGGTGCTGACCGTGGCGGCCCGCGTGACCAGCTTGGAAAACGGCACCGGCGGCGCGCTGCGCTACGGGCTGGATGTATGGTGCGAGGATGCGGAGGGCCGCAAGCTGACGGTCGGCAAGGCCAGTATCCAGGCCACCGGTTCCGCCGCCGCGCGCGCCCGGGCGCCGCGCTTCACCATCAGCGCCTGAGGCCCCGCCGTGCAACGTCCGCTCGATGGTATCCGCGTGCTGGATTTCACCCGCGTCTTCGCCGGCCCTGCCGCGACCCAGGTCCTGGGGGATCTGGGGGCCGGGGTGGTGAAGGTGGAGGAACCGGGGCGGGGCGACGAGGCCCGCACCCTGGGCACCACGCCGCAAAGCCTGGCGCAGCACGGGGCCAGTGCCTCCTACCTCGCCTTCAACCGCAACAAGCAGAGCCTGGTGCTGGACCTCCGCAAGCCGGAGGGGCTGGAGGTGGCGCGGCGCCTCGCGGCGCGGGCGGATGTGCTGGTGCATAATTTCCGCCCCGGCGCGATGGAGCGCTGGGGGCTGGACTGGGAGAGCCTGCGCGCCGCCAACCCCCGGCTGATCCATTGCTCCTTCTCCGCCTATGGCGAGACCGGCCCGCTGCGCGACGTGGGTGCCAACGACCTGGCTTTGCAGGCGCATAGCGGGCTGATGAGCATCACCGGCGAGCCCGGCCGCCCGCCGGTGCGCTGCGGCAGCGCGGTGATCGACCTGCATGGCAGCCTGGCCATGGTCAGCGCCATCCTGGCCGCCCTGCTGCTGCGGCAGAAGACGGGTGAGGGGCAGGCGGTGGAAACCTCGCTGCTGCGCGCTTCCGCCCATCTGATGAGCTACATGTACACCGAGTACTGGCTGGACGGGACGGAGCGGCAGCCGATGGGCACCGCCAACCACCTGAGCGTGCCCAACCAGGTGGTGCCGACCGCCGATGGCAGCGTGGTGATCATCGCCCCCAGCGACGAGATGTGGCGCCGCTGCGCCCGGGCGCTGGATGCCGAGAGCCTCGACCGGCCGGAATTCGCGACCGCCATGGACCGGCGCATGCGGCGCGACGAGGTGATCGCCGCCCTCAGTGCTGCCACCGGCCGCAGGACCAGCGACGAGGTGATGGCGGCCCTGGCGCCGGCCAAGGTGAATGTGGCCAAGGTGAATACGGTCGGGCAGGCCGCGCAGGACCCGCAACTGGCGGCGATCGGCGGCGTGGTGACCTATGACAGGGCGGGCACCCCCGTGCGCTCGGTCGCCACGCCCTTCGTGCTGGGTGCGGCACCCATGCGGATGGAGACGCCGCCCCCGGGCCTGGGCGCGGATACCGATGCGGTTCTGGCCGAGGCCGGCTTCACCACGGCGGAGGTCGAGGCGCTGCGACTGACGGGCGCGATCGGCTGAGCCTGCCGTGCGGCAGCCCGGTCGTCTACGCTCCGGCAGCCCGCCGCGTCAGCTCCGCGCGGCCGGGCCGTCGCCGGCTTCCCGCATGGCTGCGGCCAGCAGATCCAGCAGCGCCGCCGCGAAGCCGCGCATGTTGCCGATGCGGTCGGCGCTGCCCGTCTCGATGGTGACGACGCGTTCGAGCGGGCCGCTGACGGCGATGCAGACATGGCCGGCCGCGTCGCCATAGCGGTTGCCGCTGGGGCCGGCCGCCCCCGTCTCGGCCATGCCCCAGCTCGTGCCGAACCGCTCGCGCACGGTACGGGCCAGCAGCCGGGCGTAGGGTTCGGAGGAGGCCCGCAGCCCGGCCATTTCAGCCTGGGTGATACCGAGCAGGGCGGCCCGGGCGCGCGGGGTATAGATGACGGCGCCGCCCTGGAAATAGGCGCTGGCCCCTGGAACCGAGAGCAGGGCGGCGGAGACCAGCCCGCCGGACGAGGATTCGGACACCGCCACGGTCTCGCCACGGGCTTTCAACAGGGCGCCGAGCCGCGCGGCCTTCGGCAGCAGGTCCAGCATCGCATGTTCTCCATCCACCGCGGGCAGGCTGCACGATGCGGCCGGCGAGCGCAATCCGGCCGCCGGCGCGGCGATCCGGCGCCGCCGCCAAGCATTGACGTGGTCGGCACGATCTTTCAGCGTCCCGGGGCGCGGCGTGGCCAGCGGCCATGATCGTTGAACCCCGGATCAGGCAGGAAGACCAGCATGGCGGCTGACAGCGTGGATGACGGACCGATCCTGATCTGGGGGGCCGGCGCGATCGGCGGCACGCTGGGAGCGGCGCTGGTCCGCGCCGGGCAGCAGGTGGTGTTCGTCGATGTCGAGGCTGAGCATGTCGCCGCCATCCGCGATCCCGCCCAGGGCCTGGCGATCGAGGGGCCGATCGAGACCTACACCATCCATGCCCCCGCCTTCACGCCGGAAGCGGTGACCGGCCGCTTCCGCCGCGTCTTCCTGGCGGTGAAGGCACAGCATACCCAGGCGGCGATGGCCGCCCTGCTGCCCCATCTGGCCGAGGATGGCTATGTCCTCTCGCTGCAGAACGGGCTGTGCGAGCCGGTGATCGCCCAGGCGGCGGGGCAGGACCGCACCATCGGCGCCTTCGTTAACTTCAGCGCCGACTGGCTGGGCCCCGGGCGTATCGTCTATGGCGGGCGCGGCGCCGTGGTGGTGGGCGAGCTGGATGGCACGATCACGCCGCGGCTGCGGGCACTGCACGCGCTGCTGCGGCTCTTTGAGCCCGCTGCGGTCATGACCGACAATATCTTCGGCTACCTGTGGGGCAAGCTGGGCTATGCCGCGCTGCTCTTCGCACAGGGGGTGGGCGCGATGGGCATCGCCGATTGCCTGGCGCGGCCGGAATTGCTGCCGCTGTGGCGCCGCCTGGGCAACGAGGCGATGCGCGTGGCCGCCGCCGAGGGCATCCGGCCGCTCGGCTTCAACGGCTTCGATCCCGCTGGCTTCGGGCCTGCCGCCACGGAGGACGCGGCGCGCGCCAGCGTGGACGCCATGGTCGCCTTCAACCGGCCCAACGCCAAGACGCATTCCGGCATCTGGCGCGACCTCTGGGTGCGGCACCGCCGGACCGAGGTGGATGCGCAGATCGCGCTGGTGGCCGAGGCCGGCCGGCGCCACGGCATCCCCTGCCCCGCGACCGAGGCGCTGGTGGCGCAGGTGCATGAATGCGAGGCCGGCACCCGGCCGATGAGCGACGACAACCTGCTGGAGCTGCTGCGCGCATGAACATTCGATTCGATGGCGTCACCGTGGCCGTCACCGGCGGTGGCCATGGCTTCGGCCGCGTCATGGCGCGGGATTTCGCCCGTCTTGGCGCGCGGGTCTTCACCTGCGATCTCTCGGCCGAGGAACTGGCCGGGACGGCCGCCGGCACCACCATCCAGACCGAGGCCTTCGACCTGACCGCCCCCGGCGCCGCGCGTGGCTGGATCGGCCGGGTGGAGGCGGCCTCGGCCGGGCCGGTCGGCGTGCTGGTCGCGAACGCGGGCGGGGTGCGCGGCCAGGTGATGCACCCGGTGGACGAAGTGCCGGAAGAGGACTGGCACGCCCTGTTCGACATCAACCTCCATGCCTGTTTCAACCTCTGCGCCGCCGCGGCCAAGGGGATGAAGGCGGCGGGGCGCGGGCGGATCGTCACCATTTCCTCCGGCGCCGGGCTGCAGCGCAGCCTGACCGGCATCCAGGCCTATTGCTCCGCCAAGCACGGGCTGGTGGGGCTGACCCGGCAATTGTCGCATGAGCTTGGCCCCTATGGCATCACCGTCAATTCGGTGGCGCCGGGCTTCGTGCCGTCCAACCCCTCCTCCGTCGCGCAGTTCGAGAGCTATGGCGAGGAAGGCCAGAAGCGGCTGCTGCAGAATATCGCGCTGCGCCGGCTGGGCGAGGCGCAGGATATCGCCAATGCCGCGCTGTTCCTGGCCAGCGACCAGGCAAAATGGATCAGCGGGCAGGTGCTCAGCGTGGATGGCGGCAAGTAGCCAGCCGCCTATGGCACGGGCGCGCGGTGCCCGATCCACCTCGCGCCTGATGTCAGCCCTGCGTCGCCAAGGGACCGCCGCGCGGCGGCAGCAGGACTTGCAGTCACCCACCGCCTGACGCGGGCTGGCGGCCGCTGGCTCCTTCGCTCCGCAGCGCCAGGGCAGCCACCGGGTCGTCGGTGGTGAAGACATCGACGCCCAGTGCCAGGATGCGCCGCAGGGTCGCCTCGCCATTCACCGACCACGCGCCGACCCCGAGGCCCGCATCGCGCATCGCTGACACGGCCGCCGCGTCGCAGGCCGTCTGGTGCAGGCCGACCGCGCCGATGCCATGCGCCCGCGCCACGGCCGCGATGCCCGCCGCGCCGGCATCCTTCCAGCAGGGCAGCGAGACCAGCCAGATGGCGCGCTGGCGGAAGCGGCCGCCCGCCTCCGCCTGCGCCGCCAGACTGGCCTGGAAGGAGGTGACGATGGTGCGCTCCAGCATCCCCGCCGCCTCCAGCTCCGTGACCATGCGCGGCAGCAATCCCGGATACGGGCGCCCCTCCGCATCGCGCTTGATCTCGATGCGCAGGCTGATGCCGGTGGGGCGGAAGATCTCCGCCACCTCGGCCAGGGTCGGCACCACCTCGCCGCCGGTGCCCTTCAGGCGGACCTGCCGCAGCTCCGCCAGGCTGCGGGCGCGCACCGGGCCGTGCGCCTCCGTGGTGCGGTCCAGCAGCGCGTCATGCATCACCATTACGGCGTCGTCGGCGGACAGGTGCAGGTCGAACTCCACCTGCTCCACCGGCAGCAGGGCCGTCTGACGGAAGGCGGCCGGCGAGTTCTCGGGCCAGAGGATGGCGCCGCCGCGGTGGGAAGCGATCTGTGTGGTCATCAGGCTTTCCAGTTGCTGGCACGGAAATCCATACCGAAGGACTGGCCCGGCTTCCAGGGCAGCTCGCGCCGCTTGGCGGTGAAGTTCACCGTCTGGTGCAGCACGGTGTAGGCGGGGTCCTCGCGCTCCGCGATTTCCAGCATGCGGCGGAAGGCGCGGCGCCGCG
>JAQGHX010000055.1 GCA_028288745.1 Roseomonas sp. | reverse complement strand
CCGGCGGCATAGCGGGATCGTAGGCGGCCTGGCATGGCGCGGATTGGCCCGACGCGAACTGACCCGGCGCGGCGGGCATCGGCGCCGGCAGGCGCAGGCCGGGCTGCCAGGCGCCGGGCCGCTGGTCGGTGGCCCAGCCGGGCTGGCGGAAGCCCGGCGGCCAGCTTTCCGGGCGGTGGGCGTAACCCACGGCCTCCGGCGCTTCCGCGAAGCCGGGCGGCATCGGCCCTGGCGGGGCGGGGAAGGCGTCGGGCCCGGCCGCCGGCGCGGTGCCGGCCCCCACCGCCAGCCCGCGCCGCAGGGCCGAGATCAGCGCCCCCCGCACCGCGCTGGCGTCGCGGAAGCGCAGCTCGGTCTTCATCGGGTGGACATTCACGTCCACCGCGTCCGGCGGCAGGTCCAGGAACAGCGCCGCGACCGGGAACCGCCCATTGGCGATCAGGTCCCGATAGGCCACCCGCAGCGCCGCGCGCAGCATGGGGTCGCGCACCGGGCGGCGGTTGACCACCAGGTGCTGCTCGGCCCCGGTGGCGCGGGTATGGGTGGGCAGCGCCACCACGCCATCCATCGCCAGATCGTTCCACAGGCCCGAGACCGGCACGCAGGCGCGGGCGAAATCCGGCCCCAGCAGCGCCGCGACTCGGCCCACGCGGCCGCTGGCGGCGAGGTTCAGCACCTCGCGCCCCTCGACCTCGACGCGGAAGGCGACCTCGGGCCAGGCCAGGGCCAGCCGGCGCACCGCCTCCACCGCATGGGCGGCCTCGGTGGGCGGGGTCTTCATGAACTTGCGGCGGGCGGGGGTGGCGAAGAACAGGTCGCGCACCTCGACCCGCGTGCCCGGGGCGCCGGAGGCGGGCGTGACCTCGCCCTTCCGCCCGGCCTCGATCGCGAGGCGGTGCGCCTCGCCCCCCGCCATGCGGCTGGTCAGCGTGAGGCGGGAGACGGCGGCGATGGAGGGCAGCGCCTCGCCCCGGAAGCCCAGCGTGGCGATGGCGAAGAGAGTGGCCTCGTCCGGCAGCTTGCTGGTGGCGTGGCGCTCGACCGCCAGCAGCAGGTCGGCGGCGGACATGCCGCGCCCGTCATCCTCCACCAGGATGCGGGCCAGGCCGCCGCCTTCCAGCACCACGGCCACGTGGCGGGCGCCGGCATCCAGCGCGTTCTCCACCAGTTCCTTCACCGCCGCCGCCGGGCGCTCCACCACCTCGCCGGCGGCGATGCGGTCGGCGGTGGTGGAGGGCAGCAGGCGAATCGGGTTCATGGCACGGCGATCAATAGCACCCGGCGGGGTGGCCGGCTCAGATATCCATCCCCTGCCATTCCCGCAGCTTCTCGATCAGCCCGGTGGTGGAGGGGTCATGCGGCCCGACGCGGCCTTCCGGCATCAGCTCCGGCAGGATGGAGGTGGAAAGCTGCTTGCCCAGTTCCACCCCCCACTGGTCGAAGGCGTCGATGTCCCAGAGCACGCCCAGGCAGAAGACCTTGTGCTCGTACAGCGCCACCAACTGCCCGAGCGTATGCGCGTCCAGCCGTGGCAGCAGCAGCGTGGTGCTGGGGCGGTCGCCGGGGAACAGGCGGTGCGGCAGCAGGCGCTCGATCTCCGGCGCGGACATGCCGGAGGCGGTCATCTCGGCCCGCACCTCCTCGGCGCCACGGCCGCGCAGCAGGGCCTCGGACTGCGCCAGCCCATTGGCCAGCAGCAGCCGGTGGTTGGCGGCATAAGGGTGGCTCGGGTTGGCGATCAGCAGGAAATCGGCGGGCACCGGCGTGGTGCCCTGGTGCAGCAACTGCATGAAGGAATGCTGCGCGTTGGTGCCGGGCTCGCCGAACAGCACCGGCCCCGTCAGCCGCTTGACCGGCTGGCCCCCCTTTGTGGTGCGCTTGCCCAGGCTCTCCATCTCCAGTTGCTGCAGATGCGCCGGGAAGCGGGAGAGGCGGTGGTCGTAGGGCAGGATGGCATGGTTACCGAGCCCGAGCCCGTTGACGTGCCAGACCGTGGTCAGCGCCAGCAGCAGCGGCAGGTTGCGCGCCGGCTGGGCCTCCAGGAAATGCTCGTCCATCACCCGCGCGCCGGCCAGCAGGCGGGAGAACTCGTCCCAGCCGCAGCTCAGCGCGATGGAAAGGCCGATGGAGGACCACAGCGAGAAACGCCCGCCCACCCAGTCATGGAAGCCGAAGACGCGGTCAGCCGGCACGCCGAAATCGGCGGTGGCCTTCTTGTTGGTCGAGAGCGCGACGAGGTGCTGGCGCATCCCGTCCTTGCCCAGCGTCTGTTCCAGCCAGCCCCGCACCACGCGGGCATTGGCCATGGTCTCGGCCGTGGTGAAGGTCTTGGACGCGACCAGCACCAGGGTCCGCGCCGGGTTCAGCCGCGGGCGGATCAGTTCCCAGTTATGCGCGTCCGCATTGGCGAGGTAGAGCGGCCGCATCGGCGAGGCCTCGTGCCACAGCGCGCGGGTCGCCATGAAGGGCCCGAGGTCGGAGCCGCCGATGCCGATATTGATGATGTCGGTGAAGGTCTCGCCCGTCGCGCTGCGGATCTCGCCGGAATGGACGGCGCGGGTGAAGTGCTCCATCGCCGCCAGGGTTTCCTCGACCGAGGCGCTGGCATCCTCGTACCGGCCATCGCTCTCGCGCGCGCGGAAGCCGGCGCTGCGGGGCGCGCGCAGGGCCATGTGCAGCACGGCGCGGCCCTCGGTATTGTTCACCCGCTCGCCGGCGGCCATGGCATCGCGCGCGGCCATCAAGCCGGCCGCGTCGGCCAGCGCCAGCAGCGCGGCCATGGCGGCATTGTCGATCGAGGTCTTGGAGAGGTCGAGCATGATATCGCCCGCCTGCCAGTGGAAGGCCGCGTAGCGGTTCGGGTCGCGTGCGAAGAGCGAACGGATGGCCGATGCGCCGGGTCGCTGGGCCAGGGAGAGAAGTCGGGTCCAGGCGGCCTCGGTCGGCGTCATGCATCGTCCCTGACTGTCTCGCCGCGAGGAAGGCGGCAATGTTATTGATTTTTCCGGCGTCCGCGGCCGGGCACCGACAGCCTAACTGCTTTTCAACGCGCTTCCCAGGCCCCCGCTATCGTGCCATCCGGCGCTGGCCCCAGCCTGACGGCCCCAGCCTGCCGGTCACAGCCCGGCGGGCTGGCCGGCGATGGTGATGGACAAGGTGCCGGGCGCCAGCAGGCGCGCCGCGAGCTTCGCGGCCCGGTCGCGGCCGATGGCGCGCAGCCGCTCCGGCCGCCGCTCCAGCCAGTCCAGCGGGCGGTCGTTGCGGCGCATGGCCAGCAGCGTGTTGGCGATGCGGCGGCTGTCGGTGAATTGCAGCGGCTGGCTGCCGGTGAGGAAGGAGACGGCATCGGCCATTTCCTCCTGCGTCGGGCCGCCCTCCGCCATGCGCTTCCACTCGGCGCGCAGCAGATCCAGCGCCTCGGCCACGCGGGCATTGGCAGTGGCGGCGGAGCCGACCAGCACGCTGTTGCCGAATAACTGGTCCAGCCCCGCATAGACGCCGTAGGTCAGCCCGCGCTCCTCGCGCAGGGACTTCATCAGGCGGGAGGAGAAGCCGCCGCCTGAGAAGATGCGCATCACCACCTGCGCCGTCTCCCATTCCGGGTCCTTCACCGGGATGCCCTGCTGGCCGAACAGCAGCATGGATTGCGAGGCGGTGACGGGCACCACCTGGGTGCCGAAACCGGTGAATGCGGGCAGGGGCGGCAGCGCCGGCGGCGTGCCGCCGGACAGCGCCCCGAACAGTTCGGGCAGCATCGCCGCCAGTTGCGGCGCGGTGATGGCGCCGCTGGCGGCCACCAGCAGCCCGCCACGATGCACCTGGCGCGCCAGCAGGTCGCGCATCGCGTCCACCGTGATGGCGGCGATGCTCTCGGCGGTGCCATTGGCCGGCCGGCCGGCGGGGTGGCTGGGGAAGGCGGCGGCCCAGAACGCGCGCGAGGCGCGGCCACGCGGCCCCTCCAGCGCCTGCCGGGCGCTGGCGATGGCCCGCGCCCGCACCCGCGCCACGGCCTCGTCATCGAAGCGGGGGGCGGTCATGGCCAGGCGGGCCAGTTCCACCGCCTTGGGCAGGGCCGGCAGCAGCGCGCGGAAGCCGCCCTCGAAACTGTCGCGGTCGGCGTCGAAATTCACCCCGATCGCCTCGTCCCGCGCGGCATCGGCGAAGGCCAGGGCATCGAGCCCGCCGGCGCCCTCGGTCAGCAGGGTGGACAGCATCGAGGCCGCCCCCTCCATCCCGGCCGGGTCGAGCGCGGCGCCGCCCTCCCAGGACCAGGAGACGGAGACGACCGGCACCGAGTGGTCCTCGGCCAGCCAGGCGGAGAAGCCGCCGGGCGCCTCGACGACCTGGATGGGCAGGCTGAAGCCCGGCACTGGCGCGGTATCCAGGATTGGCGCGGTACCCGGCACTGGCGCGGTATCGGTATCGCCGCTCATGCGCCGCCCACTCCTTCGGGCAGCAGCCACCCGGTCATGCCCGGCCGCGCCAGTACGGCGCGGGCGGCGGCCTCCACCTGCCCGCGCGTCACGGCGCGGATGCGGGCGGGCCAGTATTCCACGGCGTCCAGCGGCAGGCCGATGGCCATGGCGCTGCCCAGGATGCGGGGCGCGTTGCCCAGGCTGTCCAGCGCCAGCACGGCGCCGGCCGTCAACTGGCGGATGGAGCGTGCCACTTCCTCCTCCGTCACACCCTGGTCGAGCAGGCTGGCGAGGGCGGCTTCCAGCGCCGCTTCCAGCCGGGGCGGGGCGGTGCCGCGGGCGGGGGTCGCCTGGATCTCGAACACGCCGGCCGCGACCGTGTCGCCGTCATAGCTACAGCCGGCCGAGACGGCGAGGCCGGCGCGCACCAGCGCGGTGTGCAGGCGCGAGCCCTGGCCGCCGCCCAGCACATGCGCCAGCACTTCCAGCGGGTAGGCGTGGCGGGTATCGGCGGAGGTCAGGCAGGGCGCCACCCAGCCGCGCAGGAAGGCGGCTTCCTGCACCTGGGCGTCATGCTTCACCAGCCGCGCTTCCAGCGGGCCGGCTGGGGCGGGCGCGCGGCCACGGGCGGCCTGGGTGAAAGCCGCGCCACGGGACGGAACGGCGCCATATTCCTGTTCCACCACCCTGGCGAGTTCATCGCGGGAGACGGCGCCGGCCACCACCAGCGTGGCGTTGGCCGGGCTGTAGCAGCGCTGGAAGAAGCCGGTCAGGTCGTCGCGCGTGTAGGATTCGATCTCCGGCGCCCAGCCGATCAGCGGGCGACCGCGCCAGTGCTGGCGACCCCAGAAGGTGGCGTCGTATTCCTCGCGGAAGCGGCCGCGCGGCGTACTCTCGGTGCGCTGCCGGCGTTCCTCCAGCACCACCAGCCGCTCCGATTCGAGCTCGGCCTGCGGGAAGAGGGGGCCGGCCATGCGGTCGGCTTCCATCATGGCGACCAGCTGCAGGCGGCTGGCCTCGACATGCTGGTGGTAGGCGGTGACATCGCGCGAGGTATAGGCGTTGTCCTGCCCGCCCTCCTGCGCCACGCGGCGGGAGAAGGTGCCGGAGGGCACGCGCGCGCTGCCCTTGAACATCATGTGTTCCAGGAAATGCGCGAGGCCGGACTTGCCCGCCGGGTCATCGCCCGCGCCGGCGCCGTAATAGACGTATTGCGCCACCACCGGGGAGCGCCGGTTCTCGGCATGCAGTACCGCCAGCCCGTTCGGCAGGTGCCAGAGCGAGGCGCCGAACAGCGGCTTCTCCCCCGGCGGCGGGGTGAAGGGGGCGGGTTGCGCCAGGGCCGCCGTATGGGGCAGCGCGCTCAACGCGGGAAGGGCGGCGGCGGCGGCCAGCGCCGCGCGGCGGGTCAGGGGGGGCATGTCGCCTTCCCATGTTGCATTTTCCGCGCCCGGCACAAGGCCAGCCAGCGCGATGCCGGAAGCGGAACCACCCGTTACCCCGTCGGCCGCGCGCGCGGCGGCGTTCGGCACAGGGGGTTTTGGCGCGGGGGTCAGAAGATCCCCTGGAACAGGCCCTGGCGGCGCCGCTGGATGATGGCGGTCTCGCCCTGTTCAGGGTCGCGGCCGAGCGCGGCGTTCTCGCGCAGGCGCTGGGCCTCGCGCTGCGGGTCCACCACGGTGCCGGGCTGCGGCGTGTCGCGCCAGAACATCAGCCGGTCGACCAGGGTGCGGTCGGGCTGGTCCAGCCGCAGGCTTTCCTCGTCCACCTGGCGGCGGACGCCGGCGGGCGCGTGGGCGCCGGCCGTGGCCAGCAGCGCCTGCTCGCCCGAGGAGGGGGCGGTGGAGGCACCGACGCCATAGGCGGCGCCGGGGGCCAGGATGGCCTCGCCGGCCGCGCCGCCCTGCAGTTCCTGCGGGCGGGCAGTGCCGGGGCGCGGCACCGGCAGCTGGCCGAGGGCCGGCGGCAGCGAGAGCGGCGCGCGGGTCACGACGCTGAACTCATCCGGCGCGTCGCGGGTGAAGCCCAGGTTGCGGGCCGTGTCCTGGCCGCAGCCGGCCAGCAGCGGAACCACGAGCAGGGAGAGGGCGGCGGCACGCGCCGCGATGCGGTTGGGCAGCGTCATGGCGTTTTCTTACCCGTCTGTCCTGGCCGGAACAAGGCATCGCCCATCAGAGCCACGACGCCGAGCACGATGGCCGCATCCGCTACGTTGAAGACATACCAGTGCCAGCCCGCCAGCCAGGTGTCGATGAAGTCCACCACGGCGCCAAAGCGCAGCCGATCGATCACATTGCCGACCGCGCCGCCGATGACGGCGCCGAGCGCCACCACGGTCAGCCGGTTCTCGGCGCGGGCGAGCCAGCGGAGCAGGAATCCCACCACCGCCAGGGCCAGCACGGCCAGCAGCACGCGGTGCCAGGGCGCGTCGCCCGCCAGCAGGCCGAAGGTGACGCCGCGGTTCCAGACCATGGCGAAATCCATGCCGGCGAAGCCCAGGTCCAGCAGCGGCACCCGGCCGATCTCCGGCAGGCGCAGCCCCTCCAGCACCCACCATTTCGAGAGCTGGTCCGCCGCCAGCACGCCGGCCGCGACCGCCAGGCCGTTGCGCAGGCTCATGCGCCTTCCACCACGGCTTCGCAGCGGCGGCAGAGGGTGGGGTGGGCGGCCGACTGCCCGACCTCGGGCAGCACGCGCCAGCAGCGCTCGCATTTCTGGCCGGCGGCGGTGCCGGTGCGCACGCTCAGCTTCTCGCCCGCGGCTTCGCCCGCCGGCATCTCGCAGGCCAGCCCGGGTGGCCCTTCCAGCGCTACGCGGGAGACGATGAGGATATCCTCCCAGCCCTCGGGCGGCAGCAGGGCGCGGTCCTCATCCGCCAGACCGAAGACGATTTCGGCCTGCAGCGAGGAGCCGATGCGGCCTTCCTTGCGGTCCACCTCCAGCAACTGGGTGGCGAGGCGGCGGATGTCGCGCACCCGCGCCCATTTCGCCGCCAGCGCCTCGTCCCGCCACCCGGCCGGAATCTCGGGGAATAATTGCAGGTGGACGCTGTCACGGTCGTCGGGGAAGCGGGCGAGCCAGGCTTCCTCGGCGGTGAAGGGCATGACGGGGGCCAGCCACGCCGTCAGGCAGCGGTGCAGCGCGGCCAGCACGGTGCGGGCGGCGCGGCGGCGGGGGCTGCCCTTCGCGTCGCAATAGAGGCTGTCCTTGCGCACGTCGAAATAGAAGGCGGAGAGGTCCGTGGCGCAGAAGGCGTGGATATCGGGATAGACGCCGTTCCAGTCGTAATCCGCCACGGCGCGGCGCATGCGCGTGTCCAGCTCCGACAGGCGGTGCAGCACCCAGCGCTCCAGCTCCGGCAGCTCGGCATGGGGCAGGATCTCGGCATCGTCGAAATCGGCCAGGTTGCCCAGCAGCCAGCGCAGCGTGTTGCGCAGGCGGCGGTAGAGTTCGGCCTGCTGCGCCAGGATGCCCTTGCCGATGCGGAGGTCGTCGGCGGTGTCGGAATTCATCACCCACAGCCGCAGGATATCGGCGCCATACTGCTTGGTGACTTCCTGCGGCGCGGTGACATTGCCCAGCGACTTGGACATCTTCCGCCCGGTCTCGTCCAGGACGAAACCGTGGGTCAGGATGGCCTTGAAGGGGGCGACGCCCCGCGTGCCGATGCTCTCCAGCAGGGAGGAGTGGAACCAGCCGCGATGCTGGTCCGAGCCCTCCAGGTAGAGGTCGGCCGGGAAGGGCAGGTCGCGCTCAGGCGTCAGGGTGAAGGCGTGGGTGGAGCCCGATTCGAACCAGACATCGACGATATCCATGACCTGTTCGTAGTCGTCCGGGTCGCGGTCGTTGCCCCCTCCGGCGGAGCCGGCATCGCCATTGAGGAAGCGGGCAGCGGCGCCGGGCTTGTACCAGGCATCGGCCCCTTCCTGGCGGAAGGCGAGGTCCACGCGTTCCAGGATGGCGGGGTCGCGCAGCGGCTCGCCGGTCTTCTTGTCCACGAAGATGGCGATGGGCACGCCCCAGGCGCGCTGGCGGCTGATGCACCAGTCCGGCCGGCCGGCGACCATGCTGCCGATGCGGTTGCGCCCCTGGTCCGGCACGAAATGCGTTTTTGCGAGTGCATCCAGCGCCTTGGCGCGGATCTGGTTCGCGTCGTCCATGGCGATGAACCATTGCGGCGTGGCGCGATAGATCACCGGCTTCTTCGAGCGCCAGGAATGCGGGTAGCTGTGCGTGATGAAGCCCTTGCCGGAGAGCTTGCCCATTTCCGTGAGGGCCGCCCAGACCGGCTCATGCGCCTTGAAGACATGGATGCCGGTGAAGCCGGGCGCCTGCACGGTATAGGTGCCGTCATCCGCCACGCATTCCGGCACCCCGATGCCATTGGCGCGGCACAGGGCAAAATCGTCCTCGCCATGGGAGGGGGCGAGGTGGACCAGCCCGGTGCCGGCCTCGGTGGTCACGAAGTCACCGGCCAGCAGCGGCACGCCGAAGCCATAGCCGGGGGCGGCGCCCGGAACATTACCCCCGGCCCAGCCGCGCAACGGGTGGGCGGCGATGGCGCCGGCCAGCCCGGTGCCCTTCAGCACGCGCTTGATGGTATGGGCGCCGATGCCGGTTTCCTTGGCGAAGGCCGGCAGCAGCGCCAGCGCCACCACCAGGGTGCGGCCGGTGGTGAGGAGGGAGCCTTCCTCCACCCCTTCCACATGCACCAGCGCGTAATCGATCTCCTCGCCATAGGCGAGCGCGCGGTTAGCCGGGATGGTCCAGGGCGTGGTGGTCCAGATCACCACCTCGGCGCCCACCAGGTCGGCGGCGGGGGCGCTGATGATGGGGAAGTTGGTGAAGAGGATGGCGGACCTGTGGTCGTGGTATTCGATCTCCGCCTCGGCCAGGGCGGTCTTCTCAACCGGGCTCCACATCACCGGGCGCAGGCCACGATAGAGCGAGCCGTTCATCAGGAACTTGCCGATCTCGGCGGCGATGGTCGCCTCGGAGGCGAAATCCATAGTGGCGTAGGGGTTGGCCCAGTCGCCGGCCACACCCAGGCGCTTGAACTCCTCGCGCTGGATATCCAGCCAGCGGGCGGCATAGGCGCGGCACTCGGCGCGGAATTCCAGGACGGGGACGGCGTCCTTGTCCTTGCCCCTGGCGCGGTACTCCTCCTCGACCTTCCACTCGATCGGCAGGCCGTGGCAGTCCCAGCCCGGCACGTAGCCGGCGTCGAAGCCCGCCATCTGCGCCGAGCGGTTGATGACGTCCTTCAGGATCTTGTTCAGCGCATGGCCGATATGCAGCGGGCCGTTGGCGTAGGGCGGGCCATCGTGCAGCACGAATTTCGGCCGGCCCTTCGAGCGCCCGCGCAGTTCCTCCCACAGGCCCAGGCTGTTCCACCGCTCCAGCCAGCCGGGCTCGCGCTTCGGCAGGTCGCCCTTCATCGGGAAGGCGGTCCTGGGCAGGAAGACGGTGCCGCGATAGTCGCGGGCGGACGTGTCGGCAGGGGGGGCGTCGGTCATCGGGGTATCCAGGCCGCCGCTGGGGCGGGCTTCAGGCAGGGGTGGAAGGGCGACGCGGAAACAGGGGCCCGGTCCCCGGGTCCCGAACTCGGGATCAGAGGGCCGGGCAGATAATTCGCGCCCCTGCGCGGGAAGGCTTACGGACCATGGCCGGGGTTTTGCGACCCCGCGCGGCAAGGGTCAAGCAGACTTGGGCTCCGCCAGCTCCAGCACCGCCTCGGCGAAGGCCGCCGGGGCCTCCTGCGGCAGGTTGTGGCCCACATGCGGGATGGCGCGATGCTGGAAGGGGCCGGTGAAGTGCCTGGCATCCGCCGCGCTGCCGCCGGGGCGCGACACCCCGTCCGCGCCGCCATCCAGGCTGATGGCCGGCACGCCGATGGAAGGCCGTGCCGCCAGGCGGTGCTCGATCTCCTCCAGCGCCGGGTCGCCCTCCACCAGCCCGAAGCGGTGGCGGTAGGAATGCACCACCACCGCCACGAAATCGGGGTTGTCGAAAGCATGGGCACTGCGGGCGAAGGTCGCCTCGTCGAACCGCCATTCGGGCGACCAGAGGCGCCAGAGCAGCTTGCAGAACTCGTGGCGGTGCGCCGCCAGCCCGGCGGCGCCGCGCGCGCCGTGCAGGTAATACTGGTACCAGTCGCGGTGCTCCATCTCCGGCGCGCGGGGCTCCGCGGCGGTGGCGATGTCCTGGATGTTGTAGCCATCGCCGGTCAGCAGCCCGGCCACCCGTTCCGGCCAGAGGGCCGACACGATGCAGGCGGCGCGGCCGCCCCAGTCATAGCCCGCCAGCACGGCGCGCGGGATGTCCAGCGCATCCATCAGCGCCAGCAGGTCGCCCCCGAGCGCCGCCTGCTGGCCGGAACGCGGCGTGTCCAGCGAGAGGAAGCGCGTGGGCCCGCAGCCGCGCAGCCAGGGGATGACGACGCGCGCCCCCCGGGCCGCCAGCCTGGGCGCCACCTCGTCATAGGAATGCGCGTCGTAGGGAAAGCCGTGCAGCAGCAGTACCGGCCAGCCGCCGGGCTCGCCCAGCTCGCGATAAGCGATACGCAGGGTGCCGGCTTCGACTTGCCTGAGCATGGTCTTGTTCCTCCCGGTGTCTGGGCGCCAGTGGCGGAAGGTTAGAAGGGCAGAAAGCCCAGGGGAAAGCATTCCCTGAGGGCCATCTCATTTTTTGATCCAGGGCGGGCCTGGGGATGCCCGCACCCGCCGGGCGCGGGTTAGAGCAGGTTCCGTTCGCAGAGGCTCACTACACCCGCTCCAGCATGTTGTTCTTCGCCTGATTCATGCTTCGCGGGTACCCATCCGGTGACGCTTTCAATGACCCACAATGTGTCTGCTCTGCGATCTCCACCCCCAGTTCGATGTCGGCGAGGCGCGACAGCCCGCGCCAGAGGACGATGATACCGGGTGGCGGATCTCGTGACCGTCCGAGATGGCCGCCGAGACGCGCGATCTTGTTGATGTACAGGGCCAACGTGTTTCCCTCCGGCTCTCCACCCTTGGTGCCGAGGGCGAGCCGGTCGAGCAGGGCGATCTCCGTCGGGTTCAGGACAGTCTGCGGAGCGGCTTCCGGGTCAGCGCGGTGGTCCAGGGTCAGCCAAAGTATCCGCCATGCGATGATGCAGAACAGCGCGAGGAAGTTAGCGATCCGTTCGGCGGGTCGGAGACGGGACTCTTCCGCCCGGCAGCCGGAATTTGGAGTTTGGTGGAAGGTCTCGATCTTCCAACGCATCGCGTACCAGCGGATTCTCTTGAGGGCCTCCCGGCGCGAGCGCACTGGCAGATCAGTCAGGAGTTTCCACTCAACCGGCTTGCGGCCGCGTGGCGGATTACGCTCGGCCACGTGCAGGATCGTGAGATCGAGGGCGGGATAGCGCCGCTGCTTACCAATCGGCGGGGGGAGGTGGACCCGACGGGCGTGGATCTCGAGGACAGCATGGATCGCCTCGCCCTCCGCGCCGCGAAGTTCGACCCGGTGTAGGCCGCGGACGCGGGCGCCCGCCGTCTCGGCCGCGGCGGTGTGGGTCCCATCACCCGCGAGCTGGTTGACGCAGGTGCGGACGACGAAATGGGTGCCGAGATCTTGGCTGAGGCAGAACATCTTGTAGATGTCGCTCTCGCGATCGGCGACGTGGACGCAGCGGCCCGGATCCCCGAGGAGCTCTACCGCCTGCCGAAGGCTGTCGAGCCAGCGGACGCTTTCCTTGTCCTGGATCGGCACGCGGGTGGGATTGATCAACCGCTTGAGTGCGGCGGTCCCTTTGAACTTCGTGCGCATCCAGACTTTAAGAGCCCGTTTTGCTCTGTTGAAAGGCTCATGCGATTGCGGCGAGGAGCATGAGGTTGTGGGTGAGG
>JAQGHX010000105.1 GCA_028288745.1 Roseomonas sp. | reverse complement strand
CAGGCCACGCCGCGCCACCGCCGCGCTGCCGCCCGCCGCCACCGCCGCAGCCGACCTCGCCGCCGGGGCGCGCAGCCTGGAGGCGCTGCGCGAGGCGATGCGGCAGGTGGACACCCCGCTGCGCGAGACCGCCACCAACCTGGTCTTCGCCGACGGCAACCCGGCCGCCCCCACCATGCTCATCGGCGAGGCCCCGGGCGCCGACGAGGACCGCCAGGGCCGCCCCTTCGTCGGCCAGTCCGGCCAGTTGCTGGACCGCATGCTGGCCAGCATCGGCCTGGACCGGCAGGCGTCGGAGGCGGGCGAGGCCTTCTACATCACCAACATCCTGCCCTGGCGCCCGCCCGGAAACCGCAACCCGACGGATGCCGAGGTGGCGCTGTTCATACCCTTCGTGTTGCGCCACATCGCGCTGGTGCGGCCGAAGCGGCTGGTGCTGCTGGGTGGCGTCGCCGCCAAGTCGGTGCTGCGGGCCAAGGACGGCATCACCCGCCTGCGCGGCCGCTGGCATGGGCTGGAAACCGAGGCCGGCCCGCTGCCGGCCCTGCCGACCTGGCACCCGGCCTATCTGCTGCGGAATCCGGGCGCGAAACGCGAATCCTGGGCCGACCTGGTATTGCTGCGGCGCAGCATAGACGCGGAAAACACCGCTCCGCCAACGCTTTGATAACTTAATCGTGAAGTAGCGCCGCCCCTTAAGACGCTGATCTTTTAGGCCATTGTCTCATTTGGTGGGATTCATCCCGGTGATCGGAGTTGCGCCAGCCCAAGAGAGGCCGGTATCGCACTCCCGCCATGCAAGCGATCTGCCCCATGGCCCTGCGTCGCTCCCTCCTGGCCCTGCTTGGTCTCGGGGTGGTGACGACGTCCGTTGTGGGGGTTCAGGCTCCTGCTGCGGCGCAAAGGGCCGGAGAGACCGCCCCCGCCGAACGGGCGCTGAGCGTGCCAAGACCCAATCTGCCCTCCGGGGTGGCTGGGTTGCCGCAGGTTCTGGCGCCCTCTGATGCGGCCCGACTGGGCCGTGTCTTCGATCTCCAGGCGCGGGGAGACCTAACGAACGCCACACGAGAAGCCGAGCGGCTGGATGACCGCAGGCTGATGGGCCATGCCCTGGCCGACCGCTGGCTGCGCCCCGGCGCGGCCGAACCCTCTGTGCCCGAGCTGCACGCATGGCTGGCGGATTATTCCGACCACCCGGACGCGTCCTCGGTCTATGCCATGCTGCGCCGGCGCCTGCCGCAGAACGCGCCGCAACCCCCTGCCCCCACCGACGATTCCCTCGCCGTGGACGCGGAGACGGTGCCGGAGGAACGCGACCCCACCGGCCGTACCGTCGAGCGTGACGCGCGGCTGGACCGCACCGTGCGGTCCCGCGCCGGGGAGGGCGATTTCGACGGCGCCCTCGCCGCCATCGCGCGCGGGGCCAGCGGCACCTACGCCGCCCTGCTGCAGGGCGAGGTGGCGCTGGCGATGTTCCACAAGGCGCGGGACGAGGAAGCCTGGCGCCTGGCCTCCGATGTGGCGAAGCAGAACCCCAATGTGGCGCATCCGGCCTTCGTGGCCGGGCTCGCCGCCTGGGGTATGGGCCGCCCCGACCGGGCGGTGGCGCAGTTCGAGGCCGCGGCCCGGGCCGAGATCGGCCCCCCCGCGCTGCGGGCGGCGGCGGCCTTCTGGACCGCCCGCGCCGCCGTGCGCACCCGGCGGCCGCAGCTCTACGTCCCCTGGATGCTGCAGGCGGCGCAGGAGCCGCGCACCTTCTATGGCCTGATCGCCCGGCGCGTCCTGGGGCTCGCCCCCGGCTTCGCCTGGGAGCGGGACGTGGTGGGCGAGGCCGAGGGCACCGCCCTGGCCGAGACCGCCGCCGGCTGGCGCGCCCTGGCGCTGCTGCAGATCGGCCAGCGGGACCGGGCGGAGGCGGAGCTCCGCCGCCTCTGGCCCATCGCGCAGAACAACCCCAGCCTGTCCCGCGCCATGCTGTCCGTGGCGCGCGAGGCCGGCATGACCGACCTCGCCGCCCAGGTGGCCGCCCTGGCCCAGACCACGGATGGGCGCCCGCGCGACTACGACCGCTACCCGCTGCCGCGCCTGGAACCCTCTGGCGGCTTCAGCGTGGACCCGGCGTTGCTCTACGCGGTGGCCCTGCAGGAATCGCGCTTCGATGCCCGCGCGGTCTCGCCGGCGGGCGCCCGCGGCATGATGCAGATCATGCCCGCCACCGCCGCCTATATCGTCGGTGACGCCAGCCTGCGCGGGCGCGGGGTGGGCCGGCTGAACGATGCGTCCTTCTCGCTGGAGGTGGCGCAGCGTTACCTGCACCACCTGGTGGCGCGGGATGTGGTGGACGGGGACCTGATCAAGGTGCTCGCCGCTTACAATAATGGCCCCGGCAACCTGGCGCGCTGGGCACCGGCGGCGGCGCACCGGGACGACCCCTTCCTGTTCATCGAGGCGATTCCGGTGGCGGAAACCCGGACCTACGTGCAGCGCGTGCTGACCTATTCCTGGATCTATGCCAGCCGCCTGGGCCTGCCTTCGCCCAGCCTGGACTCGATGGCGAGCGGCACCTTCCCGCGCTTCCATCCGCCGCAGGGCAGTGGCCTGATGGCCAACGCCCGCCCGGCGGGTGACCCGCCAGGCTTCCGCCGCGCCGTCGCGCGCTGAGAGCAACGTGCCGGGGCGGCCCCCGGCGCATGGCGATCATGGCGGGGTGCCTCGGTTGGGCGCCCTGTCGGCAGGTTTTACTAAATTGATACTGGATGCGCCGGGCAGATTTCTCCAACGTGCGCCAGAAGAACCGCACCGGCCATGCCGAGCTGCACGACGTCATCCGCGACCTTGTCGAGAGCCTGCCGCCCATCGCGGCGTCGGGGACCCCGCCATGACGGACCAGACCCTCAGCCGCATCCTGTATGTCGAGGACGACCAGGACGTGCGCAAGCTCGCCACCTTCGCGCTGCGGATGGTGGGCAAGTTCGAGGTGGAGGCCTGAGCCTCGAGCGAGGAAGCACTGAAGAAGGCGCCCGGCTTCGCGCCGCAACTGCTGCCGCTGCTGCTGCTGCTGCTGCTGCTGGACGTGATGATGCCGGGCATGGACGGCCCCACCACCCTGGCCCGGCTGCGCGCCTTGCCGGAGATCGCTGCCGTTCCGGCGGTGTTCATGCCCGCCAAGGTGCAGCCGCAGGAGGTGCGGCGCTACCGCGACCCCGGCAGTCTCGACGTCATCTCCAAGCCGTTCGAACCGATGACCATCTCCGCCACCGTGCGTGGCATCTGGGACAGCCGGCATGGATGAGAGGCCGGAAGCGGAGATCCGCGGCGCGCTGAAGCGGCTGCGCGCCGAGGGCGTGCAGCGCCTGGGCGAGCGGGTGGAGGAGGAGGTGGCCGGCTGGGCGGCGCTCGCGGCCCAGCCGGTCTGGGGCAACGCGGCGCGCGAGAGCGTGCGGGCGCTGGCCGGCGCGGCGTGCCCACGCGCTGCGCGCCGTGATGGAGAGCGGCAGCCTGACCAGCCTGCTGAACCATGCCCGCTTCAAGGAGCGGCTGGCGCTGGAGCTGGAGCGCGCGCGGCGGGAGGGGACGGAGCTGAGCCTGACCATCATCGACCTGGACCAGTTCAAGGGCGTGAATGACACCCATGGCCACCTGGTGGGGACAGGGTGATCCGCGGCCTGGCGCGCAGCCTGCAGAAGCACCAGCGCCGCACCGACGTGCCGGGCCGCTACGGCGGCAAGAAATTCGCGGCCCTGCTGCACAATACCGCCCCGGGCCCCGCCGCCGCGCGGCTGGACCATATCCGCGAGCGCTTCGGCGCCACGCCCTTCGATGGCACGGCGGCGTCTTCCAGGTCTCCTTCAGCGCCGGCGTCGCCGGCAGCCGCAGGCGGGACGGGGCAGAAGCCTTGATTTCCGCCGCCGATGCCTGCCTCTATGCCGCCAAGCGGACGGGGCGGAACCGGGTGACATGGGATGGCCCGCCCACCTTCACCGGCGCGGAGACAGCCTGAGCCATGCCCATCGATGAGAGCCTGCCCTTCCTGCCGATCAACATCGCCATCCTGACGGTGTCGGACACGCGCGACCTCTCCACCGACAAATCCGGCCAGTTGCTGGCCGAGCGGGTGGCCGGGGCCGGCCATGCCGTGCATTCCCGCCGCATCGTGCGCGACGAGGCCGACGCGATCGAGGCCGTGCTGCGCCGCTGGGTGGCGGACCCGGAGGTGGATGTCGGCATCACCACCGGCGGCACCGGCATCACCGGCCGCGACGTGACGCCCGAGGCCTTCGCCCGTGTCCTGGAGAAGGAGATCGGCGGCTTCGGCGAATTGTTCCGGATGCTGAGCTACCAGAAGATCGGCACCAGCACGATGCAGTCGCGCGCCCTGGGCGGCGTGGCGGGCGGCACCTACCTGTTCGCCCTGCCCGGCTCCTCCGGCGCGGTACGCGATGCGTGGGACGACATCCTTCGTTTCCAGCTCGACGCGCGGCACAAGCCCTGCAACCTGGTGGAGCTGATGCCCCGCCTGCAGGAACACCTGAAGGGCTGATTTCTGTGCCGGCCTCATCGCTGCTCGCGTTCCTGCTGGCCGCCGGGCTGCTGACGGTGACACCCGGGCTGGACACCGCCCTGGTGCTGCGCACCGCCACGGTGGAGGGCGCGCGGCGCGCCCTGCTGGCCACGGTGGGCATTACGCTGGGCTGCCTGGTCTGGGGGGCGGCGGTGGCGCTGGGGCTGGCGGCGCTGCTGACCGCCTCGCGCCTCGCTTACACGCTGCTGACCTGGGCGGGGGCCGCTTATCTGCTGTGGCTGGGCCTGCTGTTGCTGCTGCGGCCGCGCGACAGCATGGGCAGCGCGGCGCCGGCCGCCGGTGCGGGCGGCGGCGCCACCTGGTTCCTGCGCGGCCTGCTGGGCAACCTGCTGAACCCCAAGATCGGTGTCTTCTACGTGTCCTTCCTGCCGCAATTCGTGCCGGCGGGCACGGCACCGGGGCCCTACATCTTCTTCCTGGCCATGCTGCATGTGGGGCTGGGGCTGCTGTGGTACGCTGTGCTGATCCTGGCGACCACCCCGCTGAACCGCGCGCTGCGCCGCGCCGGCACCATCCGCGCGCTGGACCGCCTGACCGGCACCGCCTTCATCGCCTTCGGCGTGAAGCTGGCCCTGTCGCGCGACTAGAGCGTGATCGCTTTAGGTGGAATCACCGTAAAACGTAAATCACACGAAGAAACAACATGCTGGAGCGGGTGCAGTGAGCCCCTGCGAACGGAACCTGCTCTAGGCAGGCGATGCGCGGCCCGCGTCACGCGAAGCCCTTCTGCGGGCTCGAATCCAGAAAGGCCGTGCGGTATGCCCCGTTCGGGGCGTGCCAACGCTGTCTTCCTCACCATCCGGGACTCACCGACGCGGTTGCCGTCGCGATTCCACTTTCCAGCTTCTCGCTGGCCCTGGCTTCGTATTCCCGGACAGGGCAGACAATGTTGAGCCAGACGTCGACGACATGGGCTTCCACCATGATGGCGAGGCCAGCAAGGTTCCCGATCGGCTTTCAGCGGATGCGAAGCGCGCGGGTTCCTGAAACGGACCGGAAGCCGCCGCTATGCGGTGCTCCGTGACTGGATCTTCAACCTACGGGACCAGCGCGCCCTGGGCGAAAACGCTCCTCAGCCGCTCCATCCGGTATTTCATCGTGGGCGAATAGAGGATGCCGATGCCGGAGGTCGTGCGGTCCAGCACCGCGGCACGGTCGGCATACGGCTTGGCGATGGCATGGAAGCCGTCCATCACGTTGCTGAAGCGCACGCCATGGAACAGCACCACGTGGTCCCGTGCCAGGTAGGGCTGCACGGCACGGAAGTCGCGCTCCTGCTGCGCCGCCTCGCGGGTGTTGATGAAGGCCAGGTTCACGCTGCCGTCCAGCAGGTTCTCCACCGCCGCCGGCACCGCGTCGGGGCTGCGGCCATGGATCACCTCGCCGCCCCCCGCCGCCAGCAGCATCTCGTTGGTCAGGCGAATGCCGGCCAGCGGGTCGCCGCCCCCCGCGCCCGGGTCGATGCCGGTCAGGAACGCCTTGGGCAGGAACAACCGCAACGCCATCATGGTCCAGCCGAATCCGGTTCCGATGCAGAAGATCCGCTCCGGCGACCAGACCTGCGACAGCATCTCCAGCACCGACAGTTCCGCGAGGGAGGGCGCCCAGTCGTGCTCCAGCCGCTGGCCGGCGGACCACAGGCTGGTGAACTCGGCCAGCATGTCCCCGCCACCCGCCAGGCCGCATCCCGTGCGCACGGCATAGCCACGCTCGGCATAGAGCCGCAGCAATTGTTCCTGAACCAGCATTCCAACCCGACCCCAGCTTGATCGCGGCCAGGGGAGCATCGGCACCGGCAAAAGTCCACCGCCGGTAACAGCGGGCCAGAACGCCGTGTTCCCGGTCTGGCCTGCCCCAGCCGCTGTCACATTAACTATTCGTTCTATCGATGTTCTTGACTCTTACCGGACGGACAGCGAAGATCGCGCTGAACGAAGGGGGAACAAGGCATGCCGGATGGAAGCATCCACGACGCCTCCGCCTTATTGGCCGGGGTCCGCAAAGGCCGTGGCGCCACCACCAACCCCGCCGTGCGGTTCGACCGCCACGCCACCGTCGCCTTCGACGATGGCTGGGACACGCTGGGCGAGGATGCGACCGAGCTGCCCCCCCTCGCCACCACCCTCATCAAGGACAGCAGCCGCACCGCGCTGGCCTGGAACACCTCGCCCGACCTTGGCTTCGACCGCTCCATCAACCCGTACCGGGGCTGCGAGCACGGCTGCGTCTACTGCTTCGCCCGCCCGACCCATGCCTATCTCGGCTTCTCGCCCGGCCTGGATTTCGAGACCAAGCTGGTCTTCAAGCCGCAGATCGCCGAGTTGCTGGACAAGGCCCTGCGCAAGCCGGGCTACACCGCCGCACCCGTCGCCCTGGGCTCCAACACCGACCCCTACCAGCCGGTGGAGCGCACGTTGAAGCTGACGCGGGCGGTGCTGGAAGTGCTGGAACGCTTCGGCCACCCCGTGGCGGTGGTGACGAAATCCGCCGGCGTGCTGCGCGACATCGACATCCTGGGGCGCATGGCCGCGCGCGGGCTGGCGCGCGTGTGCCTGTCCATCACCACGCTGGACCCGGCCCTGGCGCGCATCCTGGAACCCCGCGCGGCCTCGCCCGAGCGCCGGCTGGCCGCCATCGCGAAACTGACGGAAGCCGGCATTCCCACCGCCGTGCTCGCCGCCCCCATGATCCCGGCGGTGAACGACATGGAGCTGGAGCGCATCCTGGAACGCGCCGCCAGCCTTGGCGCCGGCCGCGCCGGCTATGTGCTGCTGCGCCTGCCGCTGGAAATCGGCGACCTGTTCGAGGCCTGGCTGCACCAGCACATGCCGGACCGCGCCGCCAAGGTGATGAACCTGGTGCGGCAGACGCGCGGCGGCCAGACCTATGACAGCCGCTTCGGCCAGCGCCAGACCGGCACCGGGCCCTATGCCGAAATGCTGGGGCGGCGCTTTCAGGTGGCGGTGAAGCGCCTGGGGCTGGACCGGACGATGCAAGGCCATACCGGGCAGGAAGGCCTGCGCTGCGACTTGTTCAATGTGCCGTTCAAGCCGGGTGAGGCGCGGCAACTCGCGCTGTTCTGAGGGGGGACAGGCCAGGGGCGCTGCCCCTGGCCAACCTCGTCAAAGCGCCCGCCAGCCGATGTCCCGCCGGCAGAAGCCCCCCGGCCAATCCACCGCGTCCACCGCCGCATAGGCCGCGTCATGCGCTTCCCGCAGCGTATGCCCGATGCCTGCCACGCCCAGCACCCGCCCGCCCGCCGAGACCAGGCCGCCATTCTCGTCCCGCGCCGTGCCGGCATGGAAAATCTGCGCGCCCGGCACCTGGGACGCGGCTTCCAGCCCCACGATGGGGGTGTGTTTCGCGTAGGGGCCGGGATAGCCATTGGCGGCCATCACCACCACCAGCGCCGCCTCGTTGGACCAGCGCAGGGAGAAGTGGTCCAGCTCGCCGTCGCAGGCGGCCAGCAGCGCCGCCAGCAGGTCGGATTGCAGGCGCAGCATCAGCACCTGGCATTCCGGGTCGCCGAAGCGGACATTGAACTCGATGAGCCTCGGCCCGGTGGCGGTCAGCATCAGCCCGACGAACAGCACGCCGCGGAAGGGCGTGCCGCGCCGGGCCATTTCCTCCAGCGAGGGGCGGACGATGCGCCCCATCACCTCGGCCTCGATGGCGGCGGTGAAGGCGGGCGGCGGGGAATAGGCGCCCATGCCGCCGGTATTCGGGCCGGTATCGCCGTCGCCCACGCGCTTGTGGTCCTGGGCAGCGGCCATGGGCAGGGCCGTGGTGCCGTCGCACAGCGCGAAGAAGGAGACTTCCTGCCCGACCAGGCATTCCTCCAGCAGGATGGTGGCGCCGGCCTCGCCATGGACGCGGTCCTCCATGATACCGGCGATGGCGGCCTCGGCCTCTTCCACCGTCTCCGCCACGACCACCCCCTTGCCGGCGGCGAGGCCATCGGCCTTGACCACGATGGGCGCGCCCTTTTCGCGCAGGTAGGCGCGGGCGGCACCGGCATCGCTGAACCGGGCCCATTCGGCGCCCGGCACGCCGGCGGCCGTGGTGACTTCCCGCGTGAAGGTCTTGCTGCCTTCCAGCCGGGCGGCGGCGGCGCTGGGGCCGAAGCAGCGCAGCCCGGCCGCGGCGCAGGCATCCGCCAACCCCAGCGTCAGCGGCGCCTCGGGTCCGACCACCACCAGATCGACCGCCTTCTCTTTCGCGAAGGCGACGAGGGCGGGAATATCCTCAGAGGCGATGGGCACGCATTCGGCTACATCGGCGATGCCGGCATTGCCCGGCGCGCACCACAGGCCGGTCAGCAGGGGCGAGGCCGCCAGGGCCCAGGCCAGCGCATGTTCGCGGCCACCGCCGCCCACCAGAAGCACCTTCATCGTGACCCGAACCCCTACCGTAAACCGGGGTGGCGCTAGCATGGGAAGCCCCTCTGCGTCAGCCCCTCACACCTCGCTCCACCCATGCCTCGCCATGGCGCCCGGGCCTCGCCACGCACCGCCCGCCGCCGCATACTGCGCGCCGATGGACACGACCGACGACGCGCCGCCGCGCACCAATGCCCCGGAATTCACCGTCTCCGAGATCAGCGGCGCCATCAAGCGCACGCTGGAAGGCGAGTTCGGCCGCGTGCGGGTGCGTGGCGAGATCACCGAACTGAAGGCCTATCCTTCCGGCCACATCTACCTCGCGCTGAAGGACGAGGGCGCGAAGATCCGCGCCATCATCTGGCGCTACGCCGTGCCCAAGCTGAGCCTGAAGCCCGAGAACGGGGTGGAGGTCATCGCCACCGGCAAGGTGTCGGCCTATGGCGAGCGCTCGGACTACCAGCTCATCATCGACCGCCTGGAATATGCCGGCGAGGGCGCGCTGCTCGCCCGTATCGACGCGCTGCGGAAGAAGCTGGGCGCCGAGGGGCTGTTCGACGAGGCCCGCAAGAAGCCCCTGCCCATGCTGCCGCGCGTGGTGGGGGTGGTGTCGTCCGAGAAGGGCGCGGTGATCCAGGATATCCGCACCACCATCGCCCGGCGCTTCCCCAGCCATATCCTGCTCTGGCCGGTGCCGGTGCAGGGCACGGGGGCGGCGGAGCAGATCGCGGCGGCCATCGACGGCTTCTCCCGCCTGCCCGCCGGCATACCGCGGCCGGACGTGCTGATCGTGGCGCGCGGCGGCGGCAGCCTGGAGGATTTGATGGCCTTCAACGAGGAGGTCGTCATCCGCGCCGTCGCCAATTGCCCGATCCCGGTGATCTCGGCGGTGGGGCACGAGACGGATACCACGCTGATCGACTATGCCTCCGACCGCCGCGCGCCCACCCCCACCGCCGCTGCCGAACTCGCGGTGCCGGCGCGGGCGGAGCTGATGGCGGGCCTCGGGCAGATGGCATCGCGGCTGCTGCATTGCGGCCAGGCCTCGCTGAACCGCTCCCGCCTGCTGCTCTCCCGCGTCGAGGCGCGGATGCCGGACCTGCCGGGGCTGGTCGGCGCCGCCCGCCAGCGGCTGGACGACCGGGCCGAGCGGCTGGTGCTGGCCCCGATGGCGTTGCTGCACCGCAAGCGCGGCGCGCTGGACGCCATCGCCCCCCGCCTGCCCCACCCGCGCGAGACGCTGGCCGGGCATCGCCACAGCCTGACCCAACTGGAGACCCGTGCCCGTGCCGCGCTGCACCGGCTGGTGGACCTGCGCCACGCCCGGCTGGCCCGCCTGCCCGACCCCGCCGCCGGCATGGCGGCGCGGATGCGCGAGGCGCGGCTGCACCTCGGCGGGCTCGGTGCCCGGCTGGAAGGCGCGTCCTACCAGGGGGTGCTGGCGCGCGGCTTCGCCCTGGTCCGCACCGAGGGCGGCGAGCCGGTGACGCTGGCCGCCAGCGTGGCCGCCGGCGCGAGGCTGGCCATCACCTTGCAGGACGGCACGCTGGACGCCACCGCCGATGGCGGCCCGCCGCCCGCCGCCGCCCGCCCGAAACGCCCGTCCAAGCCTGAACAGGGGTCGCTGCTATGATCGCCCGCCGTCGCTTCCTGGCCGTGCCGGCCCTGCTGCTGGCCGCCCCTTCCTGCGCCCAGGGTCCCGCAGCCCGGCCGGCCACCGCCGCCACGGCACCCGGCCTGCGGATCGGCCCTTCCGGGCTGGCGCAGGGCGGCATGGCGCTGGGGCAGGTGAAGCCCGGCACCCGTGTCGCGCTGGATGGCAGGCCCGTGCATGTGGCGCCCGATGGCCGCTTCGCCATCGGCTTCCCGCGCGATGCCGCGCCCACGGCGCGCCTAACCGCCACCGCCCTGACCGCCACCACCCCGGGCGGCGGCACGGAAGACCGTGACCTGGCCATCGCGAGGCGGGAATGGGATGTGCAGCGCATCAACGGTCTGCCGGGCGCCATGGTCTCGCCCAACGCGCAGCAACTGGCGCGCATCAATGCCGAGCGGCTGCGCACCGCCGCCACCCGCAAGGTGGACAGCGATCTGCCCTTCTTCGCCGAGCCTTTCATCCGCCCCGCCCAGGGCCGCATCAGCGGCGTCTTCGGCAGCCAGCGCATCCTGAACGGCGAGGCCCGCGCGCCGCATCTGGCGCTGGATATCGCGGCCCCCACCGGAACGCCGGTGGCCGCCATGGGCGGCGGGCGCATTCTGCTGGCCGATAACCTCTACTTCACCGGCAACACCATCATCCTGGACCACGGGCACGGCATCACGAGCCTCTACGCCCATCTCTCGGCGATGGACGTGGCGGAAGGCGAAATGGTGCGGCAGGGCCAGCGCATCGGCGCCATCGGCGCCACCGGGCGGGTGACGGGGCCGCATCTGCATCTGGGCCTGAACTGGCTGGCGACGGCGCTGGACCCGGCGCCGGTGCTGCCGGAGGCTTGAAGGCAGAAAGGCCGGGGAAGGAATTCCCCGGGCCCCTTCTTTTTTCCGGGTATTGAGTGCTGGCGGGAAGCGCAGTCCCGGACTGGCACAAATCAAAAGAAAGACGGGGCCTGGGGGAATTCCTTCCCCCAGCCTTCCGAATCCTCAGACCCGCAGCAGGTGCACTTCCACCGTCGGGCGCTTGCGCAGCCGGCGGCTGACGGCCTTGCGCAGGGCGGCGCGCGCGGCTTCCCGCAGCCCGTCATCCTCGCGCTTCAGGTTGGCCGGCAGTTCGGTCACGCTGCGCGCCAGGTCGGCGGCGATCTGCCCGGGCTCCAGGTCCGTCATCTCGAACAGGCCCGGGGCCGAGACCTGCGGCATGCCGATAACCCGGCCCGACTGGTCCACCGCCAGCGAGGCGACGACGACGCCGTTGAACAGCATCTTGCGGCGGGCCCCCAGCACGCCGCCATCCAGCGGCAGCAGCCGGTCGCCATCGATCGCGAGACGGCCGACCGGCACGCCCTCGACCACGTCCGGCGCCTCGTTGCCGGACAGGGGCGCGAAACGCAGCACGTCGCCATCCTCGACCAGAATCGGCGTGCTGCCCATCTCGCGCGCCAGGGAGGCGTGTTCCTGCAGGTGCCGCCACTCGCCATGCACGGGCACCGCGTAGCGCGGCTTGACCAGGGCATAGAGCTTCTTCAACTCGTCCCGCGCCGGGTGGCCGGAGACATGGACCATATGGTCATCGGCCGTCATGACCCGGCAGCCACCGCGCGTCAGTTCATCCTGCATCCGCAGCACGGCGCGCTCGTTGCCCGGGATCATGCGGGAGGAGAAGATGACCGTGTCGCCCTCCCCCAGCGAGATGCGCGGGTGCACGTCGGCGGCGATCTTGGACATGGCGGAGCGCTGCTCGCCCTGGCTGCCGGTGCAGATGATCAGCAACTGGTCGTCCGGCAGGTCGTCCGCCTCGTCCTCGCTGATGAAGGGGCCGACGCCTTTCAGGTAGCCGCATTCGCGCGCCGAGGCCTCGGCATTGCGCAGGCTGCGGCCGAACAGCGCGACCCGGCGCCCGGCGGCCTCGGCGGCCATGGCGATGGATTCGACGCGGGCCACATTGGTCGCGAAGCAGGTGACGGCGATGCGGCCCTTCAACTGGCGCACCAGGGCGGCCATGTTGCGGCGGACATCGGCCTCGCTGCCGGAATGACCCTCGACCAGCGCATTGGTGCTGTCACAGACCATGGCCAGGACGCCCTCGCGGCCGAGCCTGGCGAAGGCCTCGACATCGGTCGGCTCGCCGATCAACGGGTCCGCGTCCAGCTTCCAGTCGCCGGTATGGACGATGGTGCCGTAGGGCGTGCGGATGGCCAGCGACTGTGCCTCGGGCACCGAATGCGTCACCCGCAGGAAGGTCATGTCATAGGGGCCGAGCTGGAACTGCCCGCCCAGCGGGATGGTGTGCAGCGGCACCTTGTGGGCGAGGTTCGCCTCGCCCAGCTTGCGCCGCAGCACGGAAGCCGCGAAGGGCCCGGCATAGACCGGGCAGCGCAGTTGCGGCCACAGATGGGCCACCGCGCCGAGATGGTCCTCATGAGCATGGGTGATGACCAGGCCCAGGAGCTGGTCGCTGCGCTGCGCCAGCCAGGCCGGGTCCGGGACCATCACCTCCGCTTCAGGATTGTCGTTGCCGCCGAAGCCGATGCCGCAATCGATCGCGAGCAGTTTGCCATCGCAACGATAGACATTGAGGTTGAGGCCAATCTCCCCCGTTCCGCCAAGCGGAATGAAAGCCAGGTCGCCAGTGATCAGATTCATAGAGTCTCACAACAGGTGTTATTCATTCAGTCGGTCTCGCGCAGGCGGGCTCCGGGTACGCCTCAATGGGGGCGCGGCATCCGGTTGTCACCCTCAGTCGGTCTCGGCCCGTGGGCCGCCAGGCAAACTCGTCTTGTGGAAGATGGGGATGGCGTTGCGATCCGCCAACAGGCGCAGTCCTTCCAGCGTGATATCGGCGTCCGTGAATTCCATGACCGGCGTGCCCTCCGCCAGCAGGGAGGCCAGGCCACCGGTACCGATCACCTTCAGGGGGGCGCCATATTCGCCACGGATCCGGGTCACGATACCTTCCACCAGACCCACATAGCCCCAGAAGATACCCGATTGCATCGCCGGAACGGTGGAGCGGCCGATCACAGCTTGCGGACGGCCGATGCCGATGCGCGGCAGGCGCGCCGCCGCCCGGTGCAGCGCCTCGATCGAGAGTTGCAATCCCGGCGCGATGACGCCGCCCAGGTATGCGCCGTCGTCATCCACGATGTCGAAGGTCGTGGCGGTGCCGAAATCGATCACCACCAGCGGGCCCTTGTAGTGGTAATGGGCGGCCAGGGCGTTCAGCAGGCGGTCGGCGCCGACTTCCTCCGGGTGGTCGACCTTGATCCTGAAGCCCCAGTCGAGCGTCGAGCGGGCGATCAGCGGCTCGCAATCGAACCATTCGCGGCAGAGGCGGCGCAGGTTGTACAGCGCCGCCGGCACCACGGTGCCGATGACGCAGCGCTCGATTTCGAGGGCGCGCAGGCCGGTATGCTGCAGCAGCGCCAGCAGCCAGACGGCGTATTCGTCACTGGTGCGCTCGGCCTGCGTGGTGATGCGCCAGCGGCCGCGCCACTCCGTGCCGTCATGGATCGCGAAGACGACATTGGTATTGCCGGCATCGATGGCGAGCAGCATGGGTTCCTCTCCCCTGGCGGTCGTTTTACCAAACCCGGCGCGGGCCTGTGCCGTTGCAAGGGTCGCGAGTCGGTGGAGGCTTAGAGCCTGATCGCTTAAGGTGGAATCACCGCAAGCGTGAATCACCCGAAGAAACAACAAGCTGGAGCGGGTATAGTGAGCCCCCGCGAACGGAACCTGCCCTAGCCGGCCAGTTCGCCCGCCGCCACCGCGATCATGCCGGCGGCGGTGGCCAGTAGCAGGCGGCCGTCCTCGTCGAGGCCGGCGAAGCGGCCTTCCTGCAGCGCGGCGCCCTGGCGCACCCGCAGCGGCGCATCCGGCACCGGGCCATGCGCCAGCCAGGCCTCGCGCGCCGCCGGAAGCCCCAGGGCGCACCAGTGGCCGATGCGGGCGAGCAGGTGATGCGCGAAGGCGACAGGCTCGGGCGCCGCGATCCCGGCACCGGCGAAGCTCGCGGTCGGGCGGTCGGGCAGCGGGGGCGCGACGGCGAGGTTGACCCCGATGCCGAGTACCAGCCATTCAATCCCGCCATCGGGCGAGACCCCGCCCTGAGCCAGGATGCCGGCGCATTTCGCCCCGTCCAGCAGTAGGTCGTTGGGCCATTTCAGGCGCAGGCCGGCGCCGGGCGGCAAGGTTGCGGCGGCGGCATCGGCCAGGGCGACCCCGGCCAGCAGGCCCCATCGCGGCAGGTCGCGCGCCGGCCCCGCGGGGCGCAGCAGGACGGAGAGGAAGAGATTGCCGTCGGGCGAGGTCCAGCCCCGCCCCTGGGTGCCGCGCCCGGCGGTCTGGCGGCGGGCCAGCACGGCCAGCCCCCCTGGCTCGCCAGCCTGTGCAGCGGCCAGCACGCTGTCCTGCGTGCTGGCCAGTTCGTCATGGATGGCGAGGCGCCACTCGCCGGACGGTGTCACCCAATCAAAGCCGCGACCGCGGCCTGCGCCGCCGCCAGGAAAGGCGCCGGGAAGGCGAAGAAGAATA
>JAQGHX010000052.1 GCA_028288745.1 Roseomonas sp. | reverse complement strand
CACGGGAGCGATGGAGGCTGGGCCCGCCGGGGCGGCGCCGGATAAGGGGCGGGCGGACCCGCGGCCCCGGGGGGCGCGGCCGGCGGGCTTGCTGCACGTCTCCGGTTGCGCCAAAGGCTGCGCGCATCCGGGGGTGGCGCCGGTCACGCTGGTGGGCCATGCCCATGGCTGTGGCATCGTGCGCGACGGCCGCGCCGGCGACACGCCGGACGCCACTGACCTGACACTGGAAGAAGCCCTGGCGGTGCTGGAAAACCCATGACCACGCGAGCCGACTACATCCGCGACGGTGCCGCCATCTACCGGCGCTCCTTCGCCACCATCCGGGCCGAGGCCGACCTGTCATCTTTCACGACGGAGGAAGCGCGCGTCGCCGTGCGCGTCATCCATGCCTGCGGCATGGTGGAGGTCGCGCGGCATATCCGCTTCGCCCCTGACTTCGTCCAGGCCGCGCGGGGCGCGCTGCTGGCGGGGGCGCCGGTGCTCTGCGACGCCAAGATGGTCGCGCATGGCATCACCCGCCCGCGCCTGCCGGCCGCCAACGCGGTGCTCTGCCTGCTGGACGACCCGCATGTGCCGGACCTCGCGAAGCGCATCGGCAATACGCGTTCCGCCGCCGCGCTGGAATTGTGGGGGGACAGGATGGGCGGCGCCGTGGTCGCCATCGGCAATGCGCCCACCGCGCTGTTCCATTTGCTGGACCTGCTGGACCGGGGCGCGCCGCCGCCGGCCGCCATCATCGGCCTGCCGGTGGGGTTCGTCGGCGCCGCGGAATCGAAGCAGGCGCTGGCGGAAGATGGCCGGATTCCCTGGATGATCGTCGAGGGCCGCCTGGGCGGCAGCGCCATGGCCGTCGCCGCCGTCAACGCGCTCGCCAGCGAGGCGGAATGATGGCCGCCGGCATCCTGCATATCGTCGGCGTCGGGCCCGGCGACCCGGAACTGGTGACGCTGAAGGCCGCGCGCATCCTGGGCGCGGCGCCGGTCTTCGCCTTCTTCGCGAAGCGCGGGCGGGTGGGGCACGCGCGCGCCATCGCTGACCCGCACCTGAACCCCACGGCCGAGGAACTGCGCTTCGACTATCCCTTCACCACCGATCTTTCCGTCGCGGACCCGCGCTACCTGATCGAGATGGGCGCCTTCTACGATGCCTGCGCCGGGGCCATGGCCGCGCGCCTCGATACCGGCCGGGACGTGGCGCTGCTCTGCGAGGGCGACCCCTTCCTCTACGGCTCGGCCATGTACCCGTTCGACCGGCTGCGGCACCGCTACGACGTGCGCGTGGTGCCGGGCATCACCGCCATGTCCGGCTGCTGGTCGCTGGCCGGCGCACCCATCGTGCATGGCGACGACACGCTGGCCGTGCTGCCCGCCACTCTGGACAGCGGGACGCTCGCCACCCGCCTGCGCCATTGCGAAGCCGCCGTCATCATGAAGCTCGGCCGCCACCTGCCGCGCATGCGCGCCATCCTGGACGAACTCGGCCTGACATCGCGCGCGCTGTACGTGGAGCGCGGCACGATGGAAGGCGGCCATGCCGTGCCGCTGGCCGAACGCGACGACAGCGCGGCGCCTTATTTTTCCCTCCTGCTCATTCCCGGCCGGCAGGGCGCGCGATGACGCGCCGCCCTTCCCTGGCCTGCCGGCGGCACGCGCGGTGACGGCCGGCACGCTCACCGTCATGGGCCTTGGCCCCGGCGCCTCCACGATGCGCACGCCGGAGGTGGAGGCGGCGCTGGCCACCGCCACCGACCTGGTGGGCTACGGTCCCTATCTCGACCGCGTGGCGCCGCGCGCCGGCCTGTACCGCCACGCCTCGGACAACCGGGTGGAACTGGACCGCGCCCGCCATGCCCTGCGGCTGGCGGCGGCGGGCGCGCATGTGGCCGTGGTCTCGGGCGGCGATGCCGGGGTCTTCGCCATGGCCAGCGCCGTGTTCGAGGCGGTCGAGCATGGCGACCCTTCCTGGCGCGCCCTGGATATCCGCGTGCTGCCCGGCATCTCCGCCATGTTCGCGGTGGCGGCGCGTATCGGGGCGCCGCTGGGGCATGATTTCTGCGCCATCTCGCTTTCCGACAACCTGAAACCCTGGGGCGTGATCCAGCAGCGGCTGGCGGCGGCGGCGCAGGCAGGCTTCGTCATCGCGCTCTACAACCCGCTCTCCCGCGCGCGGCCCTGGCAACTGGGCGCGGCGCTGGACCTGCTGCGGCAGCACCTGCCCGGCAGCGTGCCGGTGGTCTTCGCCACGGCGGTGACGCGGCCGGAGGAACGCATCGTCCTGCAACCCCTGGCGCAGGCCGATGCCGCGCTGGCCGACATGCGCACGCTGGTGATGGTGGGCTCGGCGGCGACGCGGGTGCTGGAACGGCCGGGGGGGCTGCCCGCCTGGGTCTATTCGCCGCGCGGCATGGCGGGGTCTTGACGATGCGCGGCGGGACCAAGGGGGACGCCGGCCCCTGCGGGCGCCGCCGGGGTGGAAGCCCCGCCATGGGTCCCACCGCCCGCTTTTTCGGTGCCAGCTTTTTCGGCGCCAGGTCTTTTGGCTTCAGGGCGCCAGGGCCGGTGCCCGCCACGGGCATTCCGGCCATTGGCCCGCGGCGCCGGTGCCCACAATGCCGGCGCACCCCCGCAGCCATGGGCACGAACATACCAGCCGGGGGCCGGGAAATCCCGCTCTCCTGCCGGCGGAGCCCGGAGAGGGCAGCGCCCGCCCTCGCCCTCGCCTCAGAGCCCCGCCACCAGCCAACGCATCGCGGCTTCCGCATCCGCCACGCGCTCCACCCCCGCCGGTGGCGCGGGCCGTTCCACCATCACCACCGGCAGGCCCAGCGCGCGGGCGGCCGCCAGCTTCGCCGCCGTCGCGCCGCCGCCGGAATTTTTTGTCACCACCACCCCGATGCGCCGTTCCTCCAGCAGCGCAAGTTCCTCCGGCAAGGCGAAGGGCCCCGTCGCCGCGATGCATTCGGCCCCCGGCGGCAGGCTGGCCGGGTCCGGCGGGTCCACGCTGCGGATGACGTAATGGTGCCAGGGCCGCTCGCGGAACGGCGAGAGGTCTTTCTGCCCGATGGTCAGCAGCACGCGGCGCGGCGCGGGGCCGAGCGCCCTGGCGGCGGCGGCCATGTCGGGCACCGGGCGCCAGTCGTCGCCGGGCGCGGC
>JAQGHX010000029.1 GCA_028288745.1 Roseomonas sp. | reverse complement strand
CGTGTCGTTGCCGGTGCCGGGGGTGGAGCCGACGACCAGCGTGACCGGGCCGCTCGGCTGCTGCGGCGCCGCCTGCCCGGCCGCCGGCAGCGCGGCCGCGCCGAGCGTGGCGAGGCCGGTGGCCATGGCCCTTCTGCGGGTGAACATTCTTGATTTTTCCTCGTGTCTTCCCGGTCGTTCGCCGGGATAGGTCGTTATGCGCGCAATCGGTGGCCGATGGCCATGGGCCGGTGAGGCCCATGGCGATGCGTCATCCGGCGGCCTGGACCCGCGACGCGCCGGACTTCAGCCCGAACAGCATCTCGGCATTGCGGAAGTTGATCTTCTCCCGCGCCTGCTGCGACATCTCGATCGATTCCAGCACCGCGATGGTGTCGCGGATATAGCCGGGCCCGCGCTCCGGATCGAAGGGGCAGTCGGAGGCGAAGAGCACGCGGTCCTCGCCATAGTATTCCAGCCCGCAGACCGTCGCGGGGCGAGAGCCGAAGACGGCGCTGTCGGCGTAGAAGTCCTTGAAATACTCGGCCGGGCGGCGCTTCAGGCGCTGCAGCACGGGCGAGAGGTCCTCATCCGAAGTGCGCTTGCCCAACTGGTCCCAGCCGGGGCCGACGCGGCCCTCGAAATACGGCACCATGGCGCCCAGGTGATGCGCCAGCACCTTCAGGTCCGGCAGGCGGTCGATGACGCCGCCGAAGACCAGCCGCGCCATCGCGGCGCTGGTCTCGTAGGGCCAGCCGAAGGTCCACCAGATCTCGTATTTCGATTTATCCTCGGTGGCGTAATCGGTCATCGACGACCCGCGCGAGGGGTGCAGCAGCACCGGCTTCTTCCACTTCGCCGCCATCTCGAAGACCGGGAAGAAGCGTTCCTCGTCCAGCGGCGCGCCGTTGATGTTGGTGTGGATCTGCAGGCCGTTGCAGCCATGGTCGCGGAAGGCGCGCTCGGCTTCCGCCGCCGCCAGTTGCGGGTCGTTCATCGGCAGCGAGGCGATGTAGCCGGAGAAGCGGTCCGGGTGGCGGGACACCAGGTCCGCCATGCCGTCATTGCCGAGCTTCGCCAGTTCCAGGCTCAGAGCCGGCGTGCCCAACTGTTCCAGCGGAGGCATGCCCAGCGAGAGGATCTGCGTGTATTCGTGCTGGCTGAACAGGTCCATCACGCGCATGCGCTCGTCGAGGTCGTAGATGGCCGGGATGCCGCGCATGCGCGAGCCGATATTCTGGCCGGCGCCCTCCAGGGTCAGCATCCGGTCCCAGAGCGGCTTCGGAAAGAAATGGCAGAAGGCATCGATGTAGCGCACGGTTCCGGGCCTCTCGGTTTTATGGCTTCCAGGGGAGCACTCCGCTGCGCCAGGGGCCAGAATGGATGCCGGTCTGCTGCTATAAGCCTTACCTACCGCAGGGCCTGGGGCATCGCGCCATGATGCCTGCATGTCGCAGCCCTTGCCCGGCCAGGTCGCGTCCGGATCACCGGCTCACAGCCGCCGCGGTGCCATCGTCCGGGCCCCCGCATGGCGAGGACGCGTTGGTGGCGCCGCCGAAAACCCTTTCAGGAGAGCTGGCTGCGGACACGTCAGGCGGTGCCTTGGCGCCCTTGCGGACGGCCCCCGCGCGGCTTCCAGGCCTTCTGGAAAGCCCGAGCGGCGCGGTGACCGTGCCACTGGCCCTGTGGGCGCGTGCCGCGCCTTCAGTCCCCTGTGGCAAAGGACGTCGGGCGCGGTGATGCCGGCCACGGCAAGCAAGGCGAGCCCGGCATTGCCTGCCTTGGGCTGTCATGCCGCAACGCCGCCAGAAGCGTCAGGATGTCGAGCCCATCCCCCACGATCCTGCTGGCGGTGCCTATGGCGCCAGCACGAAACGCAGCGCCCGGCTGATGGCGATGGGCAGGACGGAGCCGTGATTCTCCTCCGGGAAGCACCAGAAGCGGGTCTCGGCGCCGGTGGCGACGATGCGCCCGGCCATGTCCCGCGCCTGCTCCACCATGGCGCGGCGGCCACGCCGCCCGGCGGTGCGGGCGGCATCGGGGGTGGCGGCTTCCCACGGCGCCAGGCCCTGTTCCCACTCGCCCACCCCGATCGCCACGCGGGGCGCGCGCGCGCCGCCGCGCGGTGTCTCCAGCCCCCGCAGCAGCCGCGCCTTGTCCCACCAGACGGAGGGGCTGATGGCCACGTAATCGGTGAAGGCGGCGGGGTCGTGCGCCAGCACGTCCAGCGTGAAGAAACCCGCCAGCGAATGGCCGATCAGCACCCGCCGCCCCGCATCGATGGCGCAGCGTTGCCCAAGCAGCGCCGCCACCGGGCCGCGCAGCATCGCCAGGAAGGCGTCGCGGCCGCCGCTGGGGTGGGCGGCGGGCTCGGCGGCGGGCGGGCCAGGCGTATAGTCCAGGCCGCGCCGCTCGCGGTGGTAGGGCGCGTCGCCGGGATAGGCGATGCCGGCCACCACGGCGGCGCCGATGCGCGTGGCCCCTGCCCGCTGCGCGCCCTGGCGCTGAATGTCCAGCAGCGTCGCGAAGCTGGCATTGGCATCCAGCAGCAGCAGCAGCGGGAAGCCGCCGGGGGGCGGCTCGCCGGGCGGGATGGCCAGGAACAGGCGGTAGGCGCCGCCGGGCCCCTCCAGCCCGTGTTCCTCGGTGCCCGGCAATGTGACCGGCGGGAAGGCCGGGGGCGGGGACATCTCAGGCACGCAGGGTGGCGCCGCCATCGACATAGAGGTCGGCCATGGTGATGTGCCCGGCGCGGTCGGAAAGCAGGAAGGCCACGGCGTCGGCGATATCCTCAGGCGTCGCCAGCTTCCGCAGCGGGATGCCGGTCTTGTACTGTTCCGGCATGCCGGCGATGACTCGGGCCGCGCCCTGCCCGTCCGCCCACATGCCGGTTTGCATGGGCGTGAGGGTGGAGCCAGGGGCGACGATGTTGCAGCGGATGCCGAGCGGCGCCAGTTCCAGCCCCAGGCAGCGGGCGAACATGGTGGTCGCGGCCTTGGAAGCCGCATAGGCCGCCATGGCATGGCGCGGGATGCCGGCGGCATTGGAACTGACAACGACGATGGCGCCCCGCCCGCGCTGCCCCATCACCCGCGCCAGCGCCCGGCCCAGGTGGAAGACGCCATCGGTATTGACCGCGAAGACCCGGCGCCAGCTTTCGTCGCTGGTCTCCGCCACCGTGCCGGTGGCCAGGATGCCGGCCAGGCTGACGCCGCAATCGACGGGGCCTTCCTCGGCCTCGATGCGGGCGACCAGCGCATCGACCGCCGCGCTGTTGGTCACGTCCAGCCGCTCGGCCCGCAGGTTGGGGGCGGGCGGGATGGCGGCGGGGTCCAGGTCGGTGGCGATGACGCGCATGCCCTCCTCCAGCAGCGCGGCCAGCACGGCCTGGCCGATACCGCCGGCGGCGCCCGTCACCACCACCCGCTTGCCGTTCAATCCACTGGGTCGCATCAGGGTCGTTCCTCGTTCCGGGCATCGGCGAGCAGTTGCCCCAGCAGGGGGGCGATCAGGGCGGTGGCGGCGAGCCCGGTCAGGTTGGCATGCAGCGCCGGGATGTCGATGACCGCCACCCTCGCCGCATAGGGTTGCCACATGGCGGGCGAAAGGTCGCGCCCGGCATGGTCCAGCGCCGCGCGGAAATGAGTGACGGTACCGTCGTAGCGGCCATGGCGATGCGCACGCACCAGGCGGTTATTGCCCTGCACCACCCGCACCACGCCATCCAGCGCGGCATCCGGCAGGCCGCCCAGCGGGCTGTCGCCACGGCGCAGGAAATCCACCACGGTGGCGCGGGTCAGTTCCAGGTCAGGCAGGCGGTCGGGGTCGTAGCCGGCGATGGCCAGCAGGGCGCGCAGCGGCGCGTTCTCATCGGGCTCCGGCTCGGCGCGCCAGACGTCACTGGGGTAGGAATCCAGCATCGCCAGCACGCCGACGCGCTGCCCCAGCGCGCGCAGCCGCACCGCCATGGCATGGGCGAGGATGCCGCCCACCGACCACCCCGCGAGGTGGAAGGTGGCATGTGGCGTGGCGGCCATGGCGCGGTCCACGTAGCCGGCGGCCAGCGCGTCCAGGCTGTCCGGCGCGGCGATGGCCGGGTCCAGCGCGGGGGCCTGCAGGCCATAGACCGTGCGGCGCGGCGCGAGGGCCCGCGCCAGCCCGCCATAGCACCACGAAATCCCCCCCGCCGGATGCACGACGAAGAGCGGCGGCAGCGCGTCGTCGCCCTGTTGCAGCCGCACCAGCGGGCCAAGGCCACTGTCGCCGCCAGGGATATTGCCGGTCTCGCCGTCCAGCATGGCGGCCAGGCGCGCGACGCTGGGGTGCCCGAACAGCGCGCCGAGGCCAAGGTCCCCGCCCCAGGCCTCGCGCACCCGCCGCATCAGGTCCACCGCCAATAGCGAATGGCCGCCGAGGGCGAAGAAATCATCCTCCGCGCCGACCTCCGGCAGCCCCAGCACCCCGGCGAACAGGGCGGCGAGGCGCTGCTCCGTGCCAGCCGCCGGCGCGCGGCCGCGGGAGGCCGCGTAATCCGGCGCGGGCAGGGCGCCGCGGTCCAGCTTGCCGCTGCTGTTCACCGGCAGCGCGCCCATCGTGACGAAGGCAGCCGGCACCATGGCATCCGGCAGCCGCGCCGCCGCATAGGCCCGCAGCGCCGCCGCGTCGTGATCCTCGCCGGGCACGACATAGGCGACGAGCCGCTTGTCGCCCGCGCGGTCCTCCCGCGCGATGACGCGCACCTGCCGCAGCCCGGGGAAGCCCGCGAGCGCCGCCTCGATCTCGCCAGGTTCGATGCGCTGGCCACGGATCTTCACCTGGTGGTCGGAGCGGCCGAGATAGACGATGGCGCCGTCGGCCCGGATGCGGGCGAGGTCGCCGGTGCGGTACATCCGTTCGCCGGGGCGGAAGGGGTCCGGGATGAAAGCGGCCTCCGTCAGGTCCGGCCGGCCGAGATAGCCGCGCGCCAGCTGCACGCCGGCGATGAACAGGTGCCCGGCCACGCCCGGCGGCACCGGGCGCCCGGCCTCGTCCAGCACGTAGAGGCGGGTGTTCCAGACCGGGCGGCCGATCGGCACCGGGTGGCTGCGGTCGGTGGCGGAAGCGGGCCAGAAGCTGACATCCACGGCGGCCTCGGTGGGGCCGTACAGGTTGTGCAGCCCGGCCTTCACCAGCGCGTGGAAGCGGTCGCGCAATTCGGCCGTCAGTTCCTCGCCGCTGCAGAAGACGCGCGCCAGGGACAGGCCCCTCGCGCCGGGCTCCGCCAGGAAGGTGGCCAGCATGGAGGGCACGAAATGCGCGGTGGTGATGCGCTGGTCCCGCAGCAGCGCCGCCAGCGCCACCGGGTCCTTGTGCGCGCCCGGCGGCGCCACCACCAGCGTGCCGCCGCTGACGAAGGACAGGAAGAATTCCCAGACGGACACGTCGAAGGTGGCGGGCGTCTTCTGCAGGATGCGGTCCTGTGGCCCGAAGCCGTAGTGGCAGCGCATCCATTCCAGCCGGTTGACGATGGCGCGGTGCTCCACCACCACGCCCTTCGGCTCGCCGGTGGAGCCGGAGGTGTAGAGCACATAGGCCGCGTCGCCGGGCGCGGGACCATCGGCCGGGGCGGCGCCTTCCAGGGGCCAGTCGCCCGGCGCCAGCACCGGCACGCCGCCCGGCAGGGCACGGGCGGAGAGCGCCAGCACCGGGCGGGCGCGGTCCAGGATACGGGCGATGCGCGCCTCCGGGTGGCCCGGGTCCAGCGGCAGGTAGGCGGCACCGGCCCGCAGCACCGCCACCAGCGCCACCACCAGGTCGATGGAACGCTCCAGCGCCACGGCGACGATGGCGCCCGGCCCCGCGCCCCGCGCGCGCAAAGCGGCGGCCAGGGCGGCGCTGCGCGCGTCCAGCGCGGCATAGGTCAGCACGGTATCGCCGAAGGCCAGCGCGGGGGCCTGCGGGGTCGCCGCCATGGTGGCGGCCATCAGCGCGGCCAGCGTGGTATCGGGCACCGGATGGTTGGTGGCGTTGAGGTCGTGCAGCAGCCAGCGGGTTTCGTCCGGCGTGGCGGTCGGCACATCGGCCAGGCGCCCGGCGCGCAGCGCGGCCTCGCAGAAATGCGCCAGCCGGGTGGCGTGGGCGGCGATGTCGGCGGCGCTGTAGAGGGCGGGGTTGGCCTCGATCTCCAGCCGCAGGGCGGTGGCGTCGGGCTGGCCGCGGAAGGTAAGGGTGATGTCGTCCACCGGACCGGTGCCGAGCACGTGCTGGCTGGCCTCCAGCCCCGGGAAGGCCGGCAGGCTGTCGAAGGGCAGCAGGTTCAGCAGGGCGCCATGCAGGCGGCGCCCGGCGCCGACGCGGCCCAGGTCGCGCCGCAGCTGCTCGCCCCGGTAGCGGCCATGGCGGCGGCCGCGCAGCAATTGCCGCCCGGCTTCGGCGAAACAGGTGCCGAGCGGCGCGGCCTCGTCGGGTTTCAGCCGCAGCGGCAGCACGTTCATCAGCGTGCAGGGCACCCGCGCCGCCGGGCTGCCCAGCCGCCCCATGAAAGCGACGCCGAGCACGGCTTCCTCGCCGCCCGCGTGGCGGCGGATATAGGCGCCCACCAGGGCCGCCAGCAGGTCGGGCCAGGGCAGGCCATGGGTGGCGCCCGCCTCGCGCAGGGCGTCGCTCAGCCCGGCGCCGAGCGGCAGGCTGTGCCGCTGCGCCCACCGGCCGGTCATGGCATGGCCGGGGGCCAGCCCCACGACCTCCGTGCTGCCGGCGAAGGCATCCCGCCAGTAGGCGGCATCGGTAGCGCGGCGGGGGGCGGCGCGGTAGGCGGCATCCTCGTCCAGGGCGATGCCGAGGGGCGCCAGCGGCGGCCCCGCCACGCCCTGCCCCAGCCGGGCGGCATAAAGCCCGGCCACGCGGCGCACCAGCAGGTCGGTGCCGAAGGCATCCACCGCCAGATGATGCACCCGCTGGTACCAAAGGTGCCGCGCGGGCCCCAGCCGGTACAGCCGCTCCGCCGCCAGGGCCTGCCGGGCCGGGTCCACCGGCGTCGCCATGTCGCGCGCCATGGCATCCAGCGCCGCCTGTTCCGGCGCGGCGTCCGAGGACAGGTCGATCACCTCCAGCCAGGGGCGGCGGGATTCCTCCACCCACTGCGCGGGGCCGCCGCCGGTATCCGCGATACGCAGTGCCAGAGAATCGGCCTCGGCCACCATGCCGTCCACCGCCTCGCGGAAGGCGCCGGCATCCAGGGGCCCCCGCAGGTCCAGGTACTGGCCGGTGTTGAAGATGGGATTGGCCGCGTCCAGCGCCTGGGCGTACCACAGGCCCGCCTGTGCCTCGGTCAGCGGGGCCTCGGCCAACGGGGCCTCCGTCAGCGGGGCCTCCGTCAGCGGGCGCGGGTCAGGGCGCGTGGCGGCCATGGGCGCGGGCAGCAGCGCGCTCATGCCCCCCCCTGGACCCCGCCTCTCCGGGCCGCATCCTCCTGGCACCGCCGCACGATGGCCCACCAGGCATCCAGCGTCAGCCGCTCGGCGAACTCGGAGAAATCCAGCTCCAGGCCGGTCTTGCTCCAGGCCACCAGCAGGTTCATCGCCCGCATGGAATCGAGACCCAGGTCGATCAGGTTGTCGTCGCCGCCGATCTCCTCCGGCGCCTCGTGGATGAGGGCGGCGATATCGGCGCGCATGCGCTCCCGCGTCAGGCTCACAGGGCCCCCAGCAGTTGCGCGGTGGTCAGCGGCACGGCGCAGGTGGAGGCGACATAGGCCAGCGCCATGTCATGCTTCTCGCGCGAGAAATCGGCCACCGCGTCGGCGGCGAAGAAAGGCTCGATATCGCGCATGAAGGCCTCCGCCGCCGTCAGCAGGCAGCCGATATGGGCGTAGATGCCGCAGACAACCAGCTGGTCGCGGCCGCGCACGCGCATCAGCGTCTCCAGGTTGCTGCGCTGGAAGGCGCTGTAGCGGTGCTTCGTCAGCACGAAATCGCCCTCGGCGGGGGCGAGTTCCGGCAGGATCGGCTGGTGCTCCGGCGCGCCGGACATGCCGGGGCCCCAGAGGTCGGCCTGCAGGCCACGGTCGCGCCGGTCCTGGTTGCCGGCCTGCGCCGTGTAGAATACCGGGATGCCGGCGCCGCGCGCATGGGCGATCAGCCGCGCGATGTTCCGCACCACCGGCGCCAGCGGCGATGCGTCGGGCGCGAAGGGGCGCACGAAGTAATGCTGCATGTCGTGCACCAGCAGCGCGGCGCGGCCGCGCTCCAGCCTCCAGGGGCCGCGCGGCGCGGGCAGTTCATCGGCGCGCGGCAGCGCGTAGGGGGCGATGGTGGGCAGGCCCTTGGTGGCGGTCACGATGTCAGGCCCTCACTGGCGTTCCAGGAACTCGGCGCGCAGGCGGGCGCGCAGTTCCTTGCGGCTGACCTTGCCGGCCGCGGTGGTGGCGAAGCTCTCCACCAGCACGACCTGGTCCGGCACCTTGTATTCCGCGATGCCGCGCGTGCGCATCCATGCCTTCAGCGCCGCGCCCTTCGGCCTCTCGCCCTGCGGGATGATGAAGGCGCAACTGCGCTCACCGAGGAATTCATCGGGGATGGAGACGATGGCGGCGTCGAAGACATGCGGATGCGCCAGCAGATGGTCCTCGATCTCTTCCGCCGAGATCTTCTCGCCGGCGCGGTTGATATGGTCGCCGGCGCGGCCCTGCACCACCAGATAGCCGCCGGGCAGGCGGCGGACGATATCGCCGGTGCGGTAGAAGCCGTCGCTGGTAAAGGAGCGGGCATTGGCGGCGTCGTCATTGTGGTAGCCGCGGATGGTGTAGGGGCCGCGCGTCAGCAGGTAGCCCGGCTCGCCCTCCGGCACCGGGTTGCCCAGGTCGTCCACCACCAGAACCTCGTCATCGGGGCTGATGGCGCGACCCTGGGTATTGATGATGGTGTCCTCTGCGTCGTCCAGCCGGGTGTAGTTCACCAGCCCTTCCGCCATGCCGAAGACCTGCTGCAGCGTGCAGCCCAGCGCCGGCCGCACGCGCCGCGCCACTTCCGGCGTGAACTTGGCGCCCCCTACCAGCAGCACCTCCAGGCTGGACAGGTCATGCGGCGTATCCGGCGCCGCCTGCATCCAGAGCAGCGCCAGCGGCGGCACCAGCCCGGTGATGGTCACGCGCTCCCGCTCGATCAGCGGGAAGGCGGCGTCGGGGCTGGGGGAGGGGCTGAGCACCACCGTCGCGCCCGCGTAGAGCGTGCCGATATGGCCGGGCGAGCTCATCGGGAAGTTATGCGCGGCGGGCAGGGCGACCAGGAATACGCTGTCCGGCGTCACGCCGCAGATCTCGTTGCTGGCCCGGCAGCTATAGAGATAGTCGTCATGCGTGCGCGGGATCAGTTTCGACAATCCCGTGCTGCCGCCCGAGATCTGGATGAAGGCGACGTCGGAGGACGCCACGTCGGGCGGCAGGGCCACGCTCCCGTCGCGTTCCGTCGCCAGGGGCGTGAATTCGGCCGCCTCGCCGGCGACGACGACATGCTTCACCGCCGGCACCTCGGCCTGCAGGGCGCGGGCGAGGTCGCGGTAGTCGAACCCGTCCTGCCGGTCCGCGATGACATAGCCCGCCGCTTCCGCCCGGCGCGCGAAATGAGCGATCTCGGTGATGCGGTGCGCCGGCAGCGCGTAGAGCGGGATCATCCCGGCGCGAAACAGCCCGAACACGGCGGAGAAGAACTCGGCGACATTGCCGATCTGAACCACCACCCGGTCCCCCGGGCGCAACCCGGCCTTCAGGTAGCCGGCGGCGGCGGCCTCGGCGCGGGCCAGCAACTCGCCATAGCTCCAGCGCCGCTCGCCCTGCACGATGGCGGTGGCCTGCGGCCGTTCGGCCGCGCGCTGCCGCAGGAATGCCGAGAAAGTCTCGCCCCGCCAGTAGCCGGCCGCACGGTAGCGGTCGGCGAATTCCTGGGGCCAGTGCTGGCGCAGTGGGATCACGGGCGGACCTCTTTCAGTTCGATGCCGAGGGCCGCCAGCAGCGCCCCGTATTTGGCGGCCGTTTCATCCGCCTCCGCCAGGGGGTCAGAGCCGGGAACGATGCCGGCGCCGGCATAGAGCCGTGCCGTGGCTCCCGCAATCTCGGCGCAGCGGATGGAGACATGCCAGGCACCGTCGCCCGCCGCGTCGCACCAGCCGACGGCACCGGCATAGAAGTCGCGGTCATAGGGCTCGATCTCGCTGATCAGCGCCTGGGCGCGGGCGCGCGGCAGGCCGCAGACGGCGGGGGTGGGGTGCAGCGCGGCCGCCAGCTCGGCGGAACTGACGGAGGCGTCCTTCAACTCGCCCTCGATGCGCGTGCCGAGGTGCCACATGCTGTTGGTGCTGGTCAGCACCGTGCCCTGCGGCGCGGCCAGATGGCGGCAATAGGGGGCCAGGGTGTCCAGGATGAAATCGGCGACGATCGCGTGTTCGCGCCGGTCCTTGTCGGACCGCGCCAGGACGGCGGCGGCGGCGCTGTCGGCCGTGGCGTCCCGCTGCCGGCGGGCGGAACCCGCCAGCGGGTGGGAGGCGATGCGCCCGCCGGTCTTGGCGAGCAGCAGCTCCGGCGTGGCGCCGGCCAACACGCGGGGGGCGCCGCCGCGCGGCGGCAGCGGCACCAGGAAGGCGGTGATGCTGGGGTCGGCCGCGAGGCGGCGCAGCAGCGCGTCCTGGTCGATCGGCCGGTCCGCCGTGGCCAGCAGGCTGCGGGAGAGCACGATCTTGCTCAGCCCGCCCGCCTGCCCGGCCTCGGCCGCCATGATGCGCAGCGCCCGGCCGACGGCCCGGGCATAGCCGGCGGCATCGGGCTCATGCGCCAGGTGCCAGCGCGCGGCGGGCTGTCCCGGGCCGCCGGCCAGGGCGGCCGGCGCCGTGCGCGACAGGACACGGGACGGCACCAGGTAGTCGTCGGCCC